>CAVKMX010000017.1:0-15760 GCA_963657295.1 Clostridium sp. CAG:302
CGCAGGGAGATTCGGTTCTGGTGGTTTCGGAGAACGGCATGGGCAAACGGAGTGCATGGGATGAATTCCGGGTTCAGAGCCGCGGAGGCAAGGGACTGAAGTGCTATAAGATCACGGATAAGACCGGTGACGTGGCAGGTGTCAAGGCGGTCAATGACGAGCATGAGATTATGATGATCACGTCGGCCGGCATCATCATTCAGATTCGGATGAGCGAGATCCCGGTTCACAGCAGGATTACCTCCGGTGTGAAGCTGATCAACCTGGAGGAGGGTGTCAGGGTTGTGAAGATTGCCAAGGTCCGCGAGGAAGCCGAGGACGGAAAGCCGGCCGAATAGAGCAGCACAGGAATCGAACAGCACAGAGAAAGAGGGAAGACATCGGGGTTCCGATGTCTTCCCTCTTTCGGATTGAATTCTGAACAGTTTACCGGAAATTCTTCCGTCAGGGATCACTCTGCCTGCGGGAGATTCAGCTCCTGATTGAGGTATTTCACTACCTCTTCGCCGTCGAGTCCGTGTACTGCACAGGCATCGCCGAGGCTCTCCATGAGAGCGGCGGGGCAGCTGATGCAGCCCATGCCGACGCGCATCAGAACCTCTGCAGCATCCGGATGGGCCAGAATGACGTCTCTTACGATCATATCGAAGCGAATGGGATCCTTGCTCTGTTCGGTTTCATTTACTTCTGCCATAGATATATCCTCCGTGGTATGGTTGCGCAGCCTTCCTGCATGGAATGCTGCATCTTTGTTGTCCTCTCAGTGTAGCACAGATCAGACGATTGCAGTCACCTTGTAATCCTTATCCTCCACGGCCTTTTTCAGAACGGAATCGTCAATGTCTGCGGAAAGCTCCACAACGGCACTGCCCTTTTCGTGTGAGACATCGGCGCGGACTACGCCGTCAATGGCTTCGAGTGCTGTCCTGACGGCCTTCTCACAGTGTCCGCACATCATTCCTTCAATCTGCATGGTTCTGGTCATAACAATCTCCTTTCCGGCTCTCTTCTCCTGCGGAGCCTCTGCCATATCTGCATGGCTTTTTCCTGTATCTGTATTGAAATGCTCTCCGGGGAAATTCGGAGAGAAATTCACGGGTGAAGCATTCTCTGAAAGAAGAATTTCATCGGCCAGAGAATCTCTTGCGCTGCGGTCATGCCCTGCATCGTGAATGTTCAGGAGGTTCAGGCGCAGTGCATTCATGCAGACGAAGAAGCTGGAGCAGCTCATGGCTGCGGCACCCCACATGGGGTTCATGGTGAATCCCCAATGGGAATAGAGTCCGGCTGCCAGAGGGATCAGGAGAACATTGTAGATCAGCGCCCAGAAAAGATTCTCGAGGATGTTGCGGTAGGTGGCCTTGGAGAGACGAATGGCAGCGGACACATCCGAGAGTCGTGATTTCATGAGCACCACGTCTGCGGCATCGATCGCAACATCCGTGCCGGCACCGATCGCTATGCCGATGTTCGCCCTTGTGAGAGCGGGGGCATCGTTGATGCCGTCACCCACCATGGCAACTCTTCCCTTTTCCTGGAGCCTCCGGACAATCCTCTCCTTGCCGTCCGGGCGGATGCCGGCGGCAACCTCATCAACACCTGCCTCTCTTCCGATGGCGGCTGCCGTACGCGGATTGTCGCCTGTGACCATGACAACATGAATGCCCATGCTCCGGAGCTCACGAATGGCCTGAGCGGAATCCTCCTTGATGGTATCTGCGACGGCGATGATGCCGAGAATTCTCGTGTTCTCGGCGAAGAACATCGGTGTCTTGCCCTCTTCTGCAAGAATGGCAGCCTGTTCGGACAGCGCGCCGGGAATCGTGGCCCTGCTGCGGATGAATTCCTCATTTCCTCCAAAGAGCATTTTTCCCTGGAGCCTTCCGCTCAATCCGTTTCCGGGAATGGCAAGGAAATCCGTCAGTGTGTCGTCCCGGAGGTCGAAGGAAGCCTCTTTCTCTTCATACGAGACAATTGCCTTTGCAAGAGGATGCTCGGATCTGGCCTCCAGGAGCCTTGCCTTCGCGAGCAGCTCCGCTTCGGAAACACCGTCTGCGGGCAGCAGCTCGGTTACGACGGGAGTTCCGCTGGTGATGGTGCCGGTTTTGTCCAGGGCGACGATCTGTATGCGGCCGGTTTCCTGCAGGGCCTCTGCCGTCTTGAACAGAATGCCGTTCTTCGCACCCACGCCGTTTCCTACCATGATGGCGACAGGTGTGGCGAGTCCCAGCGCGCAGGGGCAGGACACCACGAGAACGCAGATTCCTCTGGCAAGGGCGAAGCCGATCTCCTTTCCCAGAAGGAGCCAGAGGGCAATGGTGAGAACCGAAAGCGCGATGACCGAGGGAACAAAGACGGAGGAGATTCGATCGGCAAGCTTCGCGACGGGGGCCTTGGTGGCTGCCGCATCGCTGACCATGGCGATGATCTGTGACAGGGTGGTATCCTCTCCTACCCTCGTGGCCCGGCAGGTGAGAAAGCCGCTCTGGTTGACGGTCGCGGAGCTGACCGTATCGCCCTGAATCTTATCCACGGGAAGGGATTCTCCGGTCAGAGCAGCCTCATTGACGGCACTGGTGCCCTCGACAACGACTCCGTCCACCGGAATATTATCACCGGGACGGACGACGAAGAGATCACCCGCCGCCACCTCATCGACGGAGACGGTGACTTCTTTTCCGTCCCGCAGCAGGACTGCGGTTTTCGGCGCCAGCCTCATGAGGGATTTCAGAGCATCTGTGGTACGTCCCTTGGAAATGGATTCCAGCATCTTTCCGACGGTGATCAGCGTGAGAATCATGGCCGCGGATTCAAAGTAGAATTCATTCATGTAGGGCATGGCGGCTTCGCTTCCGCCGTCGACCTGGGCCCTGGTCATGGCAAAGAGCATGATGGTGGAATAGACAAAGGCAGCTCCCGAGCCAAGTGCAATGGTGGAGTCCATGTTAGGGGCACCGTGAAAAAGGCTTTTGAAGCCGGAGAGAAAGAACTTCTGGTTGATCACCAGGATGATGCCCGAGAGGAGGAGCTGAGCAAGACCCATGGCCACGTGGTTTCCCTTCATAAAGCCGGGAACGGGCCAGCCCCACATGTGCGCTCCCATGGAAAAATACATGAGCACCGTGAGAAAGAGCAGGGACCAGATCAGGCGCTGCCTCAGAACAGGAGTTGTCTTATCCCGCAGAGCATCCTCCTGGGCTGTCATCCGATCGGTATAACCTTTCCCTCCTGCGGTCCTTCCGGGTGCATTTCGAACGGTCGCGCCGTAGCCGGCGTTCTCAACGGCCTGAATGATGTCGGAGGGCGAGGCGGTTCCCTCCACGCCCATGGAATTGGTCAGCAGACTGACGGCACAGGAGGTGACGCCGGGAACCCTGGATACGGCCTTTTCCACGCGCGCCTGGCAGGCGGCACAGCTCATGCCGGTTACATTGAATTGCTGCATGGTACGATCCTTTCTGATGAAAATTCTGGACATCGAACGGGTTCACACACAGGAAGTGGCAGGAGGACAGCCGGGCATCACTTCATCAGCTTCGGCAGAACTCTTACCAGCTCATCCACCTTCTCCTGATGTCCCTCCCGAATGTCCTCGGCAACGCAGGTTTTGATGTGGCTGGTCAGCAGAACCTTTGTAAAGCTGTTCAGGGCAGAGCCTGCAGCTGAAACCTGCGTGAGAATATCCACACAGTAGGCATCGGCCTCCACCATCCTGCGGATACCGCGGATCTGCCCCTCGATGCGATTCAGGCGGGTAATGAGATCCCTCTCCTCTGCCGCACTGCGGTCTTTTTTGTGACAGCAGGGACAGGCTCCGGAGAGAAGCTCGCGTTCACTCTCTGCGATCTGCTGTTCATTAAGCTCATTATGAATTTCCTGTGTAAGCTCTTCACAGGATTTCGTAATTTCCGACATGGTGAATTCCTCCCTGCCTTAAAATACCCTGGTGGGGTATCAAGATAAAACAGACTATATACCCTGCCTGGGTATCTGTCAACCAATGACGGACGATGGAAAAGGAAGGATGACAAGCCGGGCGCCAGGGGAGTATGATGATAGCGGATTTGAAAGTCAGAATGTTCGGCAATATCAAGGTTTACGTTTAGAAAGGATGAGGAACAGTATGGCCAATCATAAGGAAATCATTGAATTTCGCTATGATACGCAGCTCCTGCTGGATGTTTACGGGATGGATGACGATGCCTGCGATGATCTTGTGGATGAGGCGAGAGACCACATTCTCAGCAGCTTTCAGGGAGATTGTCTGATCGTTGCCGGAGATACCGGCGAGGATGGGGTCGGCGGAGAAAAGGCTACATTGAAGCTTCATTATCACACCAACGAGCCCTGGCTCGTGCTGGAATATTTCAGAACCCTGGGCGAGATCTATGATATCGTGGTGGAGGATATGCAGCGTCAGACGGACGGACTGCATGGCTGAGGCAGCATCGGAACGCGTGTGAGAAAAAGAGAGCTGGATGTTTTCGTTATGAAAACATCCAGCTCTCTTTTAATCATGGCATTCGAGCTGCGGCTTGCGGTTAAGGATTTCCATGAATTCCTCCCCGGTAATGGTCTCCTTCTCATACAGGTGCTGCGCCAGCTCATCGAGCTTGGTCTTGTTCTCCTGCAGAATTTCGGCGGCCTTTCTGTGCTGCTGCTCCACGAGCTCCACCACCTGCTGATCGATCCTCGCCTGTGTCTGAGGAGAGCAGGCAAGGGAGGAGTCTCCGCCGAGATACTGATTGTTCACCGTCTCCAACGCCACCATACCGAAGTCCTTGCTCATGCCGTAGCGGGTGATCATCTCCCGGGCCAGCTTCGTTGCCTTTTCAATGTCATTGGAGGCACCGGTGGAGATGGAATGGAAGACAACCTCCTCTGCGGCCCGCCCGCCGCAGAGAGTTGCAATTTCACTGAGCAGCTCATCCTTGGTAACGAGATAGTGATTGTCCTTTTCCACCTGCATGGTGTAGCCGAGGGCACCGCTGGTCCGGGGAATGATGGTAATCTTCTGTACGGGTGCGGTGCCGTCCTGAAGAGCGGCGACGAGTGCATGGCCAATCTCATGATAGGAAACCACCAGCTTCTCCTTATCGGAGAGAATGGCATTCTTCTTCTGATATCCTGCAATGACGACCTCGATGGATTCCTCCATATCGGATTCGGTCGCAAATTTCCTGCCGCTGCGGACCGCCCGCAGCGCCGCTTCGTTGACGATGTTGGCGAGCTCTGCGCCGGATGCGCCGGCAGCCATGCGGGCAATTTTATTGAAATCCACGTCGTCCGCAATCTTGATCTTTCTGGCATGGACCTTGAGGATATCCTCGCGTCCCTTGAGATCCGGCAGCTCCACCGGAACCCTCCGGTCAAAACGGCCGGGCCGCGTGAGTGCTGCGTCCAGAGATTCGGGGCGGTTGGTGGCGGCGAGAATGATGACGCCGGTGTTGCCCTCAAAGCCGTCCATTTCCGTCAGCAGCTGGTTGAGGGTCTGCTCTCTCTCATCGTTGCCGCCGTAGCCGCTTCCTGCGGAGCGCTTACCGCCGATGGCATCGATCTCATCGATGAACACAATGCAGGGGGCCTTCTCCTTCGCCTGCTTGAAGAGATCACGAACCTTGGCAGCTCCCATGCCGACGAACATTTCAACGAATTCCGATCCCGAGATGGAGAAGAACGGGACATCCGCTTCGCCGGCAACGGCCTTGGCCAGCATGGTTTTGCCGGTTCCGGGAGGGCCTACAAGGAGCACGCCCTTTGGCATTTTGGCACCGATCTCCTGATACTGTGCCGGGTTCTTGAGGAAGGTTACGATCTCCTGCAGATTTTCCTTGGCCTCCTCCTCTCCTGCCACATCCGCGAATTTGATGACATCGGAGGATTTTACATAGACCTTGGCGCTGCTCTTTCCCATACCGCCGAGACCGGGGAAACCGCCGCCGAAGGTCATGCTGTCGCCTCCGGTGAGATTCTTCATCATCTTCCGGCGCAGGAAGTTCGTAAAGAAGCCGATGAGGATGATGGGCAGAATCCAGAAGAGAAGGAAAGAAACGATCGGACTCTGCTGTTCAATGATTTCGCTGGAGAAGACGGCACCTGCATCATAGAGCCTCTGCACCAGTCCGTCGTCGTTCATGAGGCCCGTTTCGTAAATGATCTGCGAACGGGGATAACGGTCCGCGGAGCTGTCAGAATCGGCATCGTCCTTCAGGGTAAAGAGAATCTTGTTGCTCTGGATCTCTACCTGATCGATCTTCTTCTCCTGCGTATATTTCATGAAGGTTCCGTAGTCTGTTTCCTGAATGCTGGAGTTCTGCATCAGGGGAACCGCAATGAGATTCAGGAGCAGCAGAACAATCATGGCGACGGTCCAGAAGGTCATAATGGGTTTCTTGGGTTCCTTGATTTCATTCATGATGACTGCCTGTCACTTTCTTGCATTTGTCTGCCTGTCACTTTATGATTATGGCACACAGTTCTAAACTGCTCATAAAAGGATTGTGAAAAGAGCAAAAAACATGGTTCCGGTGCTGGTGTTCGTGCACCAGTCCCCAAAGAAAGGATTGTTCGTGAGGCTACGCAATATTCCGAGGGCCCGTGATACCATACAGGAGAGCCCTTTTGTTGTTCAGGATCCGGAGGCCCATAAGGGAAGCTGGAGAGAGGTGTTCGGCAATGACCGGCCGCTGCATCTGGAAATCGGCACCGGAAAGGGACGGTTCCTTCTGGAGCTGGCAGAGCGCCATCCGGAGATCAACTATATCGGCCTGGAGAAGTTTTCCAGCGTTCTGCTGCGCGATGTGGATGTACAGAATGAACGGCAGCTGCCGAATCTGCGGTTCCTACGCGCGGAGGCGGAGCTGATCACAGAATATTTTGCACCGGGGGAGATTCAGAAGATTTACCTTAATTTCTCAGATCCCTGGCCGAAGAAGCGCAACGCCAAGCGGCGGCTTCCCTCCAGAGAATTCCTGCGCCGGTATGATGCAATACTGGATGCTGCAGGCACCATTGAGTTCAAGACGGACAATCGGGAGCTGTTCGATTTTGCCGTGGAGGAGGTTCCCTTCAGCGTATTCGGCATAGAGAAGATCACGTACGATCTCCATGCGGACCCCGTGATGAACGAGGGGAATATCATGACGGAATATGAGGAGAAATTCTCCGCAAAGGGAAATAAGATTAACAAATATGTTCTGATTCGCAGACAGAGAAACGGAAAGGAAGGATTAGAATGATTTTTACATCGGAAAATTTTGAAACTGAGGTTTTAAAGAGCAGCCTTCCGGTTGTGGTGGACTTCTACGCGGACTGGTGCGGTCCGTGCAAGATGATGGCTCCCGCGGTGAGCGCCATGGAGGGAATGTTCCAGGGGAAGGTGAAGGTCGGCAAGCTCAATGTGGATCATGCACCGGACATTGCGGAGCGCTACAACGTGATGTCCATTCCGACACTCCTCTTCTTCCGGAACGGTGAGGTGGTGGAAACAAGCGTCGGTCTCATTCCGCAGGAGGCTCTGCAGAAGAAGGTTGAGAATTTTGCCCGCTAGAAAAACACGGAATCGAACAATGTACGGGAGAGGATCCGCATGGCGGAGACTGACCCTGTTCCTTGGCGCCGCTGCCTGCAGCGGCGTTCTTTGCATTGTGCCGGCAGAAAGGGCATTGGCGGCTTCTGTGTCGGACAATGCGTATTCCGAAACCGTGGTGAACGATGCCGGGGGAGATGTTCTGACCTCCGACGGTCACGTGGTGAACACCACGCAGGCCGCGGAGCAGAAGGAGGAGCAGATTCAGTCCAACGCCGTGGACGGCTGGCCGCAGGGACCTGCCGTTCCGGCGAAGAGTGCCATTCTGCTGGATGCCTCTACGGGCACCGTTCTGTATGCCAAGAACATCCATGAGAAGATGTACCCGGCCAGCACGACGAAGCTGCTGACCTGTCTCATCGCCGCAGAGAATCTGGATCTTTCAGATACGATAACCTTCTCGGAATCCGCCATTGCCGCCGTTCCGGCGGACGGCTCCAACATCGGCATGAGCGTCGGAGAAACCATCACGGTGGAGGAGGCCCTGTACGGTCTGATGGTGGGCTCCGCCAATGAGGTGGCCAACGCTCTGGCGGAGAAGGTTTCGGGATCCATCGATGCCTTTGTGGAGAAAATGAACGAAAGGGCGACAGAGCTCGGCTGTACAGAGAGCCATTTCGTCAATACCAACGGACTGTACGATGACAACCACTACACCAGCGCCTACGATCTGGGCAGGATCGCGCTGGCCTTTTTCGATAATGAGGTGTGCCGGAAGGTGGGCAACTGCGCCACCTATCATTTTCAGGCAACGGATACGCAGCCGGACGACTTCACCCTGACCAACAAGCACGAGCTCATTACGGGGGCGACGTCCTACACCGGCATCATCGGAGGCAAGACGGGATATACCAGCCAGTCGCATGAGAATCTGGTGACCGGCTGTGAACAGGGAGACCGCCGGCTGATCTGTGTGGTCATGCGGGAGGATTCTCCGGCCCAGTTCGAGGATACGGTGACGCTGTTCAATTACGGCTATGAGGAATTTACCGCGGTCTCCATAGAAAATACAGCTCTTCCTGCCACGGACTGCGGCGACTTTCTGATGGAGGGCATGGATCTGCTGGGGTCGGATACTCCCGCTCTCACCATCGCAGCCGGCGGCAGTGTCGTGGTGCCGGACGGGTCGAGCGTCGGTGACCTCACGGCGGTGTACGGACAGGACAACACGATTACGTATTACTACGGCGGAACGGACGGCGTGGAGGTCGGCAGCACGGTGCTGGTTCCGGCCAGCCTGTCGGAGAATTCGGAGCTGTCCGTGGCGGGTCAGGTGTCAGAGGAATATGCAACGCAGGGAGAGACGAGCTCGCTTCTGATGAAATTTTTCTCCCGCTACGTGATGCTGGGAATCAATGATACGATTTACATCAATGTTTCTTCGTTTCTGATCACAATTCTTCTTGCCGCTGCCGTTCTGTCGGTGTCCATCCGGTTCTCTGTTTCCATGAAGGAGGCCAGGGAGCGGGCCAGACAGCGCAGGCGCCGGGCCAGACGCGCACACGTGCAGCGGAATGAATATTATGAGAATCACCGGTATGACAGAGGATATGACCGAACCGGAGACGGATATTACGACAACCGGTACTCCGGAGATTCGTATGATGATTATTGAGAGATGCACGTTAATTGTATATGATGTTTTTAGCGTAAAGCAGATACCCAGGGAATGATAAAAATTAAGAAGAGGCTGATTGTGTTGAATGTTTTGCCGGAAGATGATCCGGAAAAGGAGGAAACATGAAAAAAACGGGGGAAATTTTACTGTTGATCATGATTGCATTCGCGCTGGCTTTTCTTTATCTGGTCTGTCGGTATGGAATGTGGTATCTGATCGTTGTTTTTCAGAGGATTATGCATCTTATCGGGCTCTGCTGAGGAGCAACAGCAGTCAAAGGAACTCGCATGTCTGAGCGGGAATCGAAAAACGGGAAGGAAATCGAAAGCTTCGATTTCCTTCCCGTTCTGGTGATAAGACTTGTCTGGAGGAAGTAATCAATAGCTGGCAGAGGGACGAATGGAGGAGCCGTCTACCGTGAAGCCGACATCGTCCTTCAGAACGCAGACCATGGTTTTTCCGGTGTTCAGCGTGATCTCGTCCCCATTGTCGTCATAATATCTGGTCGGGCCGTAGTCGCTGTCCTTAGTCCAGGTGACGTGGATCATTTTGCCCTCGGTGATGAACATGCCGTCGTGCGTGTTGTCGTGCATCTGGAAGGCAAGATAGCCGTTGTCATCGCGAACCTCATAATAAGCCCACTGTACGAGAATGTTCTCAAAGGAGAGCTGTGTTCCGGTGGTGCCGTCCACCTGCGGCTCACCGTAGATGCTGCGGTAATACAGATGGTCGTCGGAATTGTATTCGAACACCGGTGTGTCGGCGGGGTAGGCATCGGAGAAGTCCAGCTTCGTCGCATCCACAGCGGAATCATAACTCTCCAGTGTGTTCTTGTCGGAGGCAGAGGTAAACTGATAGTGGCTCCGGTCCTTGTAATCCGAGAACACATCATCGCGGTAGGTCAGGGAGAAACCGGCGGTATCGCAGGCGGCGAGAAGCTTCTCACTGCTGGTGTATGCAGTGTGCTCAGAGGCGCGGCCGTCCGGATTCTCACGGAAAAAGGCATCATAGCTGTCGCCGAGCTCTCCGCCGACGCCGTTGATGTTCTGCACATCGTCACGGGTCAGGATATCCTTTACGTATACGATGGGTCCTCCGAAGTGGACGATGATGGAATCATACTCCAGCGCAGGATAGACAAAATAATCGCGGATACTGCGGATATTGCCGATTTTGTCCAGATTCTTCCAGTCCTTCATAATGGCCATCTGACGGCTCATACCGTCCTCTTCCAGAATTTCATAGAAGATATCGACCTTGTCATAGCCATACTGCGGCATGGCCTCCTTGTTGATGGGATACATGACAGCGATGGGACGCTGATCATAGAGCTCCTCATCGATCCATTCGTTGGTGAGCTGGCTGCGGACCTTTCCCTCCGGAGCCTCCTCTTCCGTGGATGTCGGTGTCTGGGCATCCGCTGCAGAGGTATCGTCCTCGGGGATGGTCTCGGAAATGGAGTAGCTTTCCGTTTCCTCGGAACCGCATCCGGACAGGAGCAAAGAGGCAGCGGTGATGCCGGTCAAGAGCAGCGCGGTTACTTTCTTCATCTTTTCCTTTCTTCCTTTCTAAGATCACTACCACATACATACGAGGGCACCGAGGAGCAGCCCGATGACGGCTCCCACCAGAACCTGGAGGGGAGTGTGTCCCACGAATTCCTTGAAATTCTCCATCGGTGTTCTCGTCTGCAGCACATTTCCCATATTAAACCACTGATCAATGATCTCGTTCAACACCTTTGCCTGCTCGCCGGTTTCTCTGCGCACACCCATGGCATCATACATGACGATGAATGCAAAAAAGCAGGTCATGGGGAATTCAAAGCCGCGAACGCCATAAGTCAGCGCAGTGGACATCACCAGGGCACAGACCGTGGCAGAATGTGCGCTGGGCATTCCGCCGGCGCCGATGATGCGCTCCCAGTTGAATTCATGATTGATGATAAAGTACAGGATGGTCTTCGTCGTTTGTGCTGTCAGCCAGCTGCAGGCAGCGGCGACGAACAGGGGATTGCCGAGAATCCCGCGGAAGAAATCGCTCACGCCTTGTACCCCATTTCTGTCATGTAGACATTCAGTGCATCCTTCCAGTCGGCGTACACATGATCGGTGGTCAGCCGGAGCATGTAGTTGTCCAGAATCGAATAATGCGGGCGGGGAGCAGACTGCGGATTGACAGCCTGGTACTCCTTCGTGCTGACACTGACGACGTTGGTGGAGAGCCCGGCCAGGCGATAGATTTCTCTTGTGAAGGCGTCCCAGCTGGTAAAGCCCTCACAGGTTCCGTGGAACAGGCCGTAATTGTCTGTCGGCAGGAGGTATGCAATGGCCCTGGCCAGCTCACGGGTGCTGGTGGGAGAGCCGAACTGATCATCGACAACCGTGACGGTATCGTGGGTCCTGGCTACGTTCAGCATCGTGCGAACGAAATTCTTGCCCTCTCCGTAAAGCCATGCCGTGCGGATGATGAAGTAATCGCGTGCAAATTCGCGGACGAAATTCTCACCGGCGAGCTTTGTGATGCCGTAAACGCTCTTGGGACCAACCGGATCGAATTCCGTGAGCGGCTGCTCGGAGGTGCCCGGGAAGACATAGTCGGTGGAAATATGGACCAGCTTCGCCTGATGGCGGGCTGCCGCGATGGCCAGATTCCGAGGCCCGATGGCATTGATCTGATAATTCAGATCAACGTGAGTCTGTGCGGCATCTACGGCCGTGTAGGCAGCGCAGTTGATGATGGCATAGGGCTTTACCTCATCGGCAAAGGACAGAACGTCCGCCACATTGGTGATATCCAGCAGCCGGTCAACCCTGACAAAGCCGGGATCGGATACATCGGTATTCACGAGCCGATAATCCGGGTTGTCACCGAGAAGCTTGTTTACGGCGATTCCCAGCTGTCCGTTGCAGCCCGTTACAATAATGTTCTTCATAAACAAATATCCCCTTTCGGATCAAAACACATACACGTTAATTATAGCATTATGAGGCGGACATTTTTAGTCTCATTCGCTGCCGTTATGTGAAAAGCGGGGATTGCGGGAGCAGCTGCGGAATATGCGACAACGATTCGGAGGCAAGGCTGTATAGATATGCCGAAATTGGGAAGACGTTGGGAAAATGCCTTGAAAAGCCGCAGTCCCTCTGATACGATGCCAGCATCTCCCGGGGGAACACCCCGAAGGGAGAGAAGGATATTCATCCAGTCAATTGCCGGCGTTCTGCCGGCCTGCCCGGGCTCGTCATGTACCCGGGTATGTGAATCCCATTTGCAGCTATCTGATGAAAGGCCGAAGGATCCGGATTCCGGATGCAGTCTTGTCCGGGGATGATCCGGAGGGCAGTTTCAAAAGGAGCAGCCATCGATTCATGTTGAAATCGACAGCTGCGGAACCAAGATACAGGTTGTATTGCTGGATGAATTCCGCAGGAAATGCGGCAACGTTTCACGAAAGGAACCGAGGCCGCAGGGTCGGACACTCCGGGAGGAGATCTTTGTCATTTCTGATGCCATATCACCATCCCATCTGCTGCACTTCGGCAATTCTCTGCCGGGCAGTAAATTGCCGCAAACCATACATCCATCCTTCCGGACTTCATGACCCGGGCCGCCGGAGAGCGGCTTACAGAACCCTTACACTTATTTCTTAATTTCTGCCATGCCGGACACGGTTTCCTGGGAAGAGCAGCAGGCTGCTCCGCAGAGAGCTGCGGTGAGAAAGGACAACATGCATCCATACACAGAGAAGCAGACGCACACAGACCGGGAGATATACGCAGGAAAGGCCCAAAGGGCGAGTCTGCGGGAAGAAATGCAGGAGCGTCCCGAAATTGTGCTGTGCGACAGCGAGTCTACCTATGGCGAGAGGTTGATGGAGTATCTGCAAAGCCATCTGCCGTTTCCGTTTGACATAGAACTGTACACCTCCCGGGAGAGTCTTCTGGAGAAGGGAGATTTCGGACATGCCGCCTTGGTTGTCATTTCAGAGCGGGAATACCGCAAGGGAGGAATCGAAGGAGAGCTGCTGGTACTGAATGAAACAGAGCAATACATCGAAGAGGCCGCCAATGTCAGCAAATACCAATCCATGGACGGCATTCTGGAGGTGATCCGACAGATGGTGCTGCAGGATGAGAAGGCCGTGCCGGGGATGCTGCGGCATGGGAGACCGATGAGGCTGATCGGCTTCTACACTCCGCTTACGAGATGTCTTCAGACGACCGCGGCATTGACCGTCGGAGAGTTTCTGTCGCAGAGGCATAAGACCCTGTACATCAATCTGGAAGCCTATTCCGGGCTGGAGAGACTGCTGGGGCAATCCTTTCATGGCTCGGCAGCGGACCTTTTGTATTACAACGAATGCGCGAGAGAAAAGCTCCCGGCGCAGCTGGGGCTGCTGACCTGCCGGCTGGGAGGACTCGATTACATACCGCCGATGAAATCTTTCCTGGAGCTTCGCGGTGCACAGGCACAGAAATGGATTTCCCTGTTCCGGTCAATGGAGCAGATGACGGAGTATGAATTCCTTCTCCTGGATCTGTCGGAATCGGTGGATGGACTGTTCGAAATGCTGCGGGCCTGTGAACAGATCATTACGATTGTCCGCGAGGATGGGGTTTCGGCGGCGAAGATCAGCGATTATGAGAGACTGCTGCGGGAGATGGGCTGTGCCGACATCGCCGCGAAAACAAGGAAATGGCAGTTTCGGAAATTCGATGAGCTCCCGGCGGCTATGGACAATCTGACCCACGGGGAAATGGCGGAATGTGTACAGAAGCTGATGGAGGAGGCAGGATATGGTGCCGATGAGAACCGACGTGGGAGAAGGGAGTGACGGGGAGGGCCGCCGCAGGGAAAGGAGCGACTATCTGGCGGCATGCAGAGAGAGAATTCACGACAGCGTGCTGGAGCAGATTGACTTTGCGAGAGAGATCAGCGACGAGAGGGTGCTGGAGCTGATCGATGCGCAAATCACCGGGACAGCGGCGGAACAGCCGTTGTTCCTGGAGGAGAGGACAAGGCTGCGGCAGGATATTTTCCATTCACTGCGCAAGCTGGATGTGCTGCAGGACCTGATGGAGGACCCTTCTGTCACGGAGATCATGATCAACGGAGCGGACCACATCTTTATTGAACGCGCAGGACAGATTCGGCAGGTGGCGATGCACTTCGCGTCAAGAGAGCGGCTTCTGGACGTTGTGACAAAGGTGGTGTCCGGGTGCAACCGCGTGGTCAATGAAGCATCTCCCATCGCAGATGCCAGACTTCCCAACGGCGATCGCGTCAATGTGGTGCTGGCCCCGGCTGCCCTGAACGGACCGATCATGACGATTCGAAGGTTTCCGGAGCATCCGATCGAAATGGACGATCTGATCTCTTTTGGTTCCATCTCCGGAGAACTGGCAGCGTATCTTGGACAGATGGTAAAGGCAGGATACAACATTTTCATCAGCGGCGGCACCGGCTCCGGCAAAACCACTTTTCTCAATGCGCTTTCCGCATACATTCCGGAGCAGGAACGTGTCATCACCATCGAAGATAATGCTGAGCTCCAGATCCGTCATATTCCGAATCTGGTACGGCTGGAGGCAAGGAATGCAAACGTGGAGGGGTGCCGTCCCATCAGCATTCGGGATCTGATCCGGACCTCCCTTCGCATGCGGCCGGATCGGATCGTGGTGGGAGAGGTCCGCGGAGGAGAAGCGCTGGACATGATCCAGGCGATGAACACAGGCCACGACGGATCGATGTCCACCGGACACGCCAACAGCGCGAGGGATATGATCGCAAGACTGGAGGTGATGGTTCTGCAGGGCGCGGAGCTGCCCGTTGCGGCAATTCGTGCACAGCTGGCTTCGGCCATTGATCTGGTGATTCATCTTGGAAGGCTGCGGGATAAGAGCCGAAAGGTACTGGAAATTTCGGAAATTCTCGGCATGCAGAACGGAGAAATCCGAATGCAGACACTGTTCCGCTTTCGTGAGAGGGAGGAACGGAATGGACGGGTGGAAGGTGAATGGATCAGTCAGAACGCGCTTACGAACACGGATAAGCTGGTTCTTGCAGGAATTCAGCGTCCGGAACAATAAAAAGGCGATTCTGTTCTTATTGGAAGGAATCGGCATTCTGCTGATCATTGCGGAGGTGTTCTATTCTTCGGCGGCCGCTCTGCTGTTCCTGCTGCCGCTTCTGGGGCCGATCTACCGGAGACAGAAACGGGCACAGGAGGAGAAGCAGTGCAGGGAGCTGGTGCTGGAGTTCAAGGAGTGCATGAACAGCGTGATGACAGCGCTGAAGGCAGGATACTCCTGTGAAAATGCCTTCCGGGAGGCCGGGAAGGAGATGGAATTCCTTTTCGGCAGAGGAAGCCGGATCTGCAGGGAGCTGCAGCTCATAGGCGGAGGTCTGGACAGCAATGTGGCGTTGGAGGCCTTGCTGGAGGAATTCGCAGTGCGCAGCGGTTCGGAGGAAATCCGTGATTTTGCGGAAGTCTTCACCATTGCCAGAAGGAGCGGAGGCAACATGACCGAGATTCTGCAGAGGACCATGAC
>CAVKMX010000017.1:15811-25110 GCA_963657295.1 Clostridium sp. CAG:302
CCATGACACAGATACAGGACAGGATCGATGTAGAGAGGGAAATCAGCATCCTGGTCAGCAGCAAGCGGCTGGAGCAGCTGATTATGGATGTTGTCCCCTTCGGCATCATCGCCTATATCGGGATCAGCTCCCGCGGATTCTTCGATGTGCTGTACCACAATCCGACCGGCATTGCAGTGATGACGCTTTGCCTTGCGGTGTATGTTGCTGCCTTCCGGCTGTCGGAGAGGATCATCGCCATCAGGGTTTGAGAAAAACGACACCGCAGCAGCCCCTGCTGCAATGCAGGCGTTGATCAAAAAGGGCAGAGGAAGAGGAGTAACTGTTCAGCACCTGTTGAAATCGACAGGTGCTGAACAGTTACAAAAAGGAGAACGGGATGCTGTGGCTCATTGTTTATCTGGCACTTGCGGGAATGCTGGGCATTCTGGCACTGCTTTCACGGAAGGAAAAGCTTTATACAAGAAAGGAGCTGAGCGCAGCAGAGGCGGTACTGCGGAGGATGGCGGTGTATCTCTACCGCAGGATTCTGTACCGGAGAGCCGGGCGGAGAAACTTTGCAGGAGGCCTGCTCTCCGCAGGAGGGATTCTCGCGGAGAGGGTGCAGCAGGATCTTGCCGTCCTGCATCCGTCGGCAAAGCCGGAAGGAGAGATGGCAAGACACCGGATCCGTCAGCTGCAGACGATGCTGACGTTCCTGCTGGCCGCAGATCTTCTGGGCATCGCAGTCTGGAGCTCGGAAAGGCAGCCGGACACCATCCGTCCGGACGGCTCCATTGAGCGGCCGGGATATGAGGAGCCGGCGTTGACCGTGACCGCGAAGGCGGAGGCGGATACGCAGAACGGATCAGAGGATTACGGGGAATACAGCATTGTGGTGGGCAGCAGGAAATATACCGTGGAAGAGGCTGAGAAAATGGCGGAACAGGCATTGGAGGAGCTGGAACAGCAAATGACAGGGGACAAGCAGAGTCTCCGATATGTGACAGAAGATCTGCAGCTGGTGCGGGCGCTTCCCGACTATCCTTTTCGGATTTCGTGGGAGAGCAGCAACTACAGCATGGTTGACGGGGACGGAACGGTTTATTCCGATCGTCTGGGACAAGGAGAGCATGAGAATGTGCGGCTGACGGCAACGCTCACCTATGAAGGAAATTCGTGGAGCAGGAGTTATGAGCTGATGATTTTCCCGAAGATGAGGAATGGAGAGGAAGCCCTGCGGGAGGAGATTGCGGCAGAGCTGGAGCAGCAGGAGGCCGGCACCGCAGAAAAGGACGTCTTCTTTCTGCCGGCTGTGATTAACGGTACTGCCGTTCGATGGACACAGGTGCGGGAAGAAACGGGCCAATGGGTTTTCGTCCTGATTCTTGCGGCCGGGGGTGCGGCTGCATTCGGGATGGATCGGGAGCTGCATCAGAGGGTGGTGCGCAGGGATCGGGAGCTGGCGCTGGACTACCCGCTGATCATCAGCAAAATAACGCTTTTCCTGGGGGCCGGGATGAGCATAAGGAATATTTTCATGCGTCTGGGGGAGGATTACCGGGAAAAGCGCCGGAAAGGGGGTGAGAAACGATATGTATATGAAGAAATTGTACTGGTCTGCCGGGAGCTGGAAAGCGGCATACCGGAGACATCCGCCTATGCCGCTTTCGGCAGAAGGTGCCACGCAAGGCAGTATGCCAAGCTTGGCGCATTGCTGGCTGCGAGCCAGGTAAAAGGGAACGATGCGCTTCTGAAGGCATTGCAGGAGGAGGCAGATCGTTCCTTTGAGGAGAGAAGGGGGATTGCCAGACAGATGGGAGAAGAGGCAGGAACAAAGCTGCTCCTGCCGATGCTGATGATGCTGGGGATCACGCTGGTGATCATCATGATTCCGGCATATTTCAGCTTTTCCTTATAGCTGCGGCAGAAAGGGGAATTGTATGTATCCGATTTTCGTTTATTCCATGGCCTGGAAAATGAGAGAGGTGAGAAACCGATGGCGGCAGAAATGCAGAAAATCGACGTTCCTTTCCGATGAATCCGGAATGGGGACGGTGGAGCTCATCCTGATCATTGTGGTGTTGATCGGACTGGTCATCATCTTCAAGAAGCAGCTGACGTCCTTGGTGAATACGATATTTGAGGCGATCACCAGCAAGAGCAATGACGTCCTGGGGTAGGCGGTAAGCAGCTGCCGGCCTTGCGGCAGCTGCGCAGTCCTTCCGGCTGAAGGCTGGAGGTGCTGAGCCTGCCCGCGCAGGAGCCATCGTCCGTAAAGGGGGTGCGGGAGACGAAAGCAACGGGAAAACTGCGAAACGACACGGACAGAATGGCGTACCGGGGAAAGAGAGAGGACGGATACCTGACGGTTTTCCTGGCTCTTGCACTTCCTGTGATCCTGTCCCTGGTATTCACGCTTTTGGACGGAGCCAGGCGGAATGCCGTGAGAATGCAGGCGGAATTCGCAGCGGATGTGGCGGTGAATTCCGCGCTGGCAGAATTCAGCCGGGAGCTGTTCCTGCAGTATGACCTGCTGATGATCGATACGGCCTATGGAAGCGGCACGGGAGATATTGAGAACACAAGGGCGCATGTGCAGGAGTATCTGGAAAAGAATCTTTCCTCCGGCGGCATAAAGGGACTGGCGGGGGCGGATTTTACAAGAACATCGCTGCGGGAAGCGGAGCTGACGGACACGCGCTTTGCATTGGATGACGGGTGCGGCGTGGTGCGGGAGCAGGTGAATGCCTATCTGTCTGCAGAACCGCTGGAGGGGGTGCTGTCCTCCGTACTGGAAAATGTGAATTGCTACAACGGCTTTGGCTTTGACCTGTCGGAGTGGTCACGGAAGAAAAGTGAGAACGAAAGCGAACTCCGCAGTGCCCTGGAGGAAGCAAGGAAGCAAAGGGAACAGAGCGCAGGTGAGGCAGGCACGGATGAAGAGGGAGACGCATTGGCGGAGGCCAGAGCCTATGCGTCGTCCCATGGAGTGGATGCGGAGGAGGCCATGGATCCGTGGAAGGAGATCAATGCGCTTTGCAGTACTCCGGTCCTCACGCTGGTGTTGGGGGACGCTGCTGTCAGCGGAGAGTCGGTCAATACCGCGGAGTATGTCTCACACCGCAGCTGGCAGCAGGGAGACGGTGCAGCTCCGCAGAACAGCCATCACTATGAGCAGGCCGATGCGCTGTTCATGAACCAGTACATCAGTGAGAAATGCGGGAATTATCGGAAGGTGCTGGAGAAAGGACGGCTTGACTATCAGATGGAATATCTGCTGTTCGGACAGGCGTCTGACCGGATGAATCTGGAGAAAACAGCACAGACACTTCTCTTGATCCGTCTGGCTGCGAACACGATTTTCCTTTTTTCCAATGCAGAGAAGAAGGCAGAGGCAAGGGTATGGGGGAATGTTCTGGCACTGCTGTGCTTCCTGCCGGAGCTGGAGGAATTGTTCACCACCGCCATTCTGCTGGCCTGGAGCTATGTGGAGTCTGTCAATGATGTGAAAATTCTGTTTTCCGGCGGGAAGGTCCCGCTGATGAAAAACAGTGCCGTATGGAATACAAAGCTGCTGTCCATCTTCTGTCCGAAGCTGACGGGCGGAAATGACAGGGAAGGACTTGCTTACGAAGAATATCTGCGGATTCTGCTGTTTCTGGAAAACGGAGATATGCGCGATTACCGATTGATGGACATCATGGAAATGGACATACGAAAGGCAGAGAACGGCAGCTCCTTTCAGCTGGATCGTTGTCTGGATACTTTTACGGTGAAGGCGGTCGTAGAGAGCAGCTATGGATATTCCTACTGTGTCAGCAGGGAAGGAACGTATGAATAGAGCTTGCAGGGAACGGAAGTTATGCTCTCACCGGAATGTTCTGCCAACCATTCACCGTACATGCCGATCGCGTGCCGGGCGGAAGGAAATCAAGATATGGATCCGCAGAGATCGGGATCGGCATGGCATACACAGAAAGCCTCTCCGGGATGCAGAACCGGGGAGAGCATGGTTTCCGGGCCCTGTCCTGCCGGCCGGCATGACGGCAGAGGCATCGCTGGTCCTGCCGATTTTTCTCTTCTTCATGGCAGAAATCCTGTATATCTTCGATATGCTCCGGCTGCAGAGCAGTATGCTGGCGGCTCTTCATGAAACCGGGACCTCCGTTTCGGAGTATGCCTTCTATGCGAGATACGGACTGGATCACTGGACGGAGGATACAAAGGAGCAGGACGGCCTTCCGGGGGAATTGGAATCTTTTGTGCTGTCGGAAACCTATGTGCGCAGCTCCGTTGCCTCTTATCTGGGAGAGGGCTGGCTGTCCTCCACCTGTCTCGAGGGGGGAGCGGGAGGAATCTCCTATCTGCAATCCTCTGTTCTGGCGGGAAATGATCTGGTGGATATTGTTGCGGATTATCGGATCAAGCCGTTTCTGCCGCTGTTCGGTCTGGGGTCGTTCCGCACCCAGGCAAGGTTCTGCGGGCACGCCTGGGTTGGGTATACGCCGGGGGAAGGTGGGGACAGTGAGGAGAATGAAACCTCCGATGAGACGATGGTTTACGTGACACCGTCGGGAGAGGTCTATCACAGGGATCGGAGCTGTACATATCTGAAGCCATCCATTCGCACGGTCTCTGCCGCAGAGCTGGAGACGATCCGCAGCAGAGACGGGTCCAAATACTATCCATGTGAGCGATGCAGACCGGAGGGCTGCAGCATGGTTGTCATTGCCCGGGATGGGAATCGTTATCATGCATCCTCCGGGTGCAGTGCAATTCAAAGAGATGTCGACGCGCTGCCGCTTTCCGAAGCGGAAAAGACGCGGCGGGCCTGTTCAAAATGCGGAGGCTCCTGAAAGTTTGGAAGTAAACTTCCAAACTTGATTGGTGATTCAAATACGGGTTCGTGCGAGCACGACCCGTGCTTGAATCGGGAGGACAAAAAATGGACATAAAAGAACTTTGGTCGGGCGGAAAGATGGCAGAGGTGCTGCCGATGGCGATGCTGCTCGTGCTCCTGATTCTGTGCTGCATATGGGATATACGGCAGCGTGCGGTTCCGCTGCGGCCGTTATCCCTTGGACTGCTGCTGACAGGAGGACTGCTCATTCTGCGGCTGTTCCGAAGGGAACTGGACATCCGGCAGGCAGGAATCTGTCTCCTGCCGGGGATACTCCTTCTGGCAGCAGCTCTTCTGGGAAAGGGTGCTGTCGGGAGCGGAGACGGACTTGTGTGGCTGGTAATCGGCGGCATGCTGCGTCCGTGGGACGGCATGGCAGCGCTTCTGCTGGGGCTGCTGCTCATTGCGGTGTGGAGCGGTGTACTGCTGCTGGCAGGAAGAGCAGGGCGCAAGACAAGGCTGCCCTTCGTGCCTTTTTCACTTGCGGGAGGTGTTCTGTGGATGGCAACGAAAGCATTCTGGTAGGAAGAGGGAAGGATGCGGGCGGTTCGGCAGCGGCCTACCTGACGGTGGAGGCTGCGTTCATAGTGCCGATGGTACTGTGCCTGTTCGTGATTCTGATTTACTGCTCCTTCTATCTGTACGATCGATGTGTGTTTCAGCAGGATGCCTATATCCTGTGCCTTCGGGAGAGCATTCGGAAGGACGAGGGAGCACCGACGGTGGACACTGCAAGACTTGAATCCGGCGCGGAAAGACAATTCGGAACAAAATATTTCGCAGTAAGCCGTTTGGAGACATCGGCAGCGGCGGAAGGAAAGCAATGTGTTTTTGAAGGTACGGCACAGATTCTCCCCACATCCTTCGGAAGTGATGCGCTGATGCCGAAGGACATCTGGTCTGCCAATTTCCGGGCGGAGAAAAGGAAAACGGATCCGGCCTGGAACATACGGAGCCTGCGCAGAAAATCGTATGTGCTGAAAAAGGGGATGGAGCTGCTGCAATGAGGGCGGGCCGCTGTGCCGACAAAGGAGAAACCGATGCAGGAGAAACGTTATTATTCCGATGCGCTGGCAAGTTACATCATATTGGAATGCCCGGAAAATGCCAGGGAGGATTATCAATACCGCATGCTGGCTGTCAACCGGATTGAGGGTCTTCTTCCCTGTAAGCACCGTGTCATTGACGGGGAAGAATTCCTCTATTACAACATCACCTCAAGGCAGAGCATTGCCAGATTGTACGATCACAGGAAACTGGACGGGGAGCAGCTGAGACAGCTCCTGTATTCTGTTGCCGGCATGGTGCAGACGCTGTCCGCTTACCTGCTCGACCCGGACCGGCTGCTGCTGAATCCGGAGAATATTTTCTATGACTACGAAGAAGAACGGTATTGTTTTACGTATTATCCGGAGGAAAACCGGCGGCAGGACTATGGGGTGCTCTTTGCCTATCTGGAGGACCGGGTGGCGGACGGAGAGGAGACGGGACGAATTGTGATCTATCGGCTCTGCGAGCTGGCGGCGAATGAGGGCTTCCTGCTGAAGCCGGAGCTGCTGGATCATGAATATGCACAGGCAGGAGGGCGGCAGGAAATGCATGTTCACCGGGAGACTGTGCCGGAGGAACCGTTCGGACGCACCGGGGAGAGAGACGGACAGGGCAAATGGAGAGAAGACGAGAACGGGGAGGAAATGGATGAGCTGCTGGAGGATCGCAGCGAAATGAAAGGCAGCAGGGACTCCTCCGGGGAGAAGAGGGGGAGACACGGTAAAACGCGCCGGGGGAAAAGGCGGCACGAAGGGAAGAATAAGGAACAGCAGGACAATGGAAAATTTACGGCGATGGTTGTTCTGTCTGTACTGCTGGCCGCCGGAGGGATCGGCATGTATGCGGCGGCAGCAGTGGTTGTCTTTGTGCCGGAGCAGCTGTTCGCGCTGCGGGCCGGAACGGTTTTCTGCCTGATCATGGCCATTGTGACGGCTGTCTGGGGAATTATCGGGGCCTGGAAGAAGAACCGTCGGGAAATCGAGCAGGAGGAGAAGACGCAGCAGGAGGAGAGACGAAATGCGATGATGCGAACAACAGAGGCATGAGAGAAACAGTTGTGCTATGATGACTGCAGATGAACTGCAGCCGATGCGCTGCAGCGGATGTGAGCCGGCGGCGGAGGTGCCGCACAGCGGGGCCGGCAGAATGCCGGCTTTGCGGGAGGACAACACAGATGAGAGAAGAGAGCTGTATTTTCTGCAGGATTGCAAATGGTGAAATTCCGTCCAGAACGATTTATGAAGACGATAGGTTTCGGGCAATTCTGGACCTTGGACCTGCCACGAAGGGGCACGCGCTGATCCTTCCAAAGGAGCATTATGAGGACCTGTTCGCAATGCCGGAGGAACTCGCAGCGGAGGCCATGAAACTGGCGAAAAGGCTGGCGGGTATCCAGAAGGAGAGACTGAATGCAGATGGCCTGAATCTGGTGCAGAACAACGGCACTGCGGCAGGACAGACGGTACGGCATTTCCATATTCATCTGATTCCGCGATATGAGGGAGACGGACAGACCATCGGATGGAAACCGGGAGACCCCGGTGAGGCAGAGCTGGACCGGACACTGCAGGAAATTGTCGGCTGATGTGCAGCGTGGAACAGTCACGATAACGGATGGAAAGCGGGAAATGGGAATGGCCATGTCGAATATTCGCCGGATCGATGCGGCGCAGATTACAGAGGCGATCAGAGAAATGTGTATCGCCGCCAACTACGGACTTTCATCGGACATGCAGGAGAATCTGCACAGAGCGTGCCGGGAAGAGCAATCTGAGCTCGGGGCACGGATCCTGCGGCAGCTGGAGGAGAATCTGGTGATTGCGGAGGAGGAGCAGATTCCGATCTGTCAGGATACCGGAATGGCAGTTGTATTCCTGGAACTGGGGCAGGATGTCCACGTGGACGGAGAGGACCTTACAGAGGCGGTCAACGAAGGCGTGCGCAGGGGATATATCGATGGCTGTCTGCGGAAATCGGTGGTGAACGATCCTCTGCTGCGCAGGAATACCGGAGACAATACTCCGGCCGTATTGCACACCAGCATCGTACCGGGCGACAAGATCCGCATAACCGTTGCCCCGAAGGGGTTCGGGAGCGAGAACATGAGCCGCGTGTTCATGCTCAAGCCGGCAGACGGCGAAGAAGGGGTTGTGAATGCCGTGGTGCAGGCGGTGCGGGAAGCAGGACCGAATGCCTGTCCGCCGATGGTGGTCGGCGTCGGAATCGGCGGCGATTTTGAAGAGTGTGCCCTGATGGCAAAGAAGGCATTGACTCTGAGCACAACGGGACACTCGGAGAAAGAGCATATCCGCGTATTGGAGGAAAGAATTCTCCGGGAGATCAACCGGACCGGTCTGGGACCGGCGGGTCTTGGCGGCACGCAGACGGCATTGAGCGTCCGCATCCTGTCCTATCCGACACACATTGCGGGGCTGCCGGTCGGCGTCAACATATGCTGTCATGTCAACCGGCATGTAACACGGATTCTGTAGGATGCGTATGTTTTATAGAAAGGAAGCCGCTGAGGGAAGCAGAGCATGGAAAGACACCTGACAGTCCCATTTAGTAAAGAAGAAGCGGCCCTGCTGAAGGCGGGGGATATGGTATATCTGACGGGTACCGTGTACACGGCCAGAGATGCCGCGCATAAGCGGATGGATGAAGCACTGGAAAGAGGAGAAGAGCTGCCGATTGACATTGCGGGAAATGTGATCTATTACATGGGTCCCTCTCCGGCCAGGGAAGGCAGAGTCATTGGCTCTGCAGGTCCTACAACATCCAGCCGCATGGATAAATACACACCGCGGCTCCTGGATCTCGGCCTTCTGGGAATGATCGGAAAAGGAAAAAGGTCGGATGAGGTGCAGAAAGCGATTGTGCGGAACGGTGCAGTTTATCTGGCGGCCATCGGCGGTGCCGGAGCACTCCTGTCAAAATGTATCGTGGAGTCGGAGGTTATCGCGTATGAGGATCTCGGCACGGAAGCAATCCGAAGACTGAAAGTGGAGGGATTCCCGACCATTGTCGTCATTGACTCTGCGGGACGGAATCTGTATACGGAGGCCCTGAGGAGTGAAGGCGCGGAAGACAGGAAGTGAGGCAAGGGGAATAGAGGGAATGCAGTGATTCCGATGCCTCTCTGACTGTATATGTTGAGACTGCGAGCACAGCAGGCACAACATCTTGCGATTGACTTACGAGGTGCAGAACGGTATAATTTAGAACGTTCTCTCAAAAGAGAAATCTGTTTATGAGGGAATGCGAGTGTCCTGCACAGTCAGGACGGTCGGACAATCTGATTAAAGTTACAGGATCAGGCTTTGGAGAAATACTCAAGAGGCTGAAGAGGCGCCCCTGCTAAGGGTGT
>CAVKMX010000018.1:0-24096 GCA_963657295.1 Clostridium sp. CAG:302
TCATGGATTTCATGTCGCGTAGAGGCATTGATCCCACATTAACTTAATGACATTGCGAATGAACTGTAACGAAAATACCATCGGGCATTTTCGAGCAGTACATCCGAGATACGGGCTGAACAGCTGCCATCTTCTGCCTCACCGCACCAGGAGACATACGGTCTCTATCTCCGGCGTAAAGGGGAACATGTCCACCGGCACCGCTTTTTTCATCCGGTAGCCGCCCTCGGTCAGCACCTTCAGATCGCGTCCCAGTGTTTCCGGATTGCAGGAGACGTATACGATTCTGTCCGGCCGCATCTGCAGCGCCGACTGCAGAAAGGCCTCGGAGGCGCCGCTCCTCGGAGGATCCATGAAGAGCACCTCGGCCCGTTCGCCGCGCGCCGCCATCTCCTCCATGAACTGTCCGGCATCCTCATGGTATACCCGCACATTCCGGAGTCCGTTCTGCCGTACGTTCTCCTCCGCATCCCCTGCTGCCTCTTCGTTCAGCTCGACAGACAGCACCTCTCCGGCCCTGTCCGCCGCGCAGATGCCGATGGTGCCGATCCCGCAATAGGCATCCAGCACCCGCTCCTTCCCGGTGAGACCTGCCGCATCGACGGCAATGTTGTACAGCTTCTCCGTCTGGAGGGAATTCACCTGGTAAAAGGATCGGGAGGAAAGACGGAACCGTCTGCCGAGGAGGACATCCTCGATAAAGCCCTTTCCGTACAGGACCTTCTCCCGGTTTCCCAGCACCATCGAGCTGTCGTTGTCCTTGATGTTCTGCACAATCGATGTGATCTCCGGATGCTGCTGCACCAGTGCCTTCACCAGATTGCTCCGGGAGGGAAAGAGGGGACCTGCCGTCACCAGGGTCACGAGGATCTCGCCGGTTGCGTGCGCCGTCCGCACCTGTACCGCCCGGAGAATCCCATACCCGGTGTCCGGGTCATAGACCTTCAGTTTGAAGGAGGGCAGCAGCTGATACACCGTCTGCACGATGGCATCCGCCCGGCGGTTCTCGATCAGGCAGTCCTTCACCGGAACGATTTCCCGTGACCTGGCCCGGTACACGCCGCAGACGGGATGCCCCTTCCGGTCGAGGCCGAAGATGCTGGTGACCTTGTTGCGGTAGCGGTAGGGATTCTTCATGCGGATGACGGGCTCCACCGGGCCATAGCTTCCGATGCACTCCTGCACCCAGGAAAGCTTCCTTTGGAGCTGCTCCTCCATCGAAAGATCGATCATGGTGCAGCCGCCGCACTTCCTGCTGTACGGACAGGCAGATTTCCTCCCTGCCGCCTTCCTCTCCGGCTCCTGCCGGTTCGGTTCCCTCCTGCCCGGTTCCTGTTCCCCCCGGTTTCGTTCCGCCCGGTTCTGTTCCGTCCGGTTCCGTTCCGTCCGGTTCCGTTCCGCCCGATTCCGTTCCGTCCGGTTCCGTTCCGGATGCGGGTGGTTCCTCTCCTGCCCGGTTTGCTGCGGCGCCCGGTTTTGCCGTTTCTCCTCCCGGCTCTTCTCGTCCCTCTGCCGATTGTCCTGTTCCATCCTGTTCTCTTTCATAGGTTCGCAAGTCCTGTCTGTTCTCAATGCTCCCGTATGCCCCTCTGCCCCGGCATTCCGGTGTATTCCAAGTCAGATTGCAACGGTTCCGTGCCTGCCGATTTCAATCATGAATTCGTCCGCAGGCGGCCGATTCCTGCCGAAATCGGCAGATGCGCAACCGTTATGTCAGATACCGTTCCCTCAGCTCCTGCCCGGCGAAAAGGATTTCCTCCAGCAGCCCCCGGGGTGAGAGCCTTGCGGCACCTGACCCGAAGATGATCACCTGCTCCACGAAATCGCCGGTGGCTACGCGCACTCTGTGGCGCTTCGAGAGCCTGTGCGCGGTTTTCTCAATGTAGAGATCCGCCGTCTCCGCTTCCTTTGTATAGACGACGTCAAGGTTGTGGTAGCGCAGCACCTCGCCCTTTCCTCCCGCCACGCGATAGGCATCGAAGACCACGATGACGTTCTCTCCGCTGTAGCCCGCGTAATCCGAGAGGATGTCCAGCAGCCGGTCTCTTGCCGCCTTGATGTCCGCAGCGGCCAGCTCCTTGAGCTCCTCCCAGGCGAAAACAATGTTGTAGCCGTCCACCAGCAGGAATTCCTGCACGGGCTCCCGCTCCGATGTGCGCTTCCTGCCGCCCGCCGCGGATTGTCCGCTTCCCTGCTGCGCTCCTGCGGATTGCCGGTCGTTCTCCCGGGACGGTCCTGTGTGGGCTCCCTCCTCCGAGGGCAGCACGAGGCCTTCCCCGGCGACCCAGGCGCTCTTTCTCTCATTGTCCGGATGCCGCAGCGTCTGTCTGACCGGTCCGTAGGTTTTCTCGAAGATCCGCCGGAGCTCATCCTCCTCCGACTGCCGCTTCCTCTCCCGCTCCCGGTAATCCTCCGTCTGCTTTCGGCGAACGCTCCGATCGGCATTCCCTGTCCTTCCGGCCTCGCCGTCCGGGCCTCGCCGCCGCGTCCCGAGGCTCCCCTGCTCTTCGGATCCTGGCGTCTCCTCTCTCTGCGGAAGATCGATCTCGTAATCCTCTCCTGCCGCTGCGGGCGCATAGGTGTAGTAATCCTCCGAGCGGAGCCCTTCTGCCCCGGCCGGCTCCTGCTGCCATCCGCAGTCCACGTGCATGAAATCCCGTACCCGGTTCCAGGGCACGATCGTTCCGGCCCCGTGGGAGCAGAACACCGACCAGGTCGGATTCTGCGCGTCCGTGTCCGGATCGTAGCCCTTTTCCTCCATGATCTCTCTTGCGTTGTGGCAGGGCTCGTAGCCCTCAAGAGCGGCTGTAAGCCGCCCTCTTCCGCCGGTGTATCCCGCCACCGCGGCGGCATAATCGCCCAGCTCGGAGGCGGGCACCGATCCCTCCAGAACCGCTCCGTCCTCCCGGAACACCGCCGGGCGGCACCTTCCGTGCATCTGACCAATGTCGGTCATGGCGCGCCCCACGCATTCGGACGGGAGCTCCAGCACGATGTGCAGCACCGGCTCCAGAAGGATGTTCTCCGCCATCATCAGCCCCTGCCGCACGGCGGCAAACGCCGCCTTTCGAAAGTCGCCGCCGGAGGTGTGCTTCCTGCTCGCCCTTCCGCCCAGGAGGCTGATCCTCACATCGGTCAGGCCGGCTCCCGTGAGCACGCCCTTGAAGCTCCCGGAGGAGAGCTGGGAGAGGATCAGGTTCTGCCAGTTCCGCTCCAGCATATTCGGAAGGCAGCGGTTCTCCAGCGTGATCCCGCTCTCCGGTTCCCCCGGCTCCAGCAGCAGATGCACCTCCGCGTAGTGGCGAAGCGGCTCGAAATGGCCGACGCCCTCCACCGGCCGCCGGATGGTCTCCCGGTAGACGATGGTGCCGGTTCCGAACTCAGCCCGCAGATCGTATCGCTCCCGCAGGAGATTCGCAAGGATCTCCTTCTGGATGGCTCCCATGATGCGGACCGTAATCTCTCCCGTCTCCTCCCGGCCGACCTGCAGCATGGGCTCCTGCTCCTCCAGCTCCCGGAGCGCCTGCATCAGCGTGAACGCATCCGCCGGCTTGCCGAAGCGGTCCTTCGCTGTCACGCTGCAGGTCAGAATGGGCGCCAGCAGCTCCTTCTCCGCCGTCCTCCGGGTGCCGAGGCCGTCGCCGGCCCTTGTATAGGATAATCCGGCCGCCGCCACGATTTCCCCGGCCGCCGCCGAGGTCACCAGCCGGAAGCGCTCGCCGGAATACAGGCGCAGCTCGCTGATCTTCTCCTCGGCCGTCGCCGCACCGCTGTCCTCCGCATCTGTCTCCTCCGGCGCTGCACCGGCTCCCGGTCTCCTGCAGCTCTCCTCCACGGCGTCCCGCACACGCAGCATGCCGTCCGTGATCTTCATCCAGGTCAAGCGCGTTCCGCCCTCCCTCGTGATCTTGTAAACCTGTGCACCGAAGGCCTCCTCTGCAGCCTCCGGCCCTTCCTCCCCGGTCCCGGCCGGAGCCGCCGCACCGCACGGTGCGGCATACCGCAGGATCCCCTCCAGCAGCTCGGCCGTTCCTTCATCCCGCAGCGCACTGCCGGCATAGACCGGGAAGAGCTGTCTCTCCCTCACCAGCCGGTGCACATCCTCCTCCGTTACCCGGCCGCCCTCCAGCACACGCTCCGTCAGGCTCTCCTCGCAGAGCGCCGCCGCCTCCTCGTTCTCCTCCGAGAGCTGCTCCTTCCCGAAGAGAACCACGCCGTCCCCGAGGCTCCTGGCGAGGAGGCGCACCAGCTCGGACGTCTCCTGCCGTGCGTCCCCGGATGCGAGCTGATCCATCTTGTTGAGGAAGAGGACCGTCGGCACCTCGTAGTGACGCAGCAGCTTCCACAGGAGCTCTGCCTGCGGATCCGTCCCCTGCCGTGACCAAAGGTCCGGCGCGCTCACCACCAGCACCGCCGCGTCCAGCACCTGCAGGCTGCGCTCCATCTCCGGAGAGAAGTCCGCGTGTCCCGGCGTATCCAGAATGGTAAACGGGCGGTCCCGGTACCGGAACCGCGCCAGCTTGGAATAGATGGTGATGCCGCGCTTCTTCTCCATGGCATCCGTGTCCAGAAAGGCGTCGCCGTGATCCACTCTGCCCCGCGTCCGCAGGGTTCCGGTGCAATAGAGGATGCTCTCCGAGAGTGTTGTCTTGCCCGCATCCACATGGGCCAGAATTCCTATGGTCGTATTCCTCACGGGTTCCTCCTTTCCTTATCCCTGAACAGCTGCAAAGCCAAAACATCCGGCAGGCCGGTGGGAACCGGTACGCCGGATGCGAAATCGTCACCTGTATCTGTTCAGCACCTGCCGTATTTCAACTGTGAATTGACTGCTTGCAGGCATATTCACGTTGAAATACGGCAGGCGGCCAAGGCCCGAAGGGCCTCCGGCCGCCCGCATCGAGAATTGCGAAGCAAATTCTCGATGCGGGCTCAACAGATACCTTCATCTTACTTCTTATTGGAGGGAGCTCTGCACCTCTGCACCCTTGCCGTGGACTCCGGACGGTGCAGCAGGGCTCTGCCCTTCCTACAGCTCTACGTCCTTGCCGGTCAGGAGCAGATAGGCCTCCTTGTACTTGGCAATCGTCCTGTCGATCACGTCCTGCGGCAGATCGTAGCCCTTGTCCGGATTGGCCTTGAGCCAGTCGCGCACGAACTGCTTGTCAAAGGAGGGCTGTCCGTGTCCGGGCTCATATCCCTCCACCGGCCAGAAGCGGCTGGAATCCGGGGTCAGCATTTCATCGCCCACGACGACCTCCCCCTTCTCGTTCAGTCCGAACTCGAACTTGGTATCGGCGATGATGATGCCCTTCGAAAGCGCATACTCCGCACATTTTTTATACAGTGCGATCGTGGCCTCCCGGATCTTCGCCGCATATTCCGCGCCGTGCCCGGGGAAATCCCTTTCGAGCACCTCAATGCTCTTCTCAAAGGAGATGTTCTCGTCATGATCACCGATCTCGGCCTTGGTGCTGGGCGTATAGATGGGCTCCGGCAGCTTACCGCATTCCTGCAGTCCCTCCGGCAGCTCGATGCCGCAGACCGTGCCGTTCTCCTGATAGCTTGCCCAGCCGGAGCCGGTGATGTAGCCGCGGACGATGCACTCGATCGGGATCATCGTGAGCTTGCGGCACTTCATGCTGCGTCCCTGATAATCGCCTTCCCGGAAGAACTCCGGCATATCCGCCACATCTGTGCTCTTCATGTGGTTCGGCAGGACATCTGCCGTGTAGTCGAACCAGAATTTTGACATCTGGGTCAGAACCTTTCCCTTGCCGGTAATCTGATTCTTCAGAATAACATCGAAGGCCGAGATGCGGTCGGTTGCCACCATGATGAGGGATTCCCCTGCATCATAAATCTCACGCACCTTTCCTTCCTTCACAGGCTTCCACTGTTCCATGAGCTCCTCCTTATACCGCATTGCGGTGATGCGCTGCGCAGCCTCTGTCCGTCTGCGTTCCTGCACATAATGCCCCGCAATGCCCGATGTCTGCGCGCTTCATTATAAAAGCGGGCTGCCGTCCGGGGCAAGCCCTTTCGTATCCGTCAGCAACGCGCGGTTCCGGTCCTCCTCGCCGCCTCCGCCACCGCGGCGGCCACAGCGTCCGCAATTCTCGGATCGAAGGCCCTGGGCAGAATGTTCTCTTCGTTCAGCTCCTCCCTGGGAATCAGGCCGGCAATCGCCTTTGCCGCCGCCATCTTCATCTCGGGATTGATGTTCCGGGCACGGACGGACAGGGCGCCTTTGAAGATGCCCGGGAAGGCCAGCACGTTGTTGACCTGGTTCGGGAAATCCGAGCGGCCCGTGCCGATGACGCGGATCCCTGCCTTCTTCGCCAGCTCCGGCATGATCTCCGGCGTGGGATTGGCCATGGCGAATACGATGGCGTCCTCCGCCATTTCCGCGGCCAGCTCCGGCGTCAGAGCGCCCGCAACGGAGGTGCCGATGAAGATGTCCGCTCCCCGGATCGCCTCCGCAAGGCCGCCCGTGTGCCTCTCCGGATTGGTTTCCTCCGCCAGCTTCTCCTTGTGTCCCTCGAGTCCTGCAGCGCGTCCGGGTACCAGAATGCCGTGCTCGTCCACAGCGATGATGTGCCGTGCGCCGGCCGTCTGCAGCATATGAATGATGGCGGTTCCCGCAGCGCCGGGGCCGTTCTGCACGATGCGGACGTCCTCGAGCTTCTTCCCCACGACCTCCAGTGCATTCAGAATGCCTGCGAGCACAATGATCGCTGTCCCGTGCTGGTCATCGTGGAACACCGGAATCTCCAGCTCCCGCTCCAGCGTCTCTTCGATCTCAAAGCACTCGGGGCTGCGGATATCCTCCAGGTTGATCCCGCCGAAGGTTGGTGCAATGGCCTTTACCGCCGCAATGACCTCCTCCTTGGAGGCGGCATTGAGGCAGATCGGGAATGCATCCACGCCGCCGAATTCCTTGAAGAGCACGCACTTGCCCTCCATCACCGGCAGTCCCGCCTCCGGTCCGATGTTGCCCAGTCCCAGGACTGCGGTCCCGTTGGTGACCACGGCGACGGTGCGCCCCTTCATGGTATAGGTATACACCTCCTCCGGATTCGCCTTGATCCTCCGGCAGGGCTCTGCAACTCCCGGCGTGTAGGCGGTGGAGAGTGCATCTTTGTCCCTGCAGGGGACCAGACTCTGTACGGCAATTTTCCCGGGAAATTCCCTGTGCAGTGCAAGGGCAGCCTCGTTGTAATCCATAGAACACCTCATTTCATTCAAATCGCACGTCTGTACTGTCATTATAACCGTTTCCGTCACATTTGCTCCAGAATGTAATTCTTCACCTTCTCCAGGCGCGATCTCTTCCAGGCGCCCTCCTTTGCCTGCTCTGCAAGAGGACAGACGATGAGAAAGTCGAGGGCCTCTCCCGGCACCCGTCCGGCTCTCTTCGGATCTGCAAAGTGCCGTGCCCAGTCCTCCTCCGAGGCGTCCGCCCAGCGCTCCTTCTGCAGATACCTCTGCTGGCGCTTCGTCGCCGCAATGAACATCTGCGCTGCCAGCGGCGCCAGCAGCCCGTATTCCTCAGCCGGTACCTCCGTAAAGATCTCCGGCAGCTCCGCCCCTTCCACGTGCTCGTTCCCGCGGTTGATGCGAAGGCCCATGGCGTCAAAGTCAAACGCCTCTTCGGAAAGGTGCAGCTGCACCAGAATTCCCTCATCGGTGTGGTACTGTGCTCTTTGATAATCCGTGTCGAAGATGAAATTGCCGAGGGAGTAGAAAATAATCTTCTCCCCCACCCGTTCGTAGTTCATGGGGACGTGGGGGTGATGCGCCACAATGATGTCCACGCCCATATCCAGGAATTCCAGGTACCGATCCCTCGTGTAGCAGGTGGGGAGCGAGGTGAACTCCTCCCCCGCGTGGGCCACCAGGATGCACCACCGGCAGTGCGCCTTGATCTCCTTCACCGTTCTCCGGATCTGCTCTGTCTCGTTCCAGAGATAACACCCGGGATGGTCCTCCCCCGCCGGCTTGCAGCCGCGGCGGTATCCGACGGAGAACAGGCCGATGCCGCCGGCCTCCTCCAGATACAGCGGGCGCTTCGCCTCCTCCAGGTTCCGTCCGGCCCCGATGGTCCGGACACCCCGCCTTTGAGCCTCCGCCAGCGTCGCCTCCAGCCCTGCCGGTCCTGCATCCATGATGTGGTTGTTGCAGAGATTCCAGATGTCCGCGTGCATCCTCTCCAGCACCGATGCCGCTGCCGGATTCATGGTGTGCATCAGCTGCACCGTCCCTTCCGTCGCGCTGTTGACGGCCCGGTCCACGAGCGGTCCCTCCACGTTGGCGATCACGTGATCCGCACGGTGCAGATAATCCAGCACCTCTGGGGCGATCAGCGCGTCGTCCTCCCACTTGCCGTCCATGTACCGGTCAAAGCCGATGTCGCCGGTGAACACCAGCGAAATTTCCTTTTCCAATTCTCCTCTCCTCCCGCCGCGGCCATTCTCGCCGCCGGCCTTTCCCCTTCCTATGCCTTACAAACAAAAGATCCCTGGAAATCATCGATTTCGCAGGGATCATACAGAGCGATAGACGAGGCTCGAACTCGCGCTCTCCACCTTGGCAAGGTGGCGCTTTACCAACTAAGCTACTATCGCATTGACACCGCACTTCAATCGGGTATCCTGTCCCAAAACAGCGCAGTTTTCAACCGCCGCTCTCGGAGACGAAGGTTATAATACTATACCCGCAGGAGCTTGTCAAACTATTTTTATATCTGTTTCGCGCCTGGTTTCAGCGTTATAGTTCATTCGCCAGTCAAGCGACAGAGCGGAGAAGAATGTCCAGGATGGCAGGCTATTTCATTCAAAGAGGGAGCACCGCGCGGTGCCCCCTCTTCTTTTCTCATCGCATTGTCGCACGTTTTTTACAGGTGAATTGATTTTGTGTCTGTTTTTATTTGATCAATTCCCCTTTGCGTGACTTGTTCCACCATGGGATCCAAGGAATGCTGATCGGAATTGATTTTGTATGATTCCGGTAATTTGTGTGTCTTTTTCTTTCCGGAAACCTGATCTTTAAAATCTTTCTTACGAATTGCATCGACTATAAATGGGATCGCCACGAAAAAGCAAATGACAGCAACAACAAATACCAGCGTTTGAATATCCATAACTCACGCTCCCGGTGCAATATATCCATCGCCGCAGTGTCTCTTACACCCTCATCTTACCATAAATCCACTCCGCCGGCAGGCGAGCAGGTAATAGAAGGCCCTGCATGCTATGTACCTTTCTCTTTATCCCCCTGTGCCACAGCCGGTACAGCGGCCCTTACCATCTCACACGCCAGCGCTCGGAATATTCTCCTGCCGATTCTGTACGGCCGATGTGCGTTTCTGCCCTCCGTCCTCCGGCGGTGCTGCCCTCCGGCTCCTTCTGCGCTTCTCTCATACTGCACTGCGGCCGCCTCTGTGCCTTAGCCGCGCCGCCCTGTGCCGTTTCCTCTCCTCGCGCTGTGCTCTTCTCCTGTCTGCGGCAAAGCTCTCTTTGGTATGCCTTCCCGTCGGGCGGCAGTTCAACCCAGTCGTGCCGCCAGGCGGAGAGATAGGCCGCGTTGGCCAGCGACAGGCCGTAAATCCCCTCTTCCCCGGGAGCGAGCAGCCCCGTCCCCTCCCGGACAGCCCGGCTGAAATCCTCCAGAATGCCCAGATGTCCGCTTTCCGGCTCCTTCTGCTCCAGCTCCAGCCTCCGCACCGTGCAGTGCGGCATGCACTCCGGCGAGGCCGCGGTGGTCTCGCGCAGGTCCTCCTCCAGGAGCTCCAGCGTCAGCCTGCCGTTCTCGATCACGGCCTTTCCCCGCGTGCCGGAGAGCTCCAGCCGGTTCGTCCCCGGGTATTCTCCCGTAGACGTCAGGAATACCGCCGTCGCTCCGTTTGCATACTCCGCATAGATGGACGCCTCATCCTCCACCTCAATATCGTGAAAGCGAGCCGTCCTGCACTGGGCGATCAGCCTCTGCGGCATCCCCGTAATCCACTGCCAGATATCCAGATTGTGCGGGCACTGGTTCATCAGAACGCCGCCGCCCTCCCCGGACCAGGTGGCTCTCCAGGTCCCGGAGTCGTAATAGCTCTGGGTCCGGTACCAGTTGGTGATCGTCCAGGTGAACCGGATCAGCTTGCCCAGCTCCCCCTCCCGGAAGCGTCTGCGCAGCTCGGCGAACAGCGGGTTGGTCCTCTGGTTGTACATGATGCCGAAAACACCGGGGCATTCGGCCGCCGTGCGGTTCAGCGCCTCTGCCGCGGCAATGTCAATGCCCACCGGCTTCTCCGTCAGAACGTGAAGTCCTGCCCGCAGCGCATCCTGCGCCATCACGGGGTGCAGAGGATGCGGCACCGCGATCAGGACGGCGTCCACGTCTCCGGAAGTAAGGAGCTCCTGGTATTCTGCATACCGCTTCACATCCTCTCCCAGCTCTGCGGCCGCCCAGGCAAGGCGCCGCGGATCGATGTCACAGACAGCGGCGAGCTCCATCCCCTCCACGCGTCCCCGGTGAATCTGCATCGCGTGTGCCGATCCCATATTGCCGATCCCGATGACCCCCATTCGGATCCTGTCCATAGCCTTCCTTCCCCCACAAACTTCCGTTTCTGTGAAGCCTCTGCCTTCCGGATTCTTCCGTTCCTCAGGCATTCCGCTCCCTGCCTCCGGGCCGTACTGCGCTTCCCGACGCTCTCCCCCTTCTGCCGGAGGGCCGTCACTGCGCTTTCCGACGCTCTCCTCATTCTGTCGTAGGGACGTCACTGCGTTTCCCGGCGCTCTCCCCCTTCTGCCGGAGGGCCGTCACTGCACCGCCTCGACCTTGATCTCCTCCTCGGAAAGGCTCTCCAGCGACTTCCCCTTCTGATAGAAGTGAATGGCGTGCTGCCGGATGCCGTCGCCCCCGTAATAGTCATCCTCCGGCGGAATCGGGAGCTTCACGAAGGAATCGGTAAAGCCCGCCTTGTAGATTGCCGTGATCAGCTCCACCGTCCGTTTCCCGTCAGTCCCGGTGATCAGGGGCCTCGTCCCTGTCTCCAGTGCCGTCAGCACGTCGTCGATTTCTCCCGTGTGTCCGATATGCTCGAGATCCGGGATCGCACGATAGGCCTTCTCCAGCTCCTCCAGCAGCTCCGCATTGCCGCCGTCCTTCGGGAAGCCGTTGCCCATGGACACCTCCGCCTTCGGATTCCACGGTGCCGAGAGCTTGGCATCCGCGCACTGCACCACGATGCTCTGCTCCTCTCCGTGGTGAATCACCGAGCTGGTCACACAGGCGAGACTCCCGTTCTCATACTTCATGATGGCCTCTGAGAGATCCTCCACCTCGGAGTTGTCGTGCATGACATTGGTCAGGAGACTCGTCACCTTCTCCGGGAGTCCTCCCTCCAGCCAGTTCAGCAGGTCAATGTGGTGCACGGCATGATTGAGCGTCGGTCCGCCGCACTCCTTCTCCCAGGTGCCGCGCCACCACAGATCGTAATAGCAGTGTCCTCTCCACCAGTCGGAATTGATCTGAACGGAGCAGATTTTCCCGGCAATGCCGCTGTCCAGGAGCTTTTTCAGCTTCCAGTAGGGATTGGTAAAGCGGTTCTGCGCCACCTGCCCCAGCACCACGCCGTTCTCCTTCTCGGCCCGGAGCATGGCATCGCACTCCTCAAGGCTGGACGCCATCGGCTTCTCGCACAGAACATTGCACCCGGCCTCCATGGCGTGAACGGCGACCTCCGCATGCGCAAACGGCGGCGTGCACACGTGAACCAGATCAATCTTCAGGCCGGAGGCGAGCATCTCCTGATGGTCCTCGAAGACCGCACAGTCCAGAGAGAACTGCTCCTTCATCTTCTGCGCCTTGCCCGGAACGATGTCGCACAGCGCCACGATCCTGCAGCGCTCCGGAAAGGTCAGCAGTCCTTTGATGTGGGCGGGCGCAATCCCGCCGGTTCCGACAATTGCCGCATTGATCATCCGTGTACCCTCCTTGCCTGCAGCTCTGCGCGCACGCACAGCTCCGCTGCCTTAAAGCAATGTGCCTGCGTCATCGCATTCTCCGTGCGGTTGATGCAGTCGAGAATCAGCTGTCCGAAGAAGGGATATCCCACCTTTCCGTCCACCTCGAAGTGCTGCTCTCCGTCCTTGTTGACCAGGAGTACATGTCCGCCGGTTTGCTGCGCCGCCACATTGACGTATTTGCGCAGCTCAATATATCCTTCCGTTCCGATGATGAAGGTCCTGCCGTCGCCCCAGGTCGAAAGGCCGTCCGGCGTGAACCAGTCCACGCGGAAGTGCTGCGTGGCGCCGTTGTCGCCAAGGAGCACGGCATCTCCCAGATCCTCCAGCTCCGGATATTCCGGGTGGTTGTAATTGCCCACCTCGCTGTACTGCACCGAGGCATCCCTGCAGCCGCAATAGAACAGAAACTGTTCGATCTGGTGGCTTCCGATGTCGCAGAGGATGCCGCCGTACTGCTCCTTTTTCCAGAACCAGTCCGGCCGGGAGGCGGGTGCCCCGATCCGATGCGGACCGAAGCCGTCGAGGTGAATCGGTCGGCCGATGGCTCCCTGCTCGATCAGATACCCCGCATAGACCGCGGCCTCCACATGAATGCGCTCGCTGTAGTAGCACATGTACTTGCGCCCGGTGCGCTGCACCGTTTCCTGCGCCTGCGCCAGCTGCTCCAGTGTGGTGAGCGGCGCCTTATCCGTGAAATAATCCTTTCCGGCCGCCATCACGCGCAGTCCCAGTTCGCAGCGAAGGCTGGTAACCGCTGCTCCGCAGACCAGCTTCACCTCCGGATCTGAGAGAATCTCTTCCTCGCAGGACGCTGTCCTGACTCCGGGGTAGGTCCGCACGAACTGCTCCACCTTGACCGGATCCGGATCATAGACCCATTTCAGTGTCGCGCCCGCCTCGATCAGTCCGTTGCACATTCCGTAAATATGCCCGTGATCCAGCGCGATGGCCGCGATCACGAACTCTCCCGGCTTCACCACCGGCTCCGGCCTTCCCACCGGTGCGTAATTCATTCCGTCCTTGTTTCCCACAATCTGGCTCCTCCTTGCCTTTTCCGGGCTCCCGCAGCGGCTCCTGCCGCCCGGTGCGCTGTCCCCGCAAACCTTCGCTCATTTCCTGTGCCCCCTTCGCCCGTTTGACTCGCCGCCGATCCCTTCCCTTCACCGTGCTGACGGTCATGCGCAGCCTCACAGCCCGCACTCCGGCGCCCCCGGGCACAGCTTCATGGTAGCATCCGTTTCCATGAGTAAATACACCTTGTCATTCTGTTTTTATTGCGTTTCTGAACTTTTCACCTGTATAATACGTACAGAGGGCCGCGCTTCTGCGCGCAATCTGACAGCATTTTGACAGCAGCTCCGATTCCGTCCTTTCCGTAAACCGCCGCAGGGAAGAGCCGTGCTGTCCGGGCCAGGGCTTCCCGTGTCCCGGGCGGTGCAGAAGGCGGCGCAGAGCGGGCAGCAGGAGGACCGGCAGACCATGAGACCATGACACAGGGGACGAGGCAGACTGTGACGCAGAAGGAGCGACAGACCGGGACACAGAGGGCGAGGCAGGCCGCGACGCAGGGCGAACGGCAGACCGAGGCACAGAGTGCGGGGCAGACCGTGACACAGGAGGAGCAGCCGGGGAGCGGCAGGCTTTCTTACCATCTGTCCCGCGAAACCGAGGACAGCGACTTTATCTGCAGCATCAAGGACACGCCGATCCCCGCAGCGCCGTATCTCCACAACCATGACGGATATGAAATCTATCTGTTCCTCTCCGGTGAGATCCGGCTGAATTTCGAGAACGAGAGCCGCCGTATGGAGCGCGGCGATCTGGTTCTGATCCCGCCCTATGTTTTTCATTACGCGATGCCCCTCGGCGAGAGCACCTACCGCCGCGTTGTCATCAACATCAAGGACTCCTATCCGCCGCGGAAGGGCCCGGAGTATGCCCACTTTACAGACTGCTTCTACCAGGCAGATTCCTCCCGGATCAATGTGCTCCGGCTGAGTGAGGCACAGATGGAGCAATACTGCCGCTGTGCCGCCTCTCTCGAGCAGACGCTCCGGGAGCCGTCCTCGGCCTACGGCCGGGATTTCATGGCCGAGGCGCTTCTGACCGTTCTCCTCGTCCTCATCGGACGGATCGCTGACGCCTCGCCCCGCCTGCAGTCCAGACAGACCCCGCCCTCCGCAGTTGCCGCTGCATTCCGCTACGTGGACGATCATCTGGCGGAGAAACTCCTGCTCGAGGACATCGCCGCGCAGGTACACCTTCACCCGGTGTATCTGACGAGAATTTTCAAGGCCTATACCGGCATCCCGGTGCAGCAGTACATCATTGAAAAGCGGCTTTCCTTTGCGAAAAAGCTGCTCCGCGAGGGAAAGCCGCCCATGGATGTGTGCTTCCTGTGCGGATTCAACAATTATTCGAATTTCTCACGCACCTTTTCCCGGCACCTCAAGCTCTCACCCAAGCAGTATCAGGTCAGCACCCGCGCCTTCTGTGCGCCAAGGTCCTGAGAGCTTCGTAACAGAGCTGACCGGAGCTGCGTACGTACAGGTATCTATTGTAGCGGTCCGAACGCCCGTGCCTCGTCTGTGAAATCAGACCGGCTGCCGGAAAGCCCACGGGCTGCGGACCGCGCGTTGCAAACGCAGGGAGGAGTTACCATGAAGAGGAAGAACATCATACCCATTCTGCTGCTGTCCGTTGTGATGGCAGGCGGAGCGCTCACCGGCTGCAGCACAGGGAGCACAACGGCACCGGCGCAGACCGAGACCGCAGAGGCTGCGGACGAAACCGCCGAGGATGCAGAGGCCGCAGATTCCGCCTCTGCCGGCTCTGCAGAAACGGCGCAGACAGAATCTGCCGGAGAAACGAAGGAAACGGCCGGGGATACCGAGGAGCCGTGGACGGTCGACCGATCGCCGGATTTCCTCCAGGAGCGGACCGGCCAGACCTCCTTTGACTCCTATGACGACATCATCGATCAGCTGCAGGAGGGCGAATCCTATGCCTTCTTCGGCCTCGACGGCTACGACGGCGAGATCCTCGCCATCACGGATGCGGCCCATGAGGCCGAGTTCCAGGGGCTCACCGGCACGGTGACCACGGAGGCCTCCTTCTACGCCCAGGGCGAGGACAAGGCGGAATGCATCGGCAGGGTTTCCACCGGAGATGAGAACTATCCTCTCAGGAACAGTGACGGCCTCCTCTATGTCTGCAGTGAGAATTCCTATGGCGAAATGAAAGTTCAGAAGAACGATGACGGGCAATACGAGCTGTATTATGTCCGCTATGCCGGCAGAACCACTGAGAATGGGGAAACCGTCTACAACACCCTTGACCGCGCGGACGGCCTGGCCGCAGCCGAGATTCTCGGCGTAGACAGCGACACCTCCTTCAAGGCACTGTTCACCCCGCTGGAGAACATCCCGCCCGTGTCCTTCTGGGCCTATGATTCCGGCTTCGGCAGGTGAGGAGGGCACTTCGTCCCTGTACCTCTGATGTGCCCGGCGTCTCCCGCCGCCTTCGTTATGAATCTTACCGACAGCAAAACGCCGCAGATCCTTCGGGATCTGCGGCGTTTCGCCTGTTCCGGGAGTTATTCCAAGATTTGTTCCCGGATTGCTGCGTTCCTTACTGCTCTCCGTCGTAGGGAACAACGGCTCCGTCATAGTTCTCGTTGATGAAGTCCACGGCCGTTGCAGAGTGCAGTGCATCCGTCAGAGCCTTGATCTTGGCAGAGGACTCGTTGCCTTCCTTGACGGCAATGACGTTGACGTACTGCTGGATGGCATCGCCGTCTGCAGACTCGGTAGCCAGTGCATCCTTGCCGACGCTCAGGCCGTTCTCCAGAGCGTAGTTGCCGTTGATGACGCCGAAGGCAACGCTGCCCAGCTGCTTGGCAACCTGTGCAGCCTCAACCTCCACCAGCTCCAGGTTGTAGGGGTTCTCCGTCACATCATTGACGGTCGCGGTAACGCCTGCATCCTCTGCCAGGGTGATCAGACCCTCCTGCTGCAGGAGCAGCAGAGCTCTTGCCTCGTTGGTCGTATCGTTCGGGATGGCAACGGCATCGCCGTCTGCGATGTCCGCCAGATCGCTCTTGGTGCCGCCGTAGATGCCGAAGGGCTCGTAGTGGATCTTGCCGTTCTCTGCCACGACAAGGCTCGTGCCGTTCTCCTCATTGAAGGCATTCAGATAATTGACGTGCTGGAAATAGTTGGCATCGATCTCGCCGGACTCCACGACGTTGTTGGGCTGTACATAGTCCTCGAAGATGGTCACCTCGAGATCATAGCCCTCCTCCTTCAGCAGATCCTTCACTGCCTCCAGAATCTCCGAGTGAGGGGTCTGGGAGGCAGCCACCGTGATGACATTGTCATCCTCTGCCGCCTCGGTGCTCTCTTCTGCAGTCTCTTCGGCGGTCTCCTCTGTGCTCTCCTCTGCGGCCGCGGTATCGGCTGCCGTGTCGGCGGAAGAGCTGCCGCATCCTGCCAGAACGCCTGCGGCCAGTGCCGCTGCCACCAATCCTGCTGCTACCTTGTTCTTCATAATATTGCTCCTCTCTTGTGCAGATCTGCACTCTGCGCACGTGCTGTGCATAACGGAGTCCTGCCAAGTGCGCACAGACCGGCCCCCGGTGTGAGATTCCCTCACACAATGCATTCCCTGCAGGAACCATTTCCCGCAGCTATCTACAACAGCCGGAGCTCCATGCTCCGATGCTGATGCATCCTATGTGTTATATGTGCCGCTTGTCCAGCTTCGCCGACAGAATCGCTCCGATGAGCTGGAAGATCTGTACCAGCACCACCAGCAGGATGACCGTCGTATACAGAATGTTCGGCTGGAAGCGATAGTAGCCGTAGCGGATGGCAATGTCTCCCAGTCCGCCGCCTCCGATGGTCCCTGCCATTGCCGAATATCCGAGGATGGTGCCGATCGTGATGGTCGCTCCGGAAATCAGGGAAATCCGCGCCTCCCCGAGGAGTACCTTCCATACAATCTGGAAGGTGCTAGCCCCCATGGACTCCGCCGCCTCGATGACGCCCCGGTCCACCTCATTGAGGGAGGACTCCACCATCCGCGCGATCAGCGGCGCCGCCGAAATCACCAGCGGAACGACGGTTGCCGTAGATCCGTAGGTTTTGCCCACGATGACCTTGGTGAGCGGCAGCACAATGATCAGGAGGATCAGAAACGGGATGGACCGCATGATGTTGGTGATCACGTCCAGCACCCGGTAGACCGCGTAATTCGGATGGAGGCCATCCTTGTCCGTCACCTTCAGCGCGATTCCCCAGGGAAGGCCGATGACATAGCCGAAAAGTGTGGATACCAGCGTCATGTACAGTGTCTCCCACACGCCCTCCACGATCATCTGTATTTCCTGTGATGTCATCTCTCCCCTCCTGTATGCAGATCGGTGAGCTCTTCCACCGCCAGTCCGCGTTCCTTAAGATATGCAATCTGCTGCGCCGCAATCTGCGGCTCCTCATCCAGCCCCAGAATCATTTCGCCTCTGGCCACGCCGCCCACGTCCTTGGTGTCCGCCTTCAGAATGTTCACCGGATGCCCGGTTTCCAGAATCATGTTGGCGATGACCGGCTCATAGGAGGAATTGGTGGAATAGACGATGCGGACGGTATGCCCTGCATGCAGCTCCTTCACCTCCGCCGTGTGGAGTCCTTCCCTGCGGCTCTCCTGCTCTCTGGCCCATTCGTCCGGATCCTTGCCCTCGATGATGAGCTGTCTGGCGGCCCGGGACTTCGGATGCGTGAAGATCTCCTCCACCGGCCCGTTCTCCACGATCTCACCGTTCTCTACGATGGCAACGTGTCTGCAGATTTCCCGCACCACGGACATCTGATGGGTGATGATGACAATGGTGATGCCGGTTTCCTCATTGATCTTCCGGAGGAGCTGCAGGATGGACTGGGTCGTCTGCGGATCCAGCGCGCTGGTCGCCTCGTCGCACAGGAGAATCTTCGGGTCGCTTGCCAGCGCTCTTGCGATGGCAACCCTCTGTTTCTGTCCGCCGGAGAGCTGGGCGGGATAGGCCCTCGCCTTTTCGGACAGGCCCACGATTTCCAGGAGCTTCTCCGCCTTTTTCCTTGCCTCTGCCCGGCTGAGCTTCTTCTGCTGCAGCGTCAGGGGGAAGCAGACATTATCAAGAACCGTCCGCTGCATCAGAAGGTTGAAGCCCTGGAAGATCATGCTGATGCTGCCCCGCAGCTCCCGGAGCTCCTTCGTGGAGAGCTCGCCAAGGGTGCGTCCCTCCACCGTCACGGTGCCCTCCGTCGGCGTCTCCAGATAATTCAGGCACCGCACCAGTGTGCTCTTGCCCGCGCCGGACATTCCGATGATGCCGTAAATGTCTCTCTCCTCCACGGAGAAATTGATGTTCCGCAATGCCTCCACCCTTGCATCTCTGGTGACAAAGGTCTTGGAAAGATTCTGTACCTCGATAATCGCCATCTGCTCACCCCATATCCCTGCGGGAAACGCGCTCCGCGCATTCTCCCCTGCTGTCCGGAATTGTTCCTGCAGCAGATACAAAAAGGACAGACACACCGTCATGCATCTGTCCCTCCAATCCTTGCGTATCCTTGCGTATCGCTGTCCGAAAAGAATGAAGATGCACGACTAGGGAGCCCCATGGCACATGTCCATGAAGCAGCACATCGCGCACATCATCTCTGTGAAGTTCCCGCTCTGTGTCCTGCGTGTCATTTCATCCTTCTCCTGCCTGCGGCATCTGTGCGATGCCCGTACGATTCTTGTATTTCCGTATCTGTTTCGCACCTGTCATATTTCAACGTGAATTGACTGTATCAAATCCGAGATGGGTGCCAAATAGATACGTATTTCCTACCGATTTAGTCGGGATATTACAACCTCCCGTGCTGCCTGTCAACCCTTTTCTCACAAAAAAAGTAACTGTACAGACGCCCGCCGGTGACGGGTCCTGGCGGAGCTGTCCGTCCCGGGGACGTTCTCACTCCGTGCGAGGACCTAGCGGTGCTAAGCTCGCATAAGACGCTCGCAAGCACCGAGGCCTCGCAAGGCCCCCGGACTGGACATTCTCCGCCACCCTGTCGCTCGGCGGGCGAATGAACTGTAACGGCCGTTTTCCTACCGCTCACACCGCCAGAAGGCCGCGCTGTACGCCGGGAGCCTGCTCCCGCCGCCGAAATCGTGATCCTCTCCCGTGATCAGGTCCACGGCCCGGCCGCACCCCGCATCGAAATGCGCCGTATACTCCGCACCGTCCGCATTGATCGCCACCAGAACGCGCTCGTGCTCGCTCTTTCTCTCGAAGATGCACTGCCGGTTCGTGAGCAGGATACTGCGGAAATCTCCGTAGCACAGGGCTTCGGAGGAGGTTTTCGCTTTAGCCAGCTTTGCAATCCAGTCCGTCAGCCCGTTCCATTCCGGTTCCTCAATCCTCGGCCGAAGGCACGGATCTCCGTCCTCTTTGCGTCCCTTTATGCCCCATTCACTGCCGTAGTAAATGCAGGGAATGCCCGGCATGCCGAACATCATGGCGTAAACCAGCGGCAGGTGGGCGGGATTCGTCAGAACCGAGGCCAGCCGCGTAATATCGTGATTGTCCGCAAAGCTCAGAAGGTGCATGCCCCGGTACAGGCACCAGGGATCCGCGCCGAACTGGCGGATCAGGGAATGATTGATCTCGAACAGATTCATGCTGTTGAAGCTCGACCACAGCCCCTTGCAGCACTCATAATTGGTCGCGCTGCTGCACATTTCCGGATTCACGATCTGCCTGTAATCCCCTCCGAGGATCTCGCCGATCAGATAGAAATCCGGCTTCTTCCGGTCCACGTGCCAGCGAAGCGCCTTCAGGAAATTCCGGTTCAGCATGTAGGCGACATCCAGCCGCAGCCCGTCGATGCCGAACGTGTCAATCCACATGTTCACGCTCTCCAGAAGATAGCTGCGCACGGCTTCATTGTCCAGATTCAGCTTGACGAGGTCGTAGTTGCCTTCCCAGCCCTCATACCACAGACCGTCGTTGTATCCGTTGTTCCCGCTCAAGTTCAGATAGAACCAGTCCTTATAGGCGCTCTCTCCCCGCTTCTGCAGCACATCCTGAAACGGACCGAAGCCGCGGCCCGCATGGTTGAACACGCCGTCCAGCAGAATGCGGATCCCGGCCGCATGCAGGGCATCGCACACCCTCTGAAAGTCCTCGTTGGTGCCAAGGCGCACGTCCACCTTCCGGTAATCCCTTGTGTTGTACCCGTGCGTATCGGATTCAAACAGTGGATTGAACAGAACCGCGGTCACGCCGAGCTTCTGCAGATGCGGAATCCAGTCGAGCACCTGCAGAATCCTGTGCTCCTGCCGCCCGTCATTCTCAAAGGGCGCCCCGCACATTCCAAGCGGATAGATCTGATAAAACACACCTTCCTCTGCCCACATCATCGGCTCCTTTCCTGTATCATTGTCAGATTTTTATAAACAATTTATCCCATTGTTGCATTCTGTATTTTGCGAATAATCCACGAAATCCACAGAGTTATCCACATTTTGCAGGGCTTTTCCCGATTTTATCCTTTCCCGCAGCCTTTCCGGATTCGTAATCCTCGATCTATATTCAGACAATTCAGACAGGCTACAGCCACTCGTCCCAGAAACGCTCCACCAGCCGCGGAAGCTCGCTGCTGTCCGTCACCTGCAGGTTCTCCCACTCCCGCGGGAACAGCCGGCGGCTGGCCGGTGCCAGAAACCGCTCATCCATCAGGACCACGATTCCGACATCCTCACCGGTACGAATCACGCGCCCGGCCGCCTGCTGCACCTTGTTCATTCCCGGGAAGCGATATGCATAATCATACCCATTCGCCCCCTGCCGGTCAAAATAATCCTTCAGCAGCTCCCGCTCCATGCCGATCTGCGGAATCCCGGTCCCTATAATGAAGACGCCGATGAGTGCATCCCGGATGAGGTCGATGCCCTCGCCGAAGATCCCTCCCAGCACACACAGGCCAAGGAGACTCCGGTCATCGTGAACCTCATGGAAGCTCTCCAGGAAATCCGCCCGTTCCTTTTCCGTCATCCCGGGATGCTGGGACAGCACCGTGCAGGAGAGGCCGGCCAGCCACGGCCCGCAGAGCCCTCCGCCGAACTGATCCGAAAGCTGCTGCTCCACCTCGTGCAGGAAGGAATAGGACGGACAGAAGACCATGTAGTTCCCGTGGCGTTTGGACAGCGCGCTTCCGATGCAGGCTGCAATTCTCCCGTAATTCTCCGGCGTCCTCTGACTGTAGCGGCTGGTGAGATCCCGTACGAGATACAGGCCGCGCCGCCGCGGATCGAAGACGGAATGTGCGTACAGCTCATAATCCTCCTCCGTTCCGCCCAGCAGGGCCTTGTAATACGTGATCGGCAGCATGGTGGCCGAGAGCAGCACCGAGGCTCTCCCCCGGTCCATGCATTCCTTCAGCTTCCCGCGCGGATCCATGCACCGCAGATTCACCTCGACCTCGCGCCCCTCTGTCCGCGCACAGGCAACGTACCGCTCATCCATGCCCGTATAGATCATCCGAAAATGATCGAGGATAAAGTAGAATTCCAGAAACGCCTGCCGCAGCTCCCGGTCCTTTTGCCCGCGGAACACCTCCTCCTGCCGCTCCTTGCCGAGGATTCCCGCCATTTCATCATCCGCCTCCGCGACCGGCGTTCCCAGCCGCCCCGGATCCGTCAGGACCGTGCAGGACTCCGCACCGTCCCCGATTCTCTTCCATTCTCCCGCCAGGCGCCCGAGCTTCCTGTACAGCGCCGGCCACCTCTCCTTCGTGCACCGCCGGAAGGTCAGGATCTGTGCCCTTGTCAGTCTGGCGCTGTACATCTCTCTCCCGCGGTCCACCAGATTGTGAGCCTCATCCACGAGGAAAATGTACGGCTTTCTGCCGCCCTCTGCGAAAAAGCGCCGCAGATAGGCGTGCGGGTCGAACAGGTAATTGTAGTCTCCGATGACGACATCCGAGAACAGGCTCATGTCCAGGGCCAGCTCAAACGGACAGACCCGGTGCTGCTCCGCGCAGCGCGCCACGTTCTCCCTGGAAAAGGCATCCTCGTGCATCAGCAGGTCGTACATTGCCTCGTTGATCCGGTCGTAATGTCCCGCGGCCCGCGGGCAGCTCTCCGGATTGCAGTCCGGCTTCTGCAGAATGCACACCTTTTCCCTGGCGGTCAGCAGGACGCTCTTGCAGCGCAGTCCCTTTTCCCGCATCTGCTGCAGGGCATTCTCGGCGGCGGCGCCGGTCACTGTCTTCGCCGTCAGGTAGAAGATCCTCTCCGCCTTGTGCTCTCCCACCGCCTTTACCGACGGGAACAGCGTCGTAATGGTCTTGCCCGTCCCCGTCGGTGCCTCCAGGAACAGCTTGCGTCCATGCACAATGGTGCGGTACACGCCGGCAGCCAGCTCCCGCTGTCCCTCCCGGTAGACATGCGGAAAGGGCAACCGGTGAATGGACGCCGTTCGCTCCTCCTGCCAGTTCGCCAGGAACTCTGCCCACGGGCGGTACTGCTCCATGAGCTCCCGGTACCAGTTCTCCAGCGCCTCAAAGGAGTATACCTCGTAGAATCTCCGGATTCCCTCCGTCAGCAGATTGCAGTACGTCATCCGCACGCAGATCACCGCCAGCCCGTTCTGCCGTGCATAGCAGTAGGCGTAGCACTTCGCCTGGGCCAGATGCACCGGATCGGCTCTCCGGATGCGCCGCAGCGGCCGGTAGGTCGTCTTGATCTCATCGACGGTCCACAGAGTCTCCTTCTCAAGATCCGGGAAGAGCTCCGGCAAGTTCTCCGGCGTGAACAACGGCTCCTTTCCGGCAGGACGATCCCGGCAGATTCCGTCGGCCCGGCCGGTTGTCCGCACCATCAGCTCTCCCTCGGTCCACACGCATTCCAGCGGCACCTCCGGATGATAGTCCCCCTCCGCAGACTCCTGCAGCTTCCTGTGGAGCCGGGAGCCCTCGTGCATCGCCTCCTCCGAGCCTCCCGCTGTTCGATTGTCCAGGTCGCCGTTTCGCAGGAGGAATTCCACCAGCGCGCGCACCGATACCGTAATCTCTGTCATGCCGCTATTCTAGCACAACGCAAAAGGGCAGCCGAACTCTGCTGCAGAGTCCGGCCGCCCCTCGTGCTGCGCGGTCATCCCGGTTCAGGCCGGGTATTGGGCAAACGATCTTCCGGAGAGTGCCTCCTATACCGCAATCCGTTTGCTGTTCAGATATTCCTCGAACACCTCGTCGTATCCGTTGTAGGAAACCACCAGACATCCGCCCAGGTCCAGTCCCATCACACCCAGAAAGGACTTCGCATCCACAACATAGCGTCCATAGCTGTCATTGGCAATGTCCACGTCAAAATCGCAATGTTCGGCGGCATGGACGAAATCCTGCACATCCTGCGGTGCCAACATAATCTTTCTGCTCGTTCTCATAGTTTCCTTCTTACCTCCTTTCGCACTCCGCCCCGCCTCTCCGGCGGCGGCATGGCATGATCAGGCAATTTCTGGCTACTATTCTTCTCTTGCTGTCCACTCACGGGAATTCCGCGGGGTTCCCCCTTCTGTCTGCTAAAAACCCGCTAAGCTCAAGAATTGCACCCTATTATATTCTCGGCCGTGCAAATGTAAATGGAGCAATTCCCCATTTTTACCGGCGATCCGCCGCCATATTTTGTCCACTTTTCCAAGTGCCGACCCGATGTGCCGCAGCAGGCCGTTCTGCGCCGACCGGTTCGCTCAGCCGCCGGCGCGGCAGCGGTTACTGTATAGACGCCCGCCGGTGACGGGTCCTGGCGGAGCTGTCCGTCCCGGGGACGTTCTCACTCCGTGCGGCAATCTTGAAAAGCGCCCTCAAATGCGCTTTAATGTTTACAGCTTCGGGATCGGTCGGATTCCGGTATGTTAAAGGTTTGACATACCGATATTATCTTCCTTCCTTTCCGAAACTGCAACCCGTCCGCGGTTATTTTCACAGGGCGGCGGGTTACTGTACAGACGCCCGCCGGTGACGGGTCCTGGCGGAGCTGTCCATCCTGG
>CAVKMX010000019.1:0-23922 GCA_963657295.1 Clostridium sp. CAG:302
ATCGTACATAATTACCTCGGAGGCGAAAAGATGACAATTCTGACGGTATCGGATTATCTCAAGCAGCAATACGGACAGAAGGTTTACAAGCTCTCGCTGTCCTCGGGATGTACCTGCCCGAACCGGGACGGCATCATCGGTTACGGCGGCTGTGCCTTTTGCTCGGAGGGCGGATCGGGAGAGTTTGCACAGGTGATCCGGGGACCGGAGGAGATGGACGCGGAGATCGAAAGGGCACGGCAGCGTGTCCTTGCCAAGCTTCCCGGCAATATTTCACCGGATCGTCAGAAATTCATCGCATACTTTCAGTCTTTTACGAATACCTATGGAGAGACCGGGCGTCTGCGGGAGCTGTACCGCAGGGTCCTGCAAAGAGAAGATATCGTGATTCTGTCCATCGGGACGAGGCCGGACTGCATCGATGACGAGAAGCTGCAGCTGCTGCGTGAGCTGAATGCGGTCAAGCCGGTCTGGGTGGAGCTGGGGCTGCAGACCATTCATGACGATACGGCAGAAAGAATGCATCGGGGATATCCCACGGCTGTGTTCCGGGAATGCTGCCGTCGGCTGAAGGAGGCGGGACTGACCGTTATCGTGCATGTGATTCTGGGACTGCCCGGTGAGAGCGAGGCGGACATGCTCGAGACCGTCCGATATCTCGGAGCTCTGCGGCCGCAGCCGGACGGGGTCAAGCTTCAGATGCTGAATGTCCTGAAGGGCTCCCGGCTGGCAGAGGAATACGAGCGGGAGCCGTTTGCGCAGATGTCGATGGAGGAGTACTGCAGGCTGGTCGTGAAGTGCCTGAAGCTCCTCCCCGAGGAGATGGTCATTCATCGAATGACGGGCGACGGCCCCCGGAAGCTGCTGATCTCGCCTTGCTGGGTCACGGATAAGAAGCGCGTGATCAATGCACTGCGAAGAGAAATTGCAGCTGCGGACAGGCCGTGCAGCAGGGGAGAAGGGAAGCCCTGCCCTTAACCATCGTCAGGAATGACGGGAAGAGGGGGATAAAGCGCACAGAACAAAGTGACCGGCCCGCGGCAGCGCGGACCGGTCACTTGCAATGGGAAATTCGATCAGGGGCAATCCGATCAGGAGTTTTTCTGCAGGATTCTCACATCATAGGCGGCAAACGGGATGGCTTCTCCGGGGGCGTAGGTTTTGCCGGTGATCACATCGGTGACAGCAGGAACCGGGGTAAAAGAGGCTGCGCCCTCCTCATGATTGAGACAGAACCAGAATTCACCCTGCTCACTGACGCGTTTGGTAATCTCCATTTTGTCCGGAATCTCTGCCGCCAGCTCCTCCGCACAGGAGGCGACGCCGGCCTCTGCGCAGATCATCTGCATGAAATCATGATAGAATGCTGCATCGGATCTCGTTCCGACGTAGTAAACCTGCCCGTTTCCGAAGGCGTTCCGCGTCAGAACCGGTGTTCCCGCATAGAACTCCGTCTGATACACGGCGAGGCCTTCGGCCTGCTCACAGTGAGAAATGGCAAAGGCACTGCGGGCGGGGTATACCTTCCCCTGCCAGAGGAAACGGTTCTCCCGGTCGGTCAGCGCATCGAATTCCTCGATCCAGATGCCTGCGAGGCGGCGCAGCTCTCCCGGATAACCGCCGCAGGTCACCTGATCGTTTTCGTTCGTGATGCCGCTGTACAGGGACAGCACCAGGGTTCCGCCGTTCTGCACGAAGCGTTCCAGAGATTCACGGACACCGGGCTTTACCATGTACAGCTCCGGTGCGATCACCAGCCGATAGCGGGACAGATCCTGCTCCATCCCGATGACATCCGTGTCGATGTTGGCTTCGAACAGGGGACGATAATACTGCATGACCTCCTCCGGATACTCAATATCAAGAGAAAGACCGGAGGATCCCTCAATCGCCCATCGGTTGTCCCAGTCGTACAGAAGGGCCGCCTTCGGCCGGGGCAGGCTGCCAAGCGTCACGCCGCCGATTTGCCGCAGCTCTGCACCGAGCGCCGCGCATTCCCGGAACACGCGATTCTGCCGGTTCCCGACATGCTGAAGGAAGGCCCCGTGGAATTTCTCGCAGGCAGCGATGCTCTGCCGCATCTGGAAGAACATCACCGTATCTGCGCCGTGTGCGGCGGCCTGGTAGCTGAGGAGGCGCATTTCGCCGGGGCGCTTCAGGGTTGCGCTGGGCAGCCAGTTGGAGATGCTCGGGGTCTGCTCCATGAGGCAGAAGGGAAGATCACGCTTGAGCCCCCGCATCAGATCATGCGTAAACGCAATGTCCGCGGGCGTCTTGGAGGCATCCGGATAGTTGTCCCAGGAAATGAAATCCATGGATTCGGCCCATTTCCGGTAGTCAAGTCCGGGATAGAGGCCCATCAGATTGGTGGTAATCTGCACCTCCGGAATCCATTTTATGACGGCGGCATATTCTGCCCGGAAGTTCTCCAGCATGCTGTCGGACATGAATCGTTTGTAATCCAGCGTAATGCCGGGGAACATGCTCCGCCGCTCCTCAAAATGCTCACTCAGAAGGTTCGGCGCGACAATTTCATCCCATTCGTAGAAGGTATGTCCCCAGAAATGGGTGTTCCAGGCGCTGTTCACTGCCTTCAGGGAACCGTATTTCCTGCGCAGCCAGACGCGAAAGGCCTTTTCGCAGTTCTCACAGTAGCAGGCACCGCCGTACTCGTTGCTGATGTGCCAGGCAACGATGTTCTTCTGATCCCTGTAGTGCTCCGCAAGGCGGGAAGCGAGCGCGGCAGAGAAATGCCGGAAAACATAGCTGTTGGGGCAGGAGTTGTGGCGCCCGCCGAACTTTCTCTTCATGCCGTTGAATTCGGTGCGCAGGACTTCCGGATAACGCCGGGCCATCCAGGCCGGATGCGCTCCGGTGGAGGTCGCCATGCAGATGCTCATTCCGTTCTGCGTGACCTGACGGACGGTTTCGTCCAGTGCGGAGAAGTCGTAGGTTTCCTCAGAAGGCTGGATCATGGCCCAGTTGAAAACATTCAGCGTCACGACATCGACGCCGGCCTCCCGGAGAGCTTCCATGTCCTGTTCCCGGATTTCTTCCGGCCACTGCTCCGGATTGTAGTCGCCTCCGTACAATATCTTGGTTACCTTCGGATCGTTGATCATAGCTTCCTCCATTTTGAAGTGCATCGGCACATGAAATTTCGTAACGGAAAAGGTAAGGTGATTCCATCTCTCAGAGTAAAAGGATTTTTTCTGTTGCACAAGGGGGATTTTATATCCGCCGCACGGACTTCTTTGGGGCTGCGCCGCGTGTAACATTCAGGTCGGATGCTGCAACATATAAATAGCAGTACAGTGCGCAGCAGACATCGGAAACGGGCGCAGCACAGGAGAGGAGAGCCGCAGATGAGGCGAGGCAGGGACAACCGGAAGAGCGCGGAGAGCCTGGGGTACAGGATTGCGGAGCCGGTGGACACAGAGAACATGGAGTACGGGACGGCAGAGCGGAAGGGACGCAGAAGGCGGAAAAAGCGTGGAAAAAGACGCCTGCTGAAGGCGGCTCTGGTGGTCGTGCTCGCATTGTTCCTGCTCACGTGCTGTGCCGATGATGACGATGTGCGTACGGAAACGATGGAGGCGGCAGAGCAGGACAACGATGCGATTAAGGCGCAGATCGCACATTTTGACAGCTCCTGCATTCTGAATGAGATGGACGAGGATACGCTGGACAACTTCCTGGCCTTCTATGCCGCGGTAAGTGATTTCAGGGAGGAGGTTGCTTTCCCGCATCCGATTCCCAGGGCGGATGAGAAACGGGTCTATTCGCTGATACTGGCCGCGGCATGTGAATGCCCGGAGCTCTTCCAGCTGGACTATGATGACATTGGTATAATCCGTTACCGGAGCAGTCCGGATGAAATTGCCGGGTGCGCTCTGTCCTACGAGATGGATCGGGATACTTATCTTTCCCGTCTGGAGCAGTGCCGGGAGATCGTGCGCACGCTGAAGGATGAGACGGACGGAATGTCCGATTATGATAAGGAGCTGTATGTCTACGACTATCTGGCGGAGAATATGGTCTATGATGCCTCCGCCGAGTTCTGCGACAGCATTTACGGAGCACTGGTGCTGGGACAGGCCAAGTGCGCGGGCATCAGCGTTGCCTTCAAGTACGCATGTGATGAAGTCGGGCTGCCGTGCATTTCACTGTTCTGCTACGACGATGACGACAGCTGCAGCGACGGACATGCATGGAATACGGTCTGCATTGATGGGAGCTGGTACGATGTGGATCTTACGGCCGATGTCGAGACAGCGGAAGGCGAGATGGACGGCTGGCGGCTCTATCCGGCGATGAATGTGCCGCGCACGTGGATTACGGATGTCAATCATCCGGTGACCACCTATTACACGGATTATTACAGCATCCCGGAGAGCACCTCCTTCGATGAGGATTACCACGTCATCAACAGTGAGTTCGTATCCGCGGGCGGGGATTATGCCGCACAGTACCGCGCCGGCATCACAAGAGCCTGCAGCAGCGGGAGCGGAGCGGTATATCTTCAGTTTGAAAATACCGAGGATTACGATAATTTTCTGGCACAGGAGGATGAGATCAGTACGGACTGGTTTAACAATGACAGGAGTGCGGGAGTGTCAGGACTGGGCGGCACGCTTTACCATGCGAGAAGCTACCGTACCGTGCTCCTGGCGGTGGAATTCTCGTAAGGCCCGGTTCAGTACGCAAAATAATACAAATATGATGGTATCTGATATGCAGCGGCCGTCTGGCAAGCCCTTTCGGGGTGCCAGGCGGCCGCTGCATATCAGATACCTTATTTTATGGCAACTGTTCAGCCCTCATCTCGAATTTGCTTTGCAAATCCTCGATGCGACTGGCCATGAGGCGGACACTCGAAGGCGCTATCGCCGCCTTCTCCTGTTACGCGCCTTGGCCGCCTGTCGATTTCAATCATGAATTCGTCCGCAAGCGGCCGATTCCTGTTGAAATCGACAGGTGCTGAACAGTTGCATTTTATGCATTGCGGAATGTTTTGTTACGCGGCGGAGAATTCTGGCTTCCCCGCCGTAAATTTTACTTTCAGAGAGAAAAAGCGGGACGTATAATGAGGTGAAATTGTGAAAATAGAGTGAAAAAGCTGTGAACAAAACGCGGAAGATATTGACATCAGGAAAGAGCAGAGAGAAAGGAACAGCAGTATGAGACACCCGTATCATTTACGCATTGCCAGTGCAGCGCTGGCTGCGGCCATCGCTCTTGGCGGAATGCCGGTTTCGAGTTATGCTGCCGCAGTGTCAGAGGCCGCTGCGGTGCAGAGCCAGGAGACAACCCAGCAGAGCGGTTCGGAAACGACAGACACACAAAGCGGAAGCGGAACTGTCGAGGGCACGGACGCATTGTCGGGTGCCGAGGGAATTGCAGCGGAGGGAACGGCTGCCGGTGAAACGGGCACAGCAGAGGCTGCACCGTCGTCAGGCGCAGCCGGACAGGACGGCAGCACAGCGTCGGGCGGCACGGCAGCCGGCACAACGGCAGACGGAGCGTCCGGAACCGTCAGCACGCAGGCGGGAACAGAAGCTGCGGCCGGATCTTCGGCGGTCACGACAGGAGAGAGCAGCACGGTGTCGTCTGAGGTCAGCCAGATCGAGAGCTATGCGCAGGAAGAGGCGGCAGCACTTACGATCGAACCGGAGTGGGAGTCTGCCGTAGTATTGGATGATGAGGAGGATTCCGAGGACGGCGAAGAGGCAGATGTACTCCGTCTCTCCAGCTCGGAAGAGGATGAGATCATCGAGAAGATGACCGGCACCACGGTGCCGGAGAGCTTCGAGAAGGAAACGGAAACCGGCAGCAACCCGCTGAATATCGAGAAGGGTGCGGCCACGGTGGCCATTCCGCAGCATGAGCTGCTGCTCTATGAGAACCGGATCACATCGGGAGCTCCGCAGAACAGCATGGCCATTTATGATAAGTATCTGAATACGTCTGCGCCGGTGGCGAGCAGCGAGCATAAGGGAGGCAGCTCCTACAAGGGCGCCGGCATCACAACAAATCTTGGAAGCTATGTATCCAATTTTGAAAAGGCGACCAAGTACAGCAAGGGACCTACGAATTCGAGCTACGATCTCAGATATTATTCCATGGTTCGGGCAGTTGCCTGCGACCCCTTCGGAACAGGGCGTGACAGCTGCGTTGCGTATGTGGGACTCGAAGCAAGAGGATCGGATACGGCTCGGGTGGTTACCTGGCTGTATGATTACAAGAACGATGTGTGCTCTGAGGTCATCGAGCTGACCCTGCTGGCATGGGACAGCATCGGGAGCACAATGTACGCCTCCGAGATGGAGAATTTTATGGCCATTACGGCCGGAAATTATTACGGGAATCGGAACGAGACGACCAAGCAGATGAAGGACACGGTCGTTGTCTATGTCCCGAGTACAAGCGGCCGGAAATGGGGTCTTACGGAACTGCAGTGGACACAGGATGCCGCAACGCATGCCATTACAGCTGCGAGCCGGACAGATGCGGACAAAACGCTGATGCACCCTGGGTTTGATTATGCGGATTGGGGGGATACCAGCTGGGCAGAGGATTCCAATGTGAGGGACAAGCTCGGATGCTCGCTTGCAACAGGGGATTTCAACAATGATGGCTACGAGGATCTGGTGGCGCTGACTTATGTCGGAAATGTGAAGCGGCTGGGCAAGGGAGACGGAACCCGGTATGTCCCCTATCTGGCGCTTTCTGCAGGCGGCGGGAGCCAGAAGGTCTCCCAGTCTTCTTCCGGAGACGGAATGTATGTTGAGCAGAAGCGGGGAACGATTGAAAACGGCTATCTGTGGGATACGAACCGCAGCCCCGGAATTTCCGTGGGAGACGCCAACGGCGACGGCATAGATGAAATTGCCGTGGCGGGCATTAAGGTCACACAGGCACTGAAGGGACAGGATGCACATTCGGCGCTTTACAACAATGACCAATGGTATTACGCCTCCGAGGAGGATACGCTGGTTGTCGGCATCTACGGAGCGCCGAGCGGGAAGCTGCAGATCCAGAGCTTCAACACAGAGGTGAAGACGAATAAGTGGAAGAAGACAGGAACCTATACGGGCGATACGTTCCTGGCCCGCTCCGGAGTGGCGTTCTTTGCACTGAACGGCCCCGGAAAAGCGGAGGCGCTGTTTATCGACGGCAGCGTGTACCAGTTTCAGTCGGGGAGCTGTGAAATCGGCAGCGATCCGAGTTATACACCGGTTTATTTTACCAAGAATGACAAAGGGGCCGGCCGGATTTCACTGACCAATACGTACATTCAATCGGTGGCCGTGGGCAATTTTGATCACAATCTGGCAGGACGGGAGCAGGTAATGTTCCTGGTGGGACTGAAGACCTCCGGAGGACACAGCGATACGATGGCGCTGCTGTCGATCGGCGGCGTATACGGGAACGATGTATCCAAGGAGGATACGGCCTCCAAGGTGACGACCACGGATTATCAGGATTCCACCGGCTTCTACGAGAACGGATTCGACGGGAACGAATATTATGTGTCCTATATTGAATCCAGCAACGTGAATCAATGGTACAGCTCCGAGCTCGTCGCACTGGACATGGACGAGGACGGTCTGCAGATTGAGTTCGAGGATGTCAGCTACGAGGAAACAGAACCGCAGGTTCAGGCAGTCATTCAGGCGGCCCCTGCCTTCGCGGGACTGAAGCAGTATGAGATGGCGAGCTCGACCAGCTATAAGATCACGGGCAGCTATACCTACAAGGACACGCGCAGCTGGGCAACGAGTCACAGCTACGGAGTGACGATTCAGATGATGCTGAGCTTTCCTCCGGTAAAATCGGTGGCACAGTGGAATACAACCGTCAGAATCGGAGCCTCAACTTCCGATACACAAGGAGAGAGCACGTCCAAGAGTACGACCTATACGGCGGCCTTTTCGGCAACCAATGAGAATCTGGTGGTTCTGCGGAGGAATCCATATTACCGATACTCGTATAAATTCACGGACGATACCGGGAAGACGCACATGATGTATTATTCCGTGGGACAGGCGCCGATCTATCTGGAGCTGTCGGTTGAGGAATACAACAAGGTGATCGACCGGTACAATGAGATCATGCGGGGCAAGGCTTCGACAACCTATACGCCGACCCTGCTGGTTTCCATTACGGATCCTTCGCTGAACGGAAACTACGGAAACCCGTGGAAATACAGCAGCAAGCTGGGCGGCGAGAACATCAAGGAGGATTATTACATCACCAGTGAGCCGTCTTCCAAGGGACATTTCTCGGAGAAGCCGTCCTGGATTCAGCTGGGTTATGCATCCGGATCGACAGAGGTGTCCTTAACCGACAGCGAAGCGAATGAGAAATTCAATTCCTCTACCAGCAACTTCAATTTTGCGGCAGAGTCGGTTGCCGGCAACAAGTATCTTATGGTTGGCGGCTACTATTCCTACAGCAGAGGGCAGACAACCGGTTCCTCCACGACAACGGGGGAAGGCTCCGGAATCTCCACGCGGGTCGGCAACATCGACAAGGCAGCGATTCTGAATGCGAAGGCTGCAACAGAGGAGACCATAGATGCCTTCGGCTTCGAATGGGCCTTTGCCGGCGGACAGATCCAGGTAGGGGAAAAGGATGGCGCGGAAGAAGATGATGAGAGCGCGAAGGTCTATGCACCGCTCCTGCATCACATTGTCCGCAACATCAAATCCACGGCGGCACCCGTGAAGCTGGAGAAGATGAAGGTGACGGGAGCCTCCGGAAATGAGCTGAAGCTGACGTGGTCGGTGCCGAAGGACGATGGCTCCGGACGAAAATACTACAAGGCCGACGAGCTGTACTATGTGATTTACCAGCGCAACATGAGCGCTGACAGCGAATGGGAGAAGGCTGTTGACAAGGCGCTGGAGATTGCTGACGAGGAGGTCATCGAGGAGACCGATGCGCAGGGCAATACCGTTTACAGCTATACGTTCAAGCCGAACATTGATCCTACGGACGGCAATGTCTATGAATTCGCCGTGCGCTGCAGAGTCAAGGAGGATGGAGACGCCAGTGTAGAGAGTGTCAATTCCAATTCCAAGATGCTCGCCTTCTCCATTACGTCGGGAAGCGGTGAGAAAGGCGATAAGGGCGATAAGGGAGACAAAGGCGACCAGGGCGAGAAAGGCGATAAGGGAGACAAAGGCGACCAGGGCGAGAAGGGCGACCAGGGCGAGAAAGGCGACCAGGGAGAGAAAGGCGATAAGGGCGAGAAAGGCGACCAGGGCGAGAAAGGCGACCAGGGCGAAAAAGGCGACCAGGGAGAGAAAGGCGACCAGGGCGAAAAAGGCGACCAAGGCGAGAAAGGCGACCAGGGAGACAAGGGCGAGAAAGGCAACCAGGGCGATAAGGGCGAAAAGGGTGACCAGGGCGACAAAGGAGAGACGGGTGCAGCAGGGACAACCGGAGCAGCCGGTGCCGCAGGCGCCAAAGGCGATAAGGGCGACCAGGGCGAGACAGGTGCTGCCGGCCGCGGAATTTCATCGGTGAAGCTGAATGCAAACGGGCATCTGATTGTCACCTATACAGATGGGACCAGTGAGGATGCCGGCTCCGTCATAGCGTCTGCAGGCAGCGGAAGCGGAACAACGGCAGCTGCGGGCAGCGGAAGCGGAACAACGGCGTCTGCAGGCAGCGGAAGCGGAACAACAGAGGCTGCGGGAGCAGGCAGTACAGCGGAGACAACGGGAACGACGGCTGCCGGATCGGCTTCGGCAGGAACCGGAACGGCGATCACGCAGAGTACTGCGGGCTCCGCCGGTACCGCGGGGGCCAAAGGCGATCCCGGTGAAAAGGGAGACCAGGGTGACCGGGGTGAAACGGGCGAGCAGGGTGAGACCGGCGCGGCCGGCCGCGGTATTGTATCGGCTCAGATCGATGAGAACGGTCATCTGATCATTTTCTACAGCGATGGGACGAATGAGGATGCCGGCGCGGTGCAGGGACATACCGGCCGCGACCCTCTGGTGTATGTGGCGCTGGGAATTGCGGCGCTGGCGCTGCTTCTGTGCCTGTACCTGCTGGCCTCCCAGAAGCGTTCCTCACAGAGCATGACGCGCCTTCGGAAGAGTATGGCAGGGCTGCGGGATGATGTTTATGGAGATGATGAATGATTTTGCAGCCTCTGTGCGTGCAGCACGGTAAGAACAGGTGAAGGCTGACAAAGATCAGATAAGGCAGAAGGAACACCTCGCCGGGAGCTTGCTCCCGGCGAGGTGTTTTTCCTGGGGACGGCGGCGCAGAATGCGGTCCGTGCTGCGGCCCCGGAGGGCAGGGCCTTTTATCCTGCAGGGACTGCAGGAGCACGGTTGCAGAGATTCCGTAATTGCTGCAGAATGAAGAAAGAGTTTCGCAACGGTGAAGGAGACGGCATGAAATACGAAAAGGCAGTGCGGGAGATGCTGTATAAGGAGCTGGACGAGAACGACATCCTGCAGAACAACGAGATTCAGGGGAACATCCTGGTCGGCTTTGCAACGCTTTTTTTCAGCATGGTGCTGTGTGTGTTCTGGGGGCTGTGCCGGATTGAGTGGGTCTGGGTGGCGGATGAGCGGGTGCTGCTGTACAACGCGGCAGGCATGTTCGCGGCGGCCCTGATCTGCCGATATACCAGAGGAAGGAGAATCTGGCTCAAGTATGCACTCCTTGTCGTGATGGTGTACGTCATGGCCAGGATGAACCTCCTGCTGGGATACAACATTGAGCTGATGCTCGTGGTTCCCACCGTGCTGGCGTGCCGCTATTTCTCACGGAAGCTGGTCAAGCTGGTCGCCGTCCTCACAACGCTCCTCTACTCCGCGTCCGGGATTCTGGCGGCGCTCCTGGGGACCTGTGACATTGATCTGAATTATTACGACGTGCCGGTGGGAACGGTTCTGCAGATCAGGACGGATGTCTGGGATGCCATTTATGATATCGGCATGGACCGGGCGGCTTATACGATCAATTACATCGAGCTCTCGCTCCTGCCGGAGATCTGTGTTTATACGCTGATTGCCATCGCCTGCGTGCGGATCGCGGAGAAGGGGCGGGAGATGGTGCTGCAGCAGGAGAGGATCACGCAGAGGTCGGCCAGGATGGAGGCGGAGCTGAATCTGGCCAACAACATCCAGACGCACATGCTGCCCACCATTTTCCCGCCGACGGTCGGCACGCGGGAGGTCGCCCTCTATGCCTCCATGGATCCGGCCAAATCCGTGGGCGGAGATTTCTACGATTTCTTCATGGCGGATGATAAGAACATGGCGCTGGTGATCGCGGACGTTTCCGGCAAGGGCGTTCCGGCCGCGCTGCTGATGGTGATCACAAAGGTCCTGATCAAGAACGAGATCAACATGGGAGGCACGCCGGCGGATGTTTTCACCAAGGTCAATCATCTGCTGTGCGAGGGAAATGAGGACGACATGTTCGTGACGGCGTGGCTGGGCATCCTGGATACGGAAACCGGAAAACTCACGTACGTCAATGCCGGACACAACCCGCCGCTGCTGCGGCTGGCGGAGAACAGCGAGGATGGCCTGAACGGCACCTATGAGTATCTGAACGAGCGGCCCGGCTTCGTGCTGGGAGGAATGGACGGCCTTCGCTATCGGCAGAGGGAGCGGTACATCAAACCGGGGGACAGCCTGTTCCTGTACACGGACGGCGCCACGGAGGCGAAGAACACAGAGGAGTGCTTCTACGGGACCGAACGGCTGAAGCGGTTCCTGAACTGTCACCGGAGGGATGAACCGAGGCGGCTGCTGGAGGGAGTGCGGGAGGACATCCGTACCTTTGCAGGAGATGCCGAGCAGTTCGATGATATCACGCTGATGTGCGTGAAATACCTGGGGTACAAGAGCAGGGAAAGCCTGACGGAGCGCACCTTCCCGGCGAACACCGACAGGCTGGATGATGTGCTGGAATTCGTGGAGTCGGAGATGGGAAAGGCGGACTGCTCCGCCGCTCTGCAGATGCAGGTGGCCCTGTGCGTGGAGGAGATCTTTGTCAACATAGCCAAATATGCGTACACGAGGCAGGACAATGAGGTGCAGGTGACGCTGCGGCAGGACGGAGAGATGCTGGTCCTGCAGTTCATTGACCACGGGATTCCCTTTGATCCGCTCAAGCAGAAAAAGCCGGACATCCGGGCAAAGGCCGCAGACCGGGAGATCGGCGGTCTGGGCATCTTCCTGGTGAAGGAGAAAATGGACGAGGTATCCTACGAATACCAGAACGGCAGGAATATCCTGACGATGAAAAAACGAATCGGCGGGAAGAGGCAATAGCGGATCAAAAGGAGAAGATCAGATGAGAATCGTTGTTCTTGACGGATATACGGAGAACCCGGGAGATCTGTCCTGGGATGCCCTGCGGGAGCTGGGAGAGGTGACGGTTTACGACAGGACCTCGTGCACGGAGTCGCCGCAGATCGCAGAGCGGCTCGGCGATGCGGAGATTGCAGTCATCAATAAGACGCCCATCACAAGAGGAACCATCGATGCGTGCCCGAATCTGAAGCTGATTGCCGTGCTGGCCACCGGCTACAATGTCGTGGATTATGCCTATGCCGGGGAGAAGGGAATCCCGGTTGTGAACGTCCCTGCCTACGGCACACAGGTGGTGAGCCAGTATGCGGTGGGAATGCTGCTGGAAATCTGCTCCCACTATGCGGCCCACGATCAGGCGGTGAAGGAGGGCAGATGGGAGAAGAACATTGACTGGTGCTTCTGGGATTATCCGATGATCGAGCTGTGCGGCAAGACCGCCGGGATCATCGGGCTGGGCAGAATCGGAAGGACAACGGCCGGCATCCTGCGCGCCATGGGCATGCACGTGATTGCCAGCAGCCGGACGGAAAACGAGGCGGGCAGAGCCGTCGCCGATTATGTGGATCTGGACACGCTGCTGCGCGAGTCGGATGTCATCTTTCTGCATTGTCCGCTGTTCCCGGAGACCGAAGGCATCATCAACAGGGACAACATTGCCAGAATGAAGGACGGCGTCATCATCATCAACAACGGACGCGGCGGGCTGGTGGCGGAGCAGGATCTTGCGGATGCGCTGAACGCCGGAAAGGTCTACGCCGCCGGGCTGGATGTGGTATCGACGGAGCCGATCCGCGGGGACAATCCGCTCCTTACGGCGCGCAACTGCCTGATCACGCCGCACATCTCCTGGGCTGCGAAGGAGGCCAGGCAGCGCATCATGGACATTACCGCAGAGAACATACGGGCCTTCCTGAACGGAAGGCCCGTGAATGTGGTAAATGGATAGGGACGGCGGACCGTTACGAAAGAGCCGCTACGTTCCTTGTGACAATCACGTCGCTGTCCAGACCGCATACGTGCGGCAGCACCACGTCTCCTGCGGCTACGGGGGCCGTGAGCTGGACCTTGCGGATTTCCTCCATGACGGGGAAAATCATCTCCTTGGGGACAGCGGCGGTCAGCCGGACGCTGGCGAGCGGGAGCACGCCGCCCTTGACCGTAACAGAGCTGGCAATGGTGCGGCGGGGAGCCGTCAGCTCCTGACGGACGTATTGCTCCCCGCGGGGGCAGCTGTGTCCGACCACAGAGATGACCTGGCCGTTCTCAACCTCAGCCTCGATATCGCACCCGTTCGGGCAGACGATACAGGTATATTGCTTTTTCATATTCACACTTCCTTTCTGGCAGGCAGGTTCCGGGTTATTCCACCGAAACGGTCAGAGCCCCCTCCGGCTGCAGCTTTGCGGCAGAAACCTTCATCTGGATCATTTCTGCGGGAATCGCTTTTTTCATTCGTTTGGAGGCAACCTCCGTACCGTTCTGGCGCACGACAATGCGGCAGTCCTTCGAGTGATTGCGGACGCGAAGGGAGAGCGGGAAATCATTGTGTCCGCTGACCCTCTGCGGAACGGTGTGTCCCACGCCGTCTCCGCACACAACCTCCAGGGTGCAGTCCTTAACGGCCTGTCCGGAAAGATAAGCGGCAGCATGGCGCGCCAGAGTCTCGGCCTCCATGGATACGAAGTCCACGAGATCGTGCACGTGCAGTACATTTCCTGCGGAGAAGATACCGGGGATGCTGGTCTGCAGATTTTCATCCACGAGTGCTCCGTTGGTATGAGGATCGATGGCAATGCCGGCATCCTCCAGGAGCTTGTTCTCCGGAATCAGGCCTACGGACAGGATCAGCGTGTCGCAGGCATATTCCTTCTCTGTGCCGGGGATGGGACGCCGATCGGGACCCACCTCGGAAATGGTGACGCCGGTGAGCCGCTCCCTGCCGTGAATCTCCGTCACGGTATGACTCAGATACAGCGGAATGCCGTAGTCATCCAGACACTGGATGATGTTGCGGGGCAGACCCGAAGGATAGGGCATCAGCTCGAAGACGGCCTGTACATGTGCACCCTCGAGTGTCATGCGGCGCGCCATGATCATGCCGATGTCGCCGGAACCGAGGATGATGACCTCCTTGCCGGGCATTCGGTTGTACAGATTCATGTAGGCCTGGGCGGTTCCCGCAGTGAAGACGCCGGAAGGCCGCTCTCCGGGAATTCCGAGAGCACCGCGGCTGCGCTCCTTGCAGCCCATGGCCAGCACGATGACCTTGGCCTGATACTGCAGAAGGCCCTCCCGTGCAGACACCGTCACGAGATGATCCGGCGTCAGGGACAATACGGTGGCACTGGTTTTGTAGGGGATCTCTCTCCGGAGAACCTCATCAATGAAGGCCTGGGCATATTCCGGGCCGGAGAGGCTCTCGCCGAAGCGCCCCAGGCCGAAGCCGTCGTGGATGCACTGGCGCAGAATGCCGCCGAGAGAGGCCTCCCGCTCCAGAATCACCATATCACGCACGCCCTGTTTATGCAGTTCTACGGCGGCTGCCAGTCCGGCAGGACCTCCGCCGATGATCACGACATCAATCTGTTTCATAGAACTCCCTTTCCGTTGCGCTCATATCCGCCTGCATCGCTCCGTGCGGAGCAGAAAGGATGCGGAGCGGAATAAGGCACACATCTATGTGTCCGCTGTATGCATGCCGCGGCACGCATACAGGAAATCCTTACAGCTGCGGCAGTGCGCAGGGCGCTGTCATTCTGCGGCGCGCATGCTGCCGGTCAGAATCCAGGAATTCTGACGGCAGTAGCGGACATCCTCGGGGGCAATGCCGCGCTCCTGCTCGAGGAACTGCTCGAGCTTCATCTGGCAGAAGCCGCCCTGGCAGCCGCCCATCATCGCTCTGGTGCGGTACTTGATGCCGGTTAAGGTGGCGACGCCCAGCGGATTGTGAATGGCCTGCAGGATCTCAGCCTTGGTGACCTCCTCACAGCTGCAGATCATTTCGCCGTAATCCGGGTTCTCGGCAATCATGGCTGCCTGCTGCTCGGGGGTGCAGGCGGCAAAGCGGACAATTCCCTTGTGACAGGGATTGAAGTCCGGATTCTCCTCAAAGGACTCGTGCTCCTGCATCAGGCCGATGACATAGCGTGCCAGCGGAACAGAACCGGTCAGTCCGGGCGACTCGATGCCGACGAGGTTGACTGCATTGGGAGCAATTTCGTCCCGGATCTCCACCTTCCAGTCCTGGATGACGCCGTTCTCATCCACCCACTTGGGCTGGATGCCGGCAAAGGTGCGGATCTGATCCTTTTTGAAAATATGAGGCCAAAGGCGCGCGCCCTCGACGGCCAGGCTGTCGATGTTGGCCTGCGGAACGCCGTAGTCATCCGCGACATTCGTATTCTCAGCATCGGGGCCGATGGTGACGTTTCCGTCTACGGTGGGGGTTACATGAATGCCCATGTAGGTGTTGCTGGGCACCGGATAGACCGGCATCGGCAGGAGCTTGCCCATCCGCTTGTGCAGGATGATGTAATTGCTGCGGGAGGGGATGACGCGATAGCCGGTGAGTCCCAGCAGGTCGGAGATCTTCTGAGCGCCGAGTCCGGCGGCGTTTACAACCCACCGGGTGCGGAAAAGGCCGTGAGAGGTCTGCAGTTCATAGAGACCGTCCGCTCTGCGGATGCCGGTGACCTCGTGGTCAAAATAGTAGGCTGTGCCGTTGGCGTGCGCATTTTCGGCCAGGGCAACGGTGTAAAGGAAGGGATCCATGATGCCGCTGTCCTTGGACCACATGGCAAACTTGCCGATGACGGCGGGAACCAGCTCATGGAGCTTGGTCTCATCGATCATTTCCAGACCGGTGCTGCCGTTGACGGCCCCCTGCTGCATGGTGCGCTCGAGCTGCGCCATGTCCTCCGGGGTATTGCCGACCAGCACCTTTCCGCAGCGCTTGAACGGGAAATCCAGCTCCGCGGCGAGCTGATCCATGATGTGGTTGCCCTCCACGCAGCATTTGGCCTTGAGGCTTCCTGTGGGGTTGGCAAAGCCGCCGTGCACAACGGCAGAATTGCGCCCGCTGGTTTCGTTGCATACGTCCAGGTTCTTCTCCAGCACAGCGATGCTGAGCTTATAGCGTGACAGCTCCCTTGCGATGGCGCTGCCTACCACACCTGCACCGATGACGATGACATCGTATGGGCTGTTCATGGTATTCACCCTCCTTACCCTTTTTCGATGACCTGCATGTTACATATTTCAATAAAACAAATATATAACGTGGGAGCGAGGCTGTCAACAGGAACAGGGGCAGATCGGAAGCAAAAAAGCCTGCCGTCTTTTCACATGGATCAGACAGCAGGCTTTTTTATGGATCGGACGGCAGGCCTCCGGCGTACAGGGGAATTCACCCGTTCGCCCGGAAGAAATCGGGATAGGCCTGGCGGATGGCGGCGAGGTTCTCCGTGTAGCGGTTCATGTGCTGACCGGCGATGGCACGGGCGGCGGCAGCATCCCTGCGCTCGATGGCCTGGACAAGGGCGACGTGGTCCCCCTGGATCGCCGTGGTGGGACGGCAGCGGAGGCTCAGAACCGTGGTCCGGTCAAAATGGGGAGCCAGCATTTCCACCAGCTCGTACCAGTAGGGGCAGCCGCAGCGGAGGTAGAGCATACGGTGGAATTCCTTGTCGAGAGAGAAAATCTTATCCTCCGTGCCGCGGGTGAGATACATCTGCCAGAGCGCCACGTTTTCCCACAGAGCATTGATGTCTGCGTCCGTGAGCCTTTCACAGGCCATGGAGGCGATTTCCACCTCCAGCGTGGAGCGCAGGTGCCGCACCTCCTCCACCAGAGCGGCATCGATCAGAGCGACGTAGGTGCCGATCTTGGGGCGGACCTCGATCAGCCGGCGCTGTACGAGGCCGAGCTCTGCCTCCCGCAGGGGGGTGCGGCTGACGCCGAGCTGCTCACACAGCTCCGGCTCGTTGAGTTTGGTGCCGGGGGAGAGCTCGGTGCTGACGATATTGTCGATGAGGGTGCGAAGGACATACTCCTTGGCAGACTCGTGAGGCAGACGCGCGGGAAGGTTGATCATGGATGCTCCTGTTCCGGATTCACAGATTCTTCAGATATTGTCTGTGTAAGGAATCCCTGGAATATTCTATAATGACAGCAGAAGGTTACAAGCGCAAGGTGCAATATACAACAGGGAATGCAGCGTGCAGGCAGGGGCCTGTGCGGCAGCCCTGCATGAAACCGCGGGAAAGGAGTGTTTGAATATGTACCATTGGGAGCTGATGCTGATGTCTTTTCTGGCAGCCATCTGGGTTCTGGTGCTGGCCTGGGTCATTCTGTGTGTGGTTGCAGACTGGAAGATTTTCAAAAAGGCAGGGCAGCCCGGCTGGGCCTCCATCGTGCCGTTTTACCGCGATTATGTCGGGTATAAGATCTACTGGGGGAACGGATGGATTTTCCTCATTCCGGTGGCACTGGGCCTGCTCACCGGCATTCCGGTTCTGGGTGCGGCGGCAGGGATCGTGGCACTGGTGATCCGGGCGATGACCAGATATAAGAAGTCTGTGGCCTTCGGACAGGGAATCGGCTTTGCCGTAGGTCTGTTCTTCCTGCCGGGGATCTTCTCCATGATCCTGGCCTTTGGAAATTACAAGTACCGCGGGATTCCGCAGGATGGCTTCTCGTATCAGCAGATGAAGGGCAAATACGATTCCTTCCGCGCGAAGGAGCAGACCTATACCTATGAGACGCCGGATGCAGGGGACGATACCGACAGCACCGGCGGCAGATTCACCGGGTAAATCGGAGAACTACTGCAGGACCGAAGTCCGACCGGGAGGCACAGAGCTGCTCTGTGCCTCCTTATTTGTTGTTCAGCACCTGTCGATTTCAACAGGAATCGGCCGCTTGCGGACGAATTCATGATTGAAATCGACAGGCGGCCAAGGCGCGAAGCGCCTCATTTATTTGATTCCGGCCATCTGACGCAGCGGCTCACGGCAGAAATGGTTGAACAGCGAGATCACCCGGCCGACGCCGATCATAGAGAGGATGGTGCCGAGGCCGACACCGAGGAAGATGTCCCCGTGGAGGAAGCCGATGACGACGGAGACGATGACGCAGAAGGCATCCACAAAGTTCTTCGTGAGGCCGATCTCCTTTCCGACGCGCCGGGAAATGCAGTAGACAATGCCGTCACCCGGATTCGGAACGAGATCCATGTCCACCGTAACCGCAGCTCCTACACCCGTCAGGACAATGCCTGCGGCGAGCAGCGCGAGCTCCGCGGGGAGCGACAGGTCCTCGAACTGGAAAAAGGGCTCGAAGAGCGCCATGAAGCGGGTGAAGATGACAGAGACAAGGAGCTGGAACAGATCGATCCAGTTCCTTTTGGGACCGTTGATGATGAACTGCAGGACCACCAGAAGGAGGTACATGATCATCGTGAGATTGGCCAGACTCCCTGCGGATGTGCGGCTGATGGTATAGGGAATGGAAATGATGGCGGAGGAGCCAAGGCCGGCGTGGGTGTTGGACAGGATGCCCAGCGCCAGCACCAGCATCCCGATCAGATAGATCAGGAGCCGAACGATGATGTGCCGCAGATCCAGCGGTTTCGAAGATGCAATGGATTTCATGAAGCTGCCTCCTAAATCAGGCCATAGTGACGCAGGCCGTTTGCAATGCCATCCTCCCAGAGCGGTGTGGTGACATATTCCGCCGCCTCCAGGAGCTCGGGCGCACCGCCGCCCATGGCAATTCCGTGCGCAACACCCCGGATCATTTCCAGATCGTTGGCCCCGTCGCCGAAGGCGTAGATGTCGTCCGCAGGGATCTGCAGATATTCCTGCAGAAAGCGGATGCCGTCCATTTTCGAAGAGCCCTTCGGGATGATTTCAATGCAGGCGCCGCCGTGGTCGATGTAGCTGTAATCCGGATCCAGCAGCCGATGGAGCGACGCACGGTCCGGATCCCCGGAGGGGAAGTAGTCCGCGGTGAACTTGTTGATCCGATAGGGACGCTGCAGGGTCTCGCGCCGTCTGCGGTAGCGCTCGCCGAGCTCCTCCCAGATGGTGGCGGCGAAGGGATCGTCCGGAAAATCCTCCACATTCAGCCACTCGAATTCAGGCCCCTCATGCAGAAAGGGCATCCGGCGAAGCTGCAGGATCCGGATGAGCGTCTCCACCTGCGCATCGGTGAACAGCCGCTCGAAGAGGATTTCCCCGTTCAGCTCCACGTGGTTGCCGCAGGCCGCCACAACGCCGTCGAAGGCAAGGGCATCGAGCGCCGCTGCATGGATGTTGGCCCGGGATCTTCCGGAATTCAGGAACACCTTATGCCCGTTGGTGTGAAGCCGGCGGATGGCCCGGGAGGTGCTCTCCGGAACGCGCCGCTCTCTGTCCCAGAGCGTTCCGTCGATATCGAAAAACACGTATTTGGTCGTCATGCAAATCTCCTGTGTCTGCCATGAAGCGAAGGCCTGCAGGCGCCGCTGCGGCAACCCGGAAGAACCGGACCGGAACAGCGGTGCTGGCGTTCCGGTCCGGTCAGATGCGGTTTCGTGTCGGTGAAAACAGTGCAAGATCAGAAATGTCTCTGCAGCACTCCTTACAGGATAACACAGGTTGGCAAGAGGGGAGCAGGGGGCGGTGAACAGATATCAGAGGAACCGATATCAACAGGGAAGAATTTGCCGACAGGGGGCGGGTCGGGAGCCAATCGGCAGTGCCGCTTACAGAATCCGGCAGAATTCGATGCGTTCCCGATTGGGTCCCTCGATGATAAAGTACCGGATGCCATGCTCCCAGAAGGGAAGTGCCTCAATGCCGTCGGTCAGGACAGGCAGACCCCATGAGAGGCATTGGGCGTAGACATCCTCAATTCTGTCCGTCACATTCAGTGCCAGATGGTTGATCGCACCGTCTCCTTCTGCGACAGGCTCGGTGTCATACAATTCCAGAACAAGATTTCCGTATTCCAGAAAGCATACGTCCTGAAGAACGGCATTCCGGGAAATTGCGAAACTTCCCTTGACGGAAAAGCCGATTCTTCGGTAAAAACGAACAGCTTCCTGCAGATCACGGCAGGGGATGCCGATGTGCTGAAGTCCGGATACATGGTCCATAACGGCAGGATGTCCTTTCAGATATGGTGCCTGCGCGAGCAGGCATGGTTGTTTTAGCGCCGCATCGCTGCATCGCAGAGCGATGCGCGATGCGGCGGTCAAGGAGCTTCGAGCCTTGACCGCCGGAAAAGCGTATAAGTGCTGCGCTGCGTATACGGAAGCGCTCAGCGGTTCAGCGTATTGGAGAAGGTCGCATTCTCGATGGTCACCGTGCCCTCATCGGCGAAGATGCCGAGGGTATCCCCCATCTTCTCGTAGGCTCTGGTGTTCAGAGCGACGCCGTTCACATATAGGGTGGCAATGGTATCGTCCACGATCAGCTGAATGTGGTACTTCTGCCCCGGAATAAGATCAATCGGACGCTCCAGGCCGATGTTCATGCAGCGGAACCAGGGCCAGTTGGGGTATTTCTCAAATACGTAACGATTTTCATTGCAGTTGAAGGAGAACTGATAGGACTGTTCCGTGTCGGGATCATCATAGAACCGGACACCGAACCGTCGTGTTCCCTCGGAGAAGGTGACATCTGCCTCAAAGCTGAACAGATCGCCGCAGTTCCGGAACAGGGTTTTCTCGCTTACGCGGTCGGGCGAGCTGATTTCCGTGCTGACCGGAAGCGTCCGTCCGGTGAAGGCATTCCATACCGTGTCCGGAATCCTGACGCCGAGCGTTCCATCCTCACGCTGATAAACCTCATGAGCCACGAAGGTTCCGGCCCATTCAAAATTCTTCCGGTCATCACAGTCCTCCTTTGTGGCGACCCAGCCGAACAGGATCCGGTGCCCGTTCAGTGCAAAGGTTCTCCCGGCATAGTAGGCTCTGCCGTCAAAGGCGTCATCCTTCGGTGCAATCCAGGGGCCGTTCAGGCTCCGGCTCATGCGGTAGATCATTTTGCTGCGGTCGCTGTATTCCGTGACCACGTGGTACCACCAGTCGCCGATGCGGAACAGATCCACCATCTCATGCATGACGAACAGGTTGGGAGCCCAGAAATCGCCCTCAAAGCGCCAGTCCGTAAGATCCTTGGAGGTGAACTTTACGGTTCGCCCGCTTTGCCTTGTTTTCGGGCCCTTAAGACGCCCGCCGAGGATCAGGACATACTGATCGTTTTCATCATCACGGAACACAAAGGGGTCCCTCCAGTCATCCGGATCATAGCCCTCCTGCGGGGTAAAGGTCAGCTTGTCCTGGGTTTTGGTCCAGTGAACCAGATCGTCGCTTACCGCATGCATCAGGACCTGCGAGGCCTTGCCGAGCCTGGGATAGTCGCGGTTATACCCGGTGTAAAAAATGTGATATCGGCCCTCGCCCTCGAAGACGCTGCCGGCGAAAATGAACTGATCCTGCTCATCATCGGTGCCTCTTGGAACCGCGGTTCCAAGATCCTTGTAGTGTACAAAGTCCGAGGTCGTGGCCAGATCCCAGCCGAACGGTTCGCCGAAGGGGCAGGGCTTTCGCGTGTCGCGCTGGTGAAAGAGATAGAACTCCTCGCCCTTTCCATAAGGCATGCAGTCACCAAACCAGGTGTTCGGGAATTGATAATAAAGCTTATGCATGGTAATTCCTCCTCTTGATCCTGCTGAAGCTCAGCCCTTGACAGCACCTTGTGTCATGCCGGCCAGCATACTTTTGCTGCACAGAAAATAGAAAATAAATACAGGGATTACGGTGATGCTGATCGCTGCGAAGGTTGCTCCCCAGTTGGTTAGTCCCAGGCTTCCGACGAAATCATTCAGGCCCAGTGTAATGGTCTTCATGTCGGTGGAACGTGTGAAGGTGTAGGCATTGATGTAATCGTTCCAGGTGAAAACCGTTTCCATGGTTGCCACGGTAATGACGGAGTTGAGCGACATCGGAAACACGATGGTGAAAAAGCTCCGCAGGGGAGAGCAGCCGTCGATGATCGCGGCCTCCAGAATTTCCTCCGGGAAGAACTTGCTGAAGGAGTAGAACAGCTGGATGGAAAACGAGAGCGCAAAGGCGATCTGCGGTACGATGATCGCCGGATAGGTGTTGATCCAGCCGAGCTTGTTGAAGATCGTGAACAGCGGAATGAGCGCGACCTGCATGGGCAGCATGAGCCCCAGCAGGAAGTAGTTCAGCAGGAATTTCGCGCCGCGGAACCGGATCTTTCCGAGCGCAAAGCCGGCCATCAGGGCAATGACAAGGAGCGGCAGGACAACCCCCAGTACAATGATGATGCTGTTCTTAAAGTAGGTCGGCATATGACTCTTGGTGAAAACGGTGACAAAGTTCTCCAGTGTCGGGCTGGTGGGCAGTGCATATGCAGGAAGATGCCGGAAGTCGTCCGTTGTCTTGAAGCTGGAAACAATCACATAGAAAATCGGGTAGACCTGAATTACCAGCAGCAGAATGGCAAGAATCCATTTCAAAATGCCGAAAATGATTTTTTTCTTCTTTCGTGCTTTCATTCCGCGACTCCCTCCTTTGCCTCGGTGATCCTGCGGAACAGGAGACCAACGGTGAGGCAGATGACAACGATCATGATGGCAACGGCGCTTCCGTATCCGTATTTCATACTGGAGAAGGCCTGCTTGTACATGTAGGTCGTCATCAGCTCCGAGGAATTCCCCGGACCGCCGCCGGTCAGAAGATAGGAATATTCGAAAGAACGCAAGGATCCGTTCAGGACCAGAATGCAATTGGCAAGGATGACAGGTCGGATATAAGGGATCCGGATGAATACATATTCCTGGAACGTTGTCGCACCGTCCACGAGAGCTGCTTCGGAAAGGTCACCGGGAACAGCGATCAGTGCGGCATAAAAGATCACCATGTACAGTCCGAGGTATTTGTAGCCCTCTACAAAGGCCGTGACATACAGGGATTTGGCCGGATCGGAGGTCCATTCCATGGTTTTGAGGGCCGGATCCGCCAGGCTAAGAAGCGTGTTCACGATTCCGGCAGGCGTGACGGAGAACAGCTTGTTGAAAATCTGACAGATCGCGACAGAGGAGATGACCACCGGCACATAATACAGCGTCTGCAGGAAGACGCGTGCCTTTGTCATCCGGCTCAGCAGGATGGCGAACAGCAGGCCTCCGAAGACCTGGACGGCGACATTGATGACGGTGTAGATGAGTGTATGCCAGATCGTTGTCCGGAAAATCTTGTCTTCACGGAGAAGCGTGATGTAATTCTGAAGTCCGACAAAGGTTTTGGCGCCGACTCCGTTCCAGTCATAAAAGCTGTAATAGGCAGCCCAGATAATGGAGACCACAACGAAAAGCGTGTAGACAATCAGCGCAGGCAGCACAAGAGGAAGGATCACGGATTTCTTTCCAAATGCTTTTTGCATGACAATTCCCCCTTTTCTTTGTAACTGTTCAGCACCTGTCGATTTCAACAGGAATCGGCCGCTTGCGGACGAATTCATGATTGAAATCGACAGGCGGGCGAGGTGCAAGCACC
>CAVKMX010000020.1:0-12618 GCA_963657295.1 Clostridium sp. CAG:302
TTTTTGTAGTTCTGAGACCCAGCCGGACAGCTGCATTCGCGACTCATGTCCTTGTGAGTTTTACTTGTCTAATGACTTCATCGTCGGGAACAGCAGCACATCGCGGATGGCTGCGGAATCCGTCAGCAGCATGACCAGACGATCGATGCCGTATCCGATGCCGCCGGTAGGGGGCATGCCGATCTCCATGGCATGCAGGAAATCCTCGTCGGTATGGTTGGCTTCCTCGTCGCCGGCGTCTGCCAATGCATCCTGCGCGGCAAATCTTTCCCTTTGGTCAATGGGATCATTCAGCTCAGAATAGGCGTTGCACATTTCCCAACCGTTGATGTACAGCTCGAAGCGTTCCACCTTCGAAGGATCCGAGGGCTTTTTCTTGGTGAGCGGACTGATTTCAATCGGATGGTCCATGATGAACGTCGGCTGAATCATCTTATCCTCGCAGAATTCATCGAAGAAGAGATTCACGATATCTCCCTTTTTATGACGATCCTCGTACTCCACGTGACGCTCGTCCGCAAGCTTTTTGGCCTCTTCATCCGTAGCCACCAGGTCGAAATCGATGCCGGTTTCTTCCTTGATGGCATCAATCATGGTCAGTCTGCGGAACGGCTTGCCGAGATCAATTTCCTTATCGCCATAGGTGATCACGGTGGAGCCGCAGACCTTTTCTGCCAGATCCCGGAACATGGATTCCGTCAGCTCCATCATGCCGTTATAATCCGTATAGGCCTGATACAGCTCCATCAGCGTGAATTCCGGGTTGTGCCGGGTGTCTACGCCTTCGTTGCGGAAAACACGCCCGATTTCGAACACTCGCTCCAGGCCTCCGACGATCAGCCGCTTCAGATACAGCTCCAGAGAGATACGCAGCTTCACATCCTCATCCAGCGCATTGTAATGCGTCTCAAAGGGCCTGGCTGCAGCGCCGCCGGCGTTGGAAACCAGCATGGGCGTTTCCACCTCCATGAAGTCTCTCTCCGCCAGGAAACGGCGAATCTCACGGATGATGGCACTCCTCTTTTTAAAGGTCTCGCGTACCTCCTCATTTACGATAAGGTCCACATAACGCTGGCGATATCTTGTGTCCGTATCCTGAAGGCCATGGTATTTTTCCGGCAGCGGCTCCAGAGACTTGGAGAGCATCACCAGCTCCCTGGCATGAACCGAAATCTCGCCGGTCTTCGTGCGGAACGGAAAGCCCTTGACGCCGATGATATCCCCGATGTCCATGTGCTTGAAATCCGCATAGGCCTCATCTCCCAGATCATTCCGGGATACATAAATCTGAATGCGCCCGTCCCGGTCCTGCAGGTTTGCGAAGGAGGCCTTTCCCATGACACGCTTGAACAGCATCCTGCCCGCAATCGACACCGTTGTCGGCTCCTTGGTGTAATTTCCCTCCTCATCCAGCTCGCCTGCCAGCTCATCATAATGCTCCAGAATCTGACGGGTATGATAGGTCTGGTCATAGCTGGTAATGACAAAAGGATCCTTGCCTGCTGCCTGCAGCTCGGCAAGCTTTTCTCTCCGAACCTTTTTCAGCTGGTTGATATCCTGCAGCGGTGCGTCCTGTGTGGTTTTCCTGCTCTGGTTGTTCTGATTCTCTGCCATATCTGTTATCCTGTTCTAAGTGAAAAAACCTATCCCGGGACAGCTGTACCGGATGCCGTTTGGTCGGCTCAATCCTCTGCGCGCTCGATGCTCATTACCTGAAAGGACATCTCGCCCGCCATGGACTCCGCCTTTACCACATCTCCGACCCTTGCTCCCATCAGAGCCTTGCCGACAGGGGACTCATTGGAGATCTTATTCTCGAGGCTGTTGGCCTCCGTGGAGCCGACAATGCTGTAGGTGACATCCTCATCAAACTCCATATCATGAACGGTCACCTTGCATCCGACACTGATGCGGTCCAGCACGATGTCATCGTCCGTGATGACCTCCACGTTCTTGAGGATCTTCTCCAGCTCTTCGATTCTGGCCTCAATGTCACGCTGTTCGTCCTTGGCAGCGTCATATTCCGCATTCTCGGACAGATCACCCTGCTCCATCGCCTCTTTGATCTTCTGCGCAACCTCCTTGCGCTTCACAACCTTGAGGTTATGCAGCTCGTCCTCGTATTTCTTCAGCCCCGCCTTGGTCAGGATATTCTTCTTCTCTTCCATAACTCTTTCAGCTCCCTTTCTATGCTCTATGCCGCAGTAGGTCATTTTCCATGCGTGTACTGTGTTCCCTGCAGACAGAGCCTGCCTGAACAGCAGAACCCCCTCTCCGCACTGCAGCGGCACATCGGTCTGCATTATAGCGATATTTGCAGGCACTGTCAAAGGTCTCCCCATTCTTATAGGTAGGGAAACTCCTTCCGCAGCATACTTTCCAGCTCTTCGAAGCTGCCCGTCGTATTGATCTTCACGCGCAGCTTCGCCGCTCCCGGGAATCCCTGCAGGTACCAGGCCGCATGATGGCGCATTTCCTGTATTCCGATGCGTTCTCCCTTAATCGAACGCATCAGCTGTGCATGCCGCAGCAGCATTTGCAGGACCTCCCGGTGTCCTGGACGCTCCATTGTCCTTCCGGTGTCCAGATAGTGATTGATTTCCCGGAAAATCCACGGATTTCCCTCGGACGCTCTCCCGATCATAACGGCTGTGCAGCCGGTTTCCTCCAGCATGCGCTTTGCAGATGGACCGTCGGTCACATCTCCGTTTCCCACCACCGGAATCCTCAGCGCCTCCGCCGTCTGCCGGATTCTGGACCAGTCTGCCGTTCCGCTGTACATCTGCGGCCTTGTCCTGCCATGCACCGCTACCATAGCTGCGCCGCCTGCTTCTGCCGCCAGGGCACATTCCACAACATTCTGGTGTTCGTGATCATAGCCTGTCCGCATTTTCACTGTGACAGGACGGCTTGTATGTGCTGTGCAGGCTCTCACAATTTCCTCGATGCGCTTCGGATCCCTCATGAGCGCCGATCCCTCATGATTGTTCACAACCTTTGGAACCGGGCACCCCATATTGATGTCCAGAATATCAAAGGACTGCTCCTGCAGCAGATCCAGTGCCTCAGCCATAACCTCCGGCTCATGGCCAAAGAGCTGCAGAGACACCGGGTGCTCCTCCGGCGCTGTCCGCATGAGCTCTGCTGTCTTGCTGTTGTGATAGGTGATCGCCTTGGCACTGATCATTTCCATCACCGTCAGTCCTGCCCCCTGCTCCCTGCAAAGGAGGCGAAACGGCAGGTCACTCACCCCGGCCATCGGCGCCAGCACCGTCTGATTCGGTATTACAACGTCCCGGATCTTCCATTCCATCGGTTCTCTCCATCCTCTTCTGACCTTGCATGCTGTCTTCCGGGAATCTCCTGTCCATTCCTTTGCCGCAGCATCAACGGATCTCTTCCTCAGTTTTCCTCATCCTCGTCTTCCAGAAGCTCTGCCGGATCCTCATGAAGGAAGGTAACGCGATAGTAAATTTCCAGGGATCGGAACAGCTCCTGTTTGGTGCTGCGGATCTTTTTGACCAGAAGGGCACTTCCGATTTCATCGTAGAGAAGATCCCCTTCCTCCGCCTGCGTATCCATGACCGCTTCCCCGCCAGGTGTGAAGCCAATGGTGAACACACCGCCTACCTCCTCTGTAAACAGGACGCAGATGATGTGCAGCTCCTCCTGCACGCTCTCCGGAAGTCTGCTGAATTTCTCGTTAAAATAATATTTCTTATCGTACGCATTGGCACCGCACAGTACTATGCGGTAGTTATCCTCATTGATAAATGCTCTGTTGTCCACGTAAACTCCTGTGCTGCCCGTCAGCATCCATTCCCTCTGTCACACATATCCCATCACGCCGCGCACGGAGACCTCTCCGGTGCCGACCTTTTTCTCTCCGGATCCGTCCTCCGGAACAACGACCAGTTCTCCCTCCGTCGTCACCTCCCTGGCCATTCCGGTATATTCTCCCTTCGGATCCAGCACCCGCACCATGCGTCCTAAATTAACGGATGCTCTGCTGTATCTGTCCAGCAAGGGCTGCAGCGATCCTGCTGCCAGATATTCCTCATAATCCCTCTCAAAACAATTCCAGCAATCCGCGGCAATCTGTGCACGGTTCACTTTCTGGCCGACGGCGAGCCGCAGAGTGGTTGCGGTTTGCGCAAGGGCAGGGTCGACTGTTTCCATATTCAGGTTCAGTCCGATGCCGATGGTGACATCCTTGATCTCCGTATCCTCCAGACGCATCTCCGTCAGAATGCCGACGAATTTCTTATAAGGTCCCTTATCGACACTGACCACCAGATCGTTCGGCCACTTGATGCCGAATTGTATCCGCTCCGGATAGTGCTGGGCCTGCATCGCCTCGTAGGCCGCCAGCGCCATGATCAGCGTCATCATCGGTGCCTCTGCCACGGGAATACGCGGGCGCAGCAGAATGCTCATATATACATTGCCCTCATCCGGCGACACCCAGGTTCTCCCGCGGCGTCCCTTCCCGGCCGTCTGAAGTGAGGCCACGGCAAGTGTCCCCTCACAGGCCCCCTCATCTGCCATCCGCATGATGTCATCGTTGGTCGATCCCGTCTTCTCCTCATAAATGACCGGATGTCCTGCCCATTCGGTCGTGAGTCTCCGGACAATCTCCGTCTGGTTGAGAATGTCCGTGTCCTTATCACGGATGAGGCGGTAACCCTTGTTGGTCACCGCCTCAATCTCATATCCTTCGTCCTTCAGCTTGCCGATGGTCTTCCATACTGCCGTTCTGGAAACCCCCAAAAGGTCGCTGAGCTGCTGCCCGGAGAGAAAGCTGTCCGCTTCGCACAGCGCCTGCAATATTTTATCCTTCATGATCACTCCTCCCGGCAGCAGCACCGACGCATCCATGCCGTACAGGCTTTACCGCCGCCCGGGATGCTGCTCACATTTCATATCCGAGTGTCGCCGCCATAACGGCCTTGATGGTGTGCATGCGGTTCTCCGCCTCACGGAAAACAACGGAACGCTCCGACTCAAAAACCTCATCCGTCACTTCCATCTCATTCAGGCCGAATTTCTCGTGAATCTTCCTGCCGATGCCGGTATCAAGGTCATGGAAGGCCGGCAGGCAATGCATGAAGATGCAATCTTCGTTGCCCTGCTCCATCAGCTCCTTCGTGACGCGGTAAGGGCGAAGGTCCCGGATTCTCTTCTCCCAGACCTCATCCGGCTCGCCCATGGAAACCCACACGTCGGTATAGAATACATCTGCCCCCTTTGCGGCTTCCCCGGGATCCTCGGTCAGGGTAACACTGCCGCCGCTGGCCTTTGCCAGCTCTGTGCAGGTTTTCACCAGCTCCGCATCCGGAAAATATTCCTTCCGGGAGCACAGCGTCACATGCATGCCGACCTTTGCTCCCAGCACCATCAGCGAATTGCCTGTGTTGTATCTGGCATCTCCGTAGTAGCTCAGGTGCACGCCCTGCACTCTGCCGAAGCTCTCCCGAATGGTCAGAAGATCTGCCAGCATCTGTGTCGGATGGAATTCATTGGTCAGCCCGTTCCACACCGGCACCTTCGAGTATCTTGCCAGCTCTTCCACAATTTCCTGCCCGAAGCCGCGGTACTCAATGCCGTCGAACATGCCGGCCAGAACCCTGGCCGTATCCGCAATCGATTCCTTCTTGCCGATCTGCGATCCGGAAGGATCCAGATAGGTGGTACCCATTCCCAGATCATGCGCAGCCACCTCAAAGGCGCAGCGCGTTCTGGTGCTGGTCTTCTCGAAAATCAGTGCAATGTTCTTGCCCTGCAGCTGATTCACCGGCTCGCCCTTCTGCTTCTTTTCCTTGAAATACGCTGCCAGATCGACCAGCTGTGCAATTTCCTGTCCGGAATAATCCAGCAGCTTCAGAAAGTCTCTTCCCTTAAAATTCTCGTACATTCCGCTTCCTTTCTGCCGTAGCTGTTGCTCCGGCATGCGAACAGAATTCGCCTGCGCAAATTCTGTGATGCGATCTGCAGCGGCTGACCTGCCGCTGAGGATCGTCGTTTTCTACTGCGTCTCTTCCCAGTCTACCGAGCTGACCTCCTGATTGATGGCCTGGGTGGCCGCTGCCGCCTCCCGCGCTCCCTGACTGGACTCCTCATGAAGGCAGGGATCCTCCGCCGGAGTCTTTCTCTTCCTTTCACTCCTGTCGATTGCCGTGGCATCGCCGATGCCCAGGGACTCTCCCACCAGCCCCAGTGAGCTGACAATTCCGGCAATGTCGGAGGGCATATAGATCTTCGTGGCGCGGCCGTCGGACACATCCTTTAATGCCTCGATCCCCTTCAGACGCAGAACGGATTCCGATACATTGGCATCCTTAAGCGCCTCCAGGCCCTGTGCCTCCGCCTCATAAACCAGCTGCAGGGATCTTGCCTTTCCTTCTGCCAGTGCAATCTGGGCGTCGCGCTCCGCCTCCGCGGCGAGAATCTTCGCCTTCTTGTCACCCTCTGCACGGGAAACCACGGCCTCCTGATGGGCCTGTGCCTCCAGCACAGTCTGTCGACGCTCGCGTTCCGCACGCATCTGCTTGGTCATGACCTCCTCGATTTCCTTCGGCGGCTGGATGTTTTTGATCTCCACGCGGGTCACCTTGATGCCCCATTGATCGGTTGCCTCATCCAGAATCACCTGCATCTTGCCGTTGATGGTCTCCCGGCTCGTCAGCGTCTGATCCAGCTCCATCTCACCGATGATGTTGCGCAGCGTCGTGGCAGACAGATTCTGCAGACCGGCGATGGGGTTCTCTACGCCGTAGGTATACAGGGACGGATCGAAAACCTTCATGAACACCACGGAATCAATCTGCATGGTGACATTGTCCTTGGTGATCACCGGCTGAGGCGGAAAATCCAGCACCTGCTCCTTGAGGCTGATGGTCTTCACCACCCGCTCAATGAGGGGAATCTTCACATGAAGCCCGGCCTGCCAGGAGGTCTTATATCTTCCCAGGTGCTCGATTACGAATACATATCCCTGCGGAACGATCCGGATGTTGGGAATAACCAGTACCAGTACAACAATCAGCAGCGCAATCAGTAAGATCATCCTCTTGTCCTCCTATAGCTTCCTGGATTTCTCGATGCAGGCATCGATCGCATCCATAACCGTTCCGCGGAAGGCACCTTTTTCCAGGGCCTCCAGTCCCTCAATGGTCGTTCCGCCGGGAGAGCACACCATGTCCTTGAGCTCGCCCGGATGCTTGCCGGTTTCCAGCATCAGCTTTGCGCTGCCCAGAACCGTCTGCGCCGCAAAGCGGTATGCCTGCTGTCTCGGCATTCCTCCCTTGACGCCGGCATCGGCCAGCGCCTCCAGGAACATGAACACGTAGGCGGGTGCCGCACCGCTCACCGCTCCCACGGTATCCATGAGGTTCTCGTTCACCACCTCCGCATAACCGAAGCTGGAGACGATTTTCATGACCTCCTCCAGCTCATCCTGCTGAACCGCACTGCTGCGGCAGATGGCGGAGCATCCCTCCTGGACCAGAGCCGGCGTATTGGGCATGCAGCGGATGATCTTCACCGGATGCTCGAACTGCTCCGACAGCCATTTGGTCGTTTTGCCGGCCGCAACAGAGAGGATCAGCTGCTCCTCTCCCACCGCATCCCGGATTTCCTCGATAACAACCGGGAGCACAATCGGCTTGACCGCCAGCACCAGCAGATCCGCCTGCCTTGCTACCTCTGCATTGGAACTCTCAACGCGGATTCCGTAACGGTTTCTGGCTTTTTCCCGGGATGCCTCTGTAGCCGCGGAGCCTATGATGTTCTCCGGCTCTACCAGGTGGTTCCGGAGGATTCCGCCGATCATCGCTTTTGCCATGTTGCCCAGCCCGATAAACCCAATCGTTTGAATCGCCATACGTTCTCCTTTCCATGGAGGTCGTCCATGTTTTCTTTATTAAGTATCATTTCTGCCGAATCCGCGCTGCCGCGCTGCCTCATACAGCAGAACTCCCGCGCTGATTGCCGCATTCAGTGATTCAATCCTCCCTGCCATAGGGATCCGCACCCTTTGGTCCGAGAGCTGCAGTGTACCTTCTGTCAGGCCGTTTCCTTCGTTGCCGATCACGACGGCACAGGGCTGCGTGTAATCTGCCCGCTGGTATTCCTCACTGCCCTCCAGTGCCGCGGCCAGAATTCGGATTCCCTGCTCCCGGAGCTCCCGCATCGTCTCCTGGAAATTCTCTGTATACACAAACGGCTGCCGGAACACAGAACTCATCGTGGACCGCACGGTCTTGGGATTGAATATATCCACTGTCCCGCGGCTCATGATGATGCCCGTTGCCCCGGCCGCCTCCGCCGTGCGGAACATGGTCCCCAGATTGCCCGGGTCCTGAATGTCCTCAAGAAGGAGCAGCAGGGGCTGCCTTTTCCCTGCCTCCTCCGCAGGGCTCCCGAGCAGCTCCGAAAGGATATAGGACGGCTGTCTCACGACAGCCAGAATTCCCTGCGGCGTCCGGGTGTCGGAAATCTTTTCCATGATTTCCTGTGTTACAAGCGTCGTGCAGTTCAGCAGTCCCCTGTCCTGCAGACTCTGCCTGCGGCGTTCCAGAACCTCCTCGGTGACATAAAGCCTCTGTATGAATTCTGCCGGGGCATCCAGCACCAGCCGTTCTCCCTCTATGAGAAAGGACCGGGACTGTCTGCGCCTGGATGTCTTCTGGCGCAGCAGTACCAGTCCTTTGACGGTGCTACCCGATGCGGAAGTAATTCTCTCCATTCCGTCTCCGTTGTTCTCTGCAGACTCTGCAGTTCCCCGCCGGCCCGAAGGCCGGCACACCGATTCTCTGATGCCTGAGGGAAATCCCCCAGCATTTCTCTGCCGGAGCACAGCAGGAAAACGTGCGCTCCGGTGCGGATTCATCTCGACAGAGCCTGGCTGATCTCGTACTGGTAATCCGGAATGCTCTTGGTCATGGCCAGAGCCTCCTCGATGTCGACATCGAGGAACTCACCGTGCCGGTACGCCACAATGCGATCTCTCTTGCCGGCTGCCACAATGTCCGCCGCGTAGGCACCCATAATGGAGGCATAATACCGATCCTTGCAGGTCGGGGAGCCGCCGCGCTGCATGTAGCCCAGAATGGTGGCGCGGGTTTCAATGCCGGTTGCCGCCTCAATGCGGCGCGCCATTGAGGTGGAATGTCCGATGCCCTCCGCGTTGATGATGATGTGATGCTTCTTGCCGTGCTTGCGGTTGTTGATGATGTTGTCTACGATCTTCTGCTCATCGTAGTCGTATTTCTCCGGCAGGAGGATGTCCTCCGCGCCGTTGGCAATGCCGCACCACAGGGCAATGTATCCCGCATTCCGTCCCATGACCTCGATGATGCTGCAGCGCTCATGGGAGGAGGAGGTGTCGCGGACCTTATCGATGGCCTGCATGGCCGTATTGATCGACGTGTCAAAGCCGATGGTGTAATCGGTGCACGCAATGTCCAGATCGATCGTTCCCGGAAGTCCTATGGCATTGATCCCCTGTCTGGAAAGGGCAAGGGCTCCGCGGTAGGAGCCGTCTCCTCCGATGACCACCAGACCGTCAATGCCATGCTTGCGGCAGATCGCTGCGGCCTCCTTCTGGCCCTCCTCGGTGCGCATCTCCTCGCATCTGGCCGTTCCCAGAATGGTTCCGCCCCTTTGAATGATGTCGGACACGCTGCGCTTGTCCATATCAATGATCTCTTCCTGCAGCAGACCGGAGTATCCCCGCTCAATTCCCTTTACCGTCAGTCCGTTCTGGATTGCTCTGCGAACGCAGGCACGGATGGCTGCGTTCATGCCCGGCGCGTCACCGCCGCTGGTCAGGATTCCAATTGTTCTCACTTTGTTCTCAGCCATGACGATCTCCATTCTCAGCAATGCCGTCCTATGTTGTATGCTGCTGTCCCTGTTGATACCATTGCCATTATTGTAGACAGATTTTCAGGCGTTTGCAACGTGATTCCCGCCGTCACCGCACCGTCACGTTCTCTGCACCGAATAACTCCCTCAGGGCATCCAGCACAGCCTCCGAGGCCCGCACCCCTTCTCCGGCGGCAAGCCGCTTCATGGACCGCGGATTCTGAACATAGATCACCACCTGATCCCGTCCTCCGTTCTCATTGATGAGTTCCGTCAGCTCCGCCTCCCGTGCCTGATACGCCTCTTTGTCTGCAAACCGGATCCAGACCTCCTTCGGCACGGCCTCAAACGGCGTGACGGTTCCGGCCAGCAGCTTGGAATCTTTTGCCTCCTCCTGCGACACTCTCCCCCGCACGAACACTCTGGCATCCTCATGCAGCAGATCCGCATAGGCCTCGTGTGTTTTCGGGAAAGCAATTACCTCCACACTTCCGGTCAGATCCTCCAGCGTCACAAAGGACATCACCTGGTTGTTCCTGGTGTATTTGAGCTTCACATCGGTGATCATCCCGCCGATCACCGCCTCCTGTCTGTCCGCCGCCCTGCTCGCGCCCGTTTCCTCGTCCAGGACAAAATCCGCCGCAGTCGCTGTGATCCGGCTCTTCCAGAAGCCCTCATCATCCTCCAGAGGATGGCCGCTGACATAAATTCCCAGGACCTCCTTCTCGAAGGACAGCTTCATCTGCTTGTCATATTCTCCCACCTCCGGATAATGCACCCGGAAGTCCTCTCTGGCCTCCTCCGGCGCAATGTCGAACAGACTCAGCTGGCCGGTCATGTTGTTCTTCGCGGCCTCTGCCTGCTCCTCCATCATGCGGATGTAAACCGTCATCATCTGCTTGCGCGTTGCGCCCAGGCAGTCCAGCGCACCGGCCTTGATCAGGTTCTCCACAACGCGCTTGTTCACCTGAAAGGGCATGGTTCTTGCAAGAAAGTCCTGCAGATCCCGATAACGGCCGTTCTGCTCCCGTTCCTGTACGACGGCGCGGATGACCGGCTCGCCGATCCCCTTGATCGCCGTCAGCGAGTAGCGGATCGCTCCGCCGGCTACGGAAAAGCCGGCGGTGCCCTCGTTGATGTCGGGCGGCAGGAGGCGGATATGCATTTCCCGGCAGGCCAGAATATATCCGGCTACCTTGGATGGGAAATCTGTCACGGAGGTCAGAAGCGCCGCCATGAACTCCGTCGGATAATACAGCTTGAGCCACGCGGTCTGGTACGTGACAACCGCATAACAGGCAGCATGGGACTTGTTGAAGGCATATTTGGCAAAGTCAATCATGGTGTCATAGATATGATTGGCGGTCGCCTCCGGAATTCCTCTGGCAACGCATCCGGGAACCTGCTCTTTTTCATTGCCCGAGACGAAATTCCGGCGCTCCTCCTCCATGACATGCGCCTTCTTCTTGCTCATCGCGCGGCGCACCAGATCGGCCCGTCCGAGAGAATACCCTCCCAGCTCCTGCACGATCTGCATTACCTGCTCCTGATACACGATGCAGCCGTACGTAGGCTCCAGGATCGGCACCAGCTCCTCCGTGTCGTACGAAACGCTGTCCGCATTCTGTTTGCCCGCGATGTATTTGGGAATAAAGTCCATGGGGCCCGGACGATACAGTGCGATTCCTGCGATCACATCCTCCAGGCTCGCCGGCTGCAGCCGTTTCATGAAGCTCTGCATTCCCGCAGATTCCAGCTGGAACACTCCGTCGGTTCTGCCGGTGGAGAGATAGGCGAATACCCTCGCGTCATCGTAATCAATCCGGTTGATGTCAATCACATCTCCGGCGGGATTGCATGTCACCCTTTCCTTTCCGAGAACCGGCTCATACGCAGGATATCCCCCCGCCTCCCGGATGGAGCGGTTGGCCAGCTCCACGGCATTCTGAATGACCGTCAGGGTACGCAGCCCCAGAAAATCCATTTTGAGCAGTCCCAGCTGCTCCACCCTCGTCATGGTGAACTGTGTGGTGACGGAGCCGTCTGCCGCGAGCGAGAGCGGGATCAGCTCTTCCGCAGGCTCCGCACAGATGACGACACCCGCCGCATGGACGGAGGTATGCCGCGGGAGCCCCTCGAGCTTCCGTGACATGTCCACCAGCCTTCGGACCTTCTCGTCCCCTTCGTAGAGCTTTTTCAGGTCCGGATTCTCCTCCAGCGCCTTATCCAGTGTGATCCCCAGCTCATTCGGAACCATCTTGGATACCGTGTCGCAGAAGCTGTAGGGCAGATCCATTGCGCGGCCCACATCGCGAATGACGCCGCGGGCCGCCATGGTCCCGAAGGTAATGATCTGCACCACCTGCTCCTTGCCGTATTTGCGCGTGACGTAATCAATGACCTCCTGACGGCGTTCGAAGCCAAAATCCACGTCAATATCCGGCATGGAGACGCGTTCCGGATTCAGAAATCTCTCGAAGAGAAGATGATAGCGGATCGGATCCAGCTGCGTGATCCCCGTGCAGTAGGACACGACCGAGCCGGCTGCCGAGCCTCGCCCCGGTCCTACCGCAATGCCGTGCTCTCTGGACCAGCTGATGTAATCCCAGACGATCAGAAAGTAATCCACATACCCCATCTTACGGATCACGGAAAGCTCATAATCCAGGCGCTTCCGGACGGTCCCGTCGTCATCCGGGTAATTCCGGGCGAATCCGTCGTCGCAGAGCTTGTTCAGATAGGTCCAGGAAT
>CAVKMX010000020.1:12794-23851 GCA_963657295.1 Clostridium sp. CAG:302
TTGCACCGGTCCGCCACTTTCTGCGTATTCTCCACTGCCTCCCTTGCATACGGGAAAAGCCGGAGCATCTCCTCTTCACTCTTGATGTAGAACTGTCCGCCGGGATACCGCATCCGGTGCTCATCCGACACCTTTTTGCCGGTCTGAATGCACAGGAGTACATCATGGGCCTCTGCATCCGCCGCATTGGTGTAGTGGCAGTCATTGGTTGCCAGGAGCGGAATGCCAAGCTTCTGTGAGAGCTCCAGCTCTCCGGCGATGACCGTCTGCTGATCCGGGTAGCCGTGATCCTGCAGCTCCAGGTAGAAATTGCCCTCACCGAAAATCTCCAGATACTCCCGGGCCGCCTTTTCTGCAGCTGCCTTGTCGCCGCGCACCAGATCCCTCGCCACTTCCCCTGCAAGGCAGGCGGAGGAGGCGACGATTCCCTCATGGAATTCCCGCAGGAGCTCCTTGTCCACCCGCGGCTTGTAATAATACCCTTCCGTAAACGAGCGGCTGACAATTTTGGAAAGGTTGCGGTATCCCTGATTGTTCTCGGCCAGCAGGATCAGATGATAGTAGCGCTCGGAATTGTCCCCGATCTCCCGCTCGCAGCGGGACCCCGGGGCCACATAGACCTCGCAGCCGATGATGGGTTTGATCCCCTCCTCCTGACACGCGAGATAGAATTCAATGACACCGTACATGTTGCCGTGGTCTGTGATGGCCGCAGCATTCATCCCCAGCTCCTTCACCCGCCTGACATAGGCACGGACCTTGTTGGAGCCGTCCAAAAGGGAATATTCCGTATGGGAATGCAAATGAACAAAGGACATCGTGTTCCTCTTTTCGTCCGTCTTCCGAAATCACGGCTCCTTCAGAAACGCCTCCGCAACCGCAATGTCCTCCGGTGTCGTGATCTTGATGTTCCGGTAGGAGGCCTCCACCAGCCGAACCCTTGCACCAGCCATTTCCTCCGCCACCATCGCATCGTCCGTGAGGTGAATCCCCCGCTGCTCCAGCAAGGGAAGCTCCTCCAGCGCGCGATGATAGGCATTGGTGATCAGTTTCTTTTCGAAAACCTGCGGCGTCTGAACGATCCAGACCCTGCTGCGGTCCGGGGTGGCGGCAACCATTCCTGCCGAATCCGCCATTTTCACCGTGTCCTTGCTGGGCATGCCTGCAACGGCTGCGCCGGTGCTCTCTGCGGCATCCAGAAGCCGCCGCAGAGACGCGCCGTCGATGAAGGGCCTTGCGCCGTCATGAATGAATACATAGGAGCAGGGCCACGTGATCGCAGCCAGTCCGTTTGCCACGGAGTGGTATCTCTCCTCGCCCCCGTAGGCAAAGCCGCGGAATTTCTGCAGCAGAGCCGCATCCTGCAGGCTTCCCAGAATCTTCTCCCGCACATAATCATCATCCCCCCTGGGAATGACCATCACAATGTCCGTAATGACGTCGCTCTCCGCCAGGGCCCTGTAGGATCTTGCGGAAAGCGGCAGCCCGCAGATGTTGCGGTATTGCTTCGGTGTTCCGCCGCCGAGGCGTGTTCCCTTCCCGGCCGCCAGGAGTACGGCGGTATTGCGTTCTGCAGATTTCAGATCCATATTCATCCCTATGCTCTCTGCCCCAGCGGAAGATTCGGCACAGCATTCAGATCCAGCCCGCTGCGCACGCCCTTTCGATATTCGTAATATCCCGCGCAGCCGATCATGGCGGCGTTGTCCGTGCACAGAATCGGCGGCGGGCAGTAAAAGGCAATTCCGTTCTGCTCACAGGCTTCCATCGCCGCCTTTCGAAGTGCGCTGTTGGAGGCAACCCCGCCTGCCAGAGCAAAGCGCTCCGCATGGTATTCCCGTGCCGCGTCCATGGCGTGACCCACCAGAACCTCCACCACCGAACGCTGGAAAGAGGCCGCAACATCCGGCACATGGACCGCCCTTCCTGCCATGGCCTCGGTGTTGAGATAATTGAGGACCGCCGACTTCAGCCCGCTGAAGCTGAAATCATACCGGGAATCTCCTACCTTGCCGCGCGGGAACCGCAGTGCCTCCGGATTTCCCTCCCGGGCCGCCCGATCAATCTTCGGCCCCCCCGGATACCCAAGGCCGACGGCCCGCGCCACCTTATCAAAGGCCTCTCCTGCCGCATCATCCATGGTGCGTCCCAGAATCTCATATTCTCCGTAATCCTTTACCATCACCAGATGCGTGTGGCCGCCGGACACCACAAGGCACAGAAACGGCGGCTCCAGCTCCGGAGCGGCAATGAAATTCGCACTGATATGCCCTTCGATGTGGTGCACGCCGATCAGCGGTATGCCGGTGGCGAAGCTGATGGCCTTGGCCTCCGAAACTCCCACCAGCAGCGCGCCCACCAGCCCCGGTCCGTAGGTAACCGCAATCGCATCCAGATCGGTGAGCTGCCTGTCCGCCTCCCGAAGTGCCCTTCGAATCACCTGGTTGATCCGTTCAATATGCTTGCGCGATGCGATCTCGGGAACGACTCCCCCGTACAGGGTGTGGATGTCAATCTGGGAGGAAATGACATTGGAGAGCACGGTTCTGCCGTTCACGACCACGGCAGCCGCCGTCTCATCACAGCTGGATTCAATTCCCAGAATGGTTATGTCTTTGTCCTGCATATCCTGCCTATCCTCTTTCATCCTTCGCTTCGTCTGCAAAGCGCAGCGTAAGGCTCCTTCCGTCTCTGGCACAGACCGTCCGCGGGAAAATCTTCTGCAGGGCCTCCTGATACTGCTGCGGCTTCATCTCCGACGGACTGTAATGCGTCAGCCACAGCTGTCCCGGATCGGCCGCCGCCGCAAGCCTTGCCGCTTCTCTCATGGTCATGTGCTTCTTCTCCCTGGCCTTGGAGAGCTTGTCATCCTCACCGTACATTCCCTCACAGATCAGGAGATCCGCGCCCTTTGCCGCCTCACGGATGCTGTCGCAGGGTCTGGAATCCGTCGCATAGGTGATTTTCAGTCCCTTTCTGGCGGGTCCCATCACCATCTCCGGCACGTAGGTCCTGCCTCCTGTCTCCACCGTCTGCCCCTTCTGGAGCCGGGACCAGCAGTTCAGCGGGATCTGCAGGCTCTGTGCTGCCTCTGCGTCAAACCGTCCTGCCCGATCGAGAGAAAAGCTGTAGCCATAGCAGGTCACACGGTGATTGACGCGGAATGCCGTGATGTGAAAATCCTTTTCTCCCGGCAGATCAAAGGTCTCAATCTCCTCCGAAAGCTCCCTGCAGCGGATTTCAAACGGCAGCTCCGGTGCAATCACCCGAAGACTCTCGACAATATGCGACAGTCCCTTCGGCCCGACGATGAGCACCGGCTCGCGCAGATCGCTGTTGCCCATCGAAAGGAGCATTCCCGGGAGTCCTGCGATATGGTCCGCATGGAAATGCGTGATCAGGATCACCCGGATCGGATTGGGGCTCCATCCCTTTTTCTTCATGGCGATCTGGGTTCCCTCGCCGCAGTCCAGCAGAATGCTGGTCCCGTTGTACCGCACCAGAAGAGAGGTCAGCCACCGATACGGCAGCGGCATCATTCCGCCGGTTCCCAGTAAACACACATCAATCATCGCGATTCTCTCCTGTACCGCTTCCTCTCTTCCACATGATCCGGGCAGCCTCCTCCGGATTCCTGTAGAAGCGGGGGCGTATTCCCTCCGTCCGGAACCCATGAGCCTCGTACAGTGCGGCGGCCGCCGCATTGGAATCCCGCACCTCCAGCGTGAAATCCTGCAGCCCGAGCTCATTCCGTCCCGTATTCACGGCCGTTTCCAGAAGCCTTGATGCGAGGCCGCGGCGCCTGTAGGCAGGCAGAACCGCCACATTGCCGATTTCGCCGTCCTCTCCCATCCGGAACAGGCCAAGGAGGCCGACCAGCTCTCCGGCGCGGTCTGCACACCAGAACCATGCGTTCCTTCCGTCCATCCGGAAGGCGCTCCGGTATGCATTCTCCGACCATGCCTCGGGCAGACAGATTTTCTCCAGTGCCGCGGCGGCCGCAATGTCTGCCTCCGTCAGCCTGCGAATTCGTATTTCTTCCATAGATTTGTTTCCGGAAATTCCTCTATTGTCCGCTCTTTTGCTCCTTCAGGAGACGCCCTGCCGCCAGTGCCGCCATCCGGCCCGTTCTGTCAGCCTCCTCGAGCTGACGCTCTGCCTGGGATTTTCGCAGATATTCCGGGCGAAAATCATCCGAAGACACCAGTGCCGCCTCTCCCTGTTCGGAGAGAAGCTGCATTCCCAGCATCGCCGTTGTCCCTGCTCTTTGCTGTGACAGATGACCCGGGGCAAAGGAAAAGGGCACCCGGCAGCTCTCCTCGATGACGCTCCGGTACACCGGCACACCGTCCCCAAGGAAAATAACCCGCTTCCCTCTTTGATTGATATCCTCCAGCAGCTCCTCTATGGAGACGGCACATTGCGGGCGCAGGCACACATGACGCTTCCTCTCCTCATACAGCCCCGTATATACCTGCCGGCGCCTGGCATCCATAATGGGACACACCAGTCCCTCTGTTCCGAACAGGTTGTAGGCGATGCTGTCCGCCGTGGGGACCGGCAGAATGGGCTTCTCCAGTGCCAGTCCGATTCCCTTTGCCGTTGCCGCCCCGATGCGAAGCCCCGTAAAGCTCCCGGGGCCGGCCGTAACGGCAATGGCATCGATCCCCTGCAGCTCCAGTCCCAGCATCTGCCGCAGCTCCTCCAGCATCGGCACCAGCGTCTGCGAGTGTGTCTTCCGAAACCGAAGATTATAATCTCCGATCAGCATGCCATCCTCTGCCACAGCACATCCGGCGGTTAAGCCGGAGGCCTCGATTGCCAAAATTCTCATAGCTACCTCTTCTGTGCAGAACCGTTACAAAATCTCAATGCTCCGGTAATCCGTTCCCCTGGTCAGATCCTTGCGGATGCACACCACCCTGGTGCTCTCCGGGAGACAATCCGCAATCTGCTCCGGCCATTCAATGAGGCATACCCCTGTCCCGAACAGATACTCGTCCAGTCCCACCTCTTCCATCTCCTCCGGCTCCTCAATGCGGTAGACATCAAAATGATAGAGCGGCAGCCGTCCGCCCTCATAGATCTGCAGAATGGTAAACGTCGGGCTGTTCACCGGCTCCTTAATTCCAAGCCCTGCCGCAAAGCCCTTCGTAAATACGGTTTTGCCGACGCCGAGATCTCCGGACAGCGCATAGATCTCCCCGGGCTGTGCCTGCCCGGCCAGCCGCTCTCCGACAGCATAGGTTTCCTCCGGCGAATACGAATCAAATTGCTGCATTTCTCATCCTCTGTGTCCTATGACAAACAACTACCGCCGGAGCGGGCGCCCCGACGGTAGTTATCATACACTGCTTCGTTCTTCATTTCCATACGGCCTGCAGCCTCCCCTGCCGGCCGGCCGCAGCGCAGGTTCCGGTTCAGACGTCGGCCGCATCCGCGCTGCTCCCCTTCAGAACGGGTGAAAGCTTCTTGTAAAGAAGGAAGCACAGCGCCACATCCAGCAGGCCCTTTACAAGGGTAAACGGAACATTGAAGAGCAGCAGGCTCTGGGCAATGCTCTGCATTCCCGGAAGGATGGCCTGATACGCCGCCAGGATGGTCTCCTCCGGCATGAACTGGTAGTAAACCGGATAGACCACCAGAAGATTGGAGGGAAACGACACGCCAGCCATGACCACCGCACCGATAAACGATGCCGCCGCAGCTCCCCTCTTCGTCCGGTTCCGGCGATACAGCGCCCCCGCCGTTCCGGTGAACACCGCTCCCAGGACAAAATTGGACAGCTCCCCCACGCCGAAGGAGCCGCTGGCCAGCGCCGCATGCAGCACATTCTTGATCAGCTCCACCAGAATGCCGCACGCAGGCCCGAGGGCAAAGCAGCCCAGAAGAGCCGGAAGATCCGAAAAATCAAACTTGATAAAGGAGGGCATCAGCATCGGAATCGGAATCTCGATCAGCTGCAGCAGAAATGCCACGGCAGACAGAATACCTGTCACCGTCAGAAAACGGGTCTTGTTTGCAGAATAATTGGACATGACAGCCACCTTTCCGTCACAGATTCTCTGTGACAAGCCTTGAGCATTTTCAAAGTGTTCAGAAAGGTGAGGTTTCTGATCATTTTTCTTCCATCCAGACTGTACTGTTGGTCCCGGAGTTGCACCGAATCAGCCTGCCGCACCGAAATGCGGCAGGGTCGCGGACTGTACCGCCAGTAGGGAATTGCACCCTGCCCTGAAAAATACTCAGATTAAATTTCCTGTTCCGCCCCCATCATGACAGGTGCCGAACAGATACCAAAAACGTTTTGATTATATCAGAGATCCTTCCCCAAAGCCAGTACCGGCGAAGATCCTCAGCCGACAATTCGAATATTGAACTCATTGACCGCCCGGCGCTCCTCATCGGCCGTGTCCACCTTGGCAATGCAGGCTCCCAGGGCGCGGAGCTTTTCAGGAAAGGCCTCATATCCCCGCTCAATGTACTTGATATCATAGATGTCCGAATACCCGTTTGCGGACAGTGCGGCAGCAACCAGAGCGGCACCCGCCCGCAGATCCGGTGCACTCACATTGGCGCCGGTATAGGTCTCTACGCCGTCAATGATCGCCGTATTGCCCTCTACGCGGACACAGGCTCCCATCTTGATCAGCTCATCCACGTACTTGAACCGATTCTCAAAAATGCTCTCCGTCACAATGCTGGTGCCGTTGGCCAGACCCATCAGAATGCCGATCTGCGGCTGCATGTCCGTCGGATAGCCGGGATACGGCAGGGTCTTCACATTGGTGTGCTCCAGCCGTTTTTTCGCCACCACGCGAACGGAATCGTCCGATTCCGTCACCTCACACCCCATCTCGATCAGCTTGGCTGTCAGAGATTCAAGATGCTTGGGAATCACGTTCGTGATCGTCACATCGCCGCGTGTCGCCGCAGCCGCATACATATAGGTCCCTGCCTCGATCTGATCCGGAATGATGGAATATGACGTCCGGTGAAGCCGCTCCACGCCGCGGATGCGGATGACATCCGTACCTGCCCCCTTGATCTTCGCACCCATGCTGTTCAGAAAGTTGGCAAGATCCACGACATGCGGCTCCTTGGCCGCATTCTCAATGATGGTATTCCCCCGGGCCAGTGCCGCTGCCATGATCACATTGATGGTGGCTCCCACAGAAACCACGTCCATGTAAATGTGGCTGCCGGTCAGCTCTTCTGCCCTTGCAATCAGCATGCCGGGAGATGCCACGCGCACCTCGGCTCCCAACGCCCGGAATCCCTTGATGTGCTGGTCGATCGGGCGCAGTCCGATGTTGCATCCGCCGGGCAGAGCCACCGACGCCTTCTTGTATTTCCCCAGCAGTGCCCCGATCAGGTAATACGAACCCCGGATCTTCCGCACGGCCTCATTGTCCACGGGCTCATCCTTGATGCTGGCCCCGTTGATCACATAGGTGTGCTGGTCCGGATGCTCCACGATTCCGCCGATCTCCCGAATGGCGTCCACAATGGCGCGGATATCCGAGACATCCGGGATATTCTCTATTGTCACCGGCTCGTCAGCCATGATGGAGGCAGCAATAATAGGCAGGGCTGCATTCTTCGCCCCGCCGATCTCAACCTCTCCGGAGAGAGGACTCCCGCCCTTCACAACATAATGCACCATGTATCCAACTCCTAAATGCGGCAGTACGGAAAATTCTGCCGCTGTGCAATAAGACCGTAACAGAATACTCCCGCCGTCCGTTTCCGTCAAGGCGGCCGCCGGCGCCCGCGCTCCGCCCCGCTGCTCCCGCGGAAAACCGCCGGGCCGGCTGCTGCGCAGCCTGACCCGGAACAGTTAATTCACGTAATTCAGCGGATTGACCGCCGTGCCGTTCACCCGGATCTCAAAGTGCAGGTGCGGTCCGGTACTGTTGCCGGTATTGCCGGACCTGGCAATTACCGTTCCCTGCGAAACCGTCTGCCCGACAGACACCAGAATCTTCGACAAATGTCCGTAGCGTGATGTCACGCCGTTTCCGTGATCGATGTATACGACATAGCCATAGCCGGACTGCCAGCCTGCCGTCGTCACCCTGCCGCCGCTCGTTGCCATGACAGAGGTTCCGGTTGCCACGGCGATATCGATTCCCTTGTGGTTGGTGCTGGCGCCGGCCTTCGGTGCCGAACGGCCGCCGAAATTAGAGGACACGCGTCCGTACACCGGCCAGATATAGGTGGGCGGATTCTTCGTCCCCACCTCAATGATCTTGGGCACGGCATCCACCGTATTCTCCTGCTTTACAATCTCACGGCTGAGAATCGTATCATCGCGGTAGCTGACCAGCGCCACCACCCGGCGGTGCCCGGCGCTTCCCTCCTGAATGACCTCGGATTTGTCGGTGTACCAGTCATCATTCTCTTTGTATATGGTATCCGCCCAGTAATCCTCTTCGATGTATTCCTGATTCGTATAGAGCACCGTCAGCTGGGCCTCGGCAACGGTCACGCTCAGAACGTCGCCGGGACGGATGATGGCATCCGTGCCGGAGAGCCCGTTGATGGACACCAGCTGCTCCGTTGTCAGTCCGTACTGTGCGGCAATGGTGGACAGCGTATCGCCGCTCTTCACCTCATAGGAGGAGCTCTTCGAGACCTCGCCCGTCACCATGGCCTTGGCCTCCTCCAGTGAATTCACCAGATTCGAGGGAAGGTAGGTCTCGGAAATTTCAATCTTCTCTCCGAAGTCAATCTGCTGCAGGCCAAGGACATAATCCTCGAAGTCCATGCCGACGGCAGGCGTCACGTTGTCGAACAGCTTGGAAAACGCCTGCTCGATGCCGGCGAGCGGGAGCTGGTTCTGCTGCTCCTCCTTCTTTTCCTGCTCGCTGGTCGTCAGGACCTCATAGGTCAGGGCATTGACCTCCCGCGATGTGTCCGATTTGATGTTGACGATGTAGATTTTCTCCGGATCGTACTGCTGCAGAACCCCGTTCAGTATCTCCTTGATGTCCTCCACGGAGGCCATGTTGACAATGCTCTCGCCGATCTTGACGGAATAGCAGTGCTGCAGGCTCATCAGCTCATAGGTCGAGAGCACGGACTTCATCCGGCTCACGATCTCCTCCTCGCTGTCCGTGAATCCCCAGGACACATGCTTGCCCTGCAGCTCCAGCCGCGCATCGATGAAGATCATGTCCTCGCTCGTGTTCGCGATCTCCTGCCTGGCCAGACGATAGCAACGCTCCGCCTCCTCCGCGGAGTCCACAATTCCCACCTCTTCGCCGTTGAGCAGCACCGTGATGAGATTCTCCTCCTGCTGCCCCAGCGGAACATATTCGGGGAACAGCAAGAGGCTGACGGCCAGTACCGCAGTACAAACCGTCAGCACCCAGAATTCAATTTTCCTGCTGGCCTGAAATAACAAACGCATCATTTACGACAGATACCGTATCATCGGAAAAGCATGTCAAAAATACCGCACACATCCAGCACTTCCAGCACCGTGCCCGCCAGAACACCTACCAGAATCAGAATCTGGATCCAGGAGATCCTTGTCTTCTCCTGTCCCCGGAACTCCTCCAGCTGGCCCTTCAGCTCCTCTGTCTGCTGCTTGAGCAGCTGATCCGTGGCCGCCTGCACGTTGCGGTATATGCGGACGTTCTCCTTGTGTGCAAAATCATCCGACTGTTGCAGAAGATCTGCGATCTTCTGCTGGGACTGCTCAATGGAAGCCGTAACCTTCTCGCCCAGCTCCTTTGCGGAATCCTCCACCTGCTGTCTGGACTCTGCGTGCATCTGTGCGAAATTCACATCGCGCAGCGCGCTGCTGTTCTCGGAAAGAGCCTGTGCCGATGCCTTCATGACATCCTGCACCCCCTTCGTGGTTTCCAGACTCATGCCGCGCAGCTCATCCACCAGGACGCTGTTCTTGTTGTAGAGATCCTTCAGCTCGTCGATCTGTCTGCGATATGCCGTCACCGTATCCTTGAGTGCATCCACCTCTGCGGCCTGCGCCTCTTCGTTGGCGCGGATCATATCGTCGGCAGCAGCCTCACCGATTCCGGTCGACTGCTGAATCTTTCTCTCGAGCTCCTCGATCGAATGCTCCTCTTCCTGTACCTCTTGCATAAACTGGTCACCCATGTGTCCGGCTCCTTTCACATCAGCGTAATCCGTGTGTATGATACCATCTTCTCCTGCGATTTACAACGAAGGATGCCGCGCTGTGCTTGGCTGTTTTGTACGAATGCATCCCATGGATCCGTGATTTTTTGTCAGTTATTCACATATGTTAAAATCGTGTTCATATTTTGTTCATAAGATTCTGCTATATTAAACACAACGAAGCGAACAACAGTTTGATGATTTTTTCATAATAAGCCCGGGCATCGAAAGATGTCCGGGCACTCCTCTTTTTCCGGCCGGCCGCGTGCCCGGAAGGGATCCCCTTCCCGGCAAAGCACACAGCCGTCTTATTTCACTTCCTGAATTTCGTTGTTCAAAGAGAGCATCTTCTCATCCAGATCCGACACCATATGCGCGCATTCCAACAGCTCCGCCGCAATGGAAGCCGGGACCTCCCTCGTGAATTTATACTGGATCTTGTGCTCCAGGCTGGCCCAGAAGTCCATGGCAATGGTCCGGATCTGAATCTCCACCTTGGTGTCCACGATGCGGTCGGACAGATAGACCGGCACCGTGACGATCATATGGTAGCTCTTGTATCCGCTCGGCTTCGGGTTCACCAGATAATCCTTGATGGCAAGGATGCGGATGTCGCTCTGATTGCTGATCATATCAGCAATCTTGTATATATCCGAGGTGAAATCGCAGATGATCCGGACTCCCGCAATATCATTGCAGTATTTCACCATGTTCTCCAGCGTGGAATCGTAGCCGTGGCGCCGGAGCTTTTTCACGATGCTCTCCGGCGTCTTGAGCCTTGCCTTGATATGCTCGATCGGATTGTAATTATGCACATGCTGAAACTCCTCGTTGAGGATGTTCAGCTTGGTCTGAATCTGACGCAGAGCCCCGTTGTAGATCAGCATGACCTCCTCATAGCTGTCTGC
>CAVKMX010000021.1:0-9027 GCA_963657295.1 Clostridium sp. CAG:302
CAGTACGGAATCATCTATATCGATGAGATCGATAAGATTTCCAAAAAGGGCGAAAATGTTTCCATTACGCGGGATGTTTCGGGGGAAGGCGTGCAGCAGGCGCTTCTGAAGATTGTAGAGGGAACCGTGGCCTCCGTACCGCCGCAGGGCGGCAGGAAGCATCCGCAGCAGGAGCTGATTCAGATCGATACCAGCAACATTCTGTTCATCTGCGGCGGCGCCTTTGACGGTCTGGACAAGATCATCCATGAGAGAACCGATTATCGTTCCATGGGCTTCAATGCCTCGGTGGCTGAAAAAGAGGAGAAGGATCTGGGGAGTGTCCTGAAGGAGGTTGTACCGCAGGATCTGATGAAGTTCGGGCTGATTCCGGAGTTCATCGGAAGAGTTCCGGTGGTTGTAACACTGGATGGCCTGGATGTGAATGCACTGGTCAGCATTCTGAAGGTTCCGAAGAACGCGCTGGTGAAGCAGTACAGAAAGCTGTTCCATTATGACGGAGTGGAGCTGTCCTTCGAGGACGATGCGCTGACGGCCATTGCAGAGATGGCGGTGGAGCGCAAGACCGGTGCAAGAGGACTTCGCTCCATTGTGGAACGGGTCACGATGGATGTAATGTATTCAATTCCGTCGGATGATACGGTAGAAGAGTGCATTGTGACCAAGGATGCGGTCCTTGGAAAGGGACGTCCGATTCTCGTGCATTGCGATGGGAGCAGGACAGAGGCAGAGGCCTCGTAGGAGAGCATGGTAATCAAGAATGTAAACCTGGAAACGGTATGCGGCATCACCAGCCGCCTGCCGCACCACACATGGCCGGAGTTCGCCTTTGCAGGGAAGAGCAATGTAGGAAAGTCTACCCTGATCAATGCACTGATGAACCGGAAGAGCTATGCCAGAACCAGCGGAAAGCCGGGGAAGACCCAGACCATCAATTATTACAACATCAACGATGCGCTGTACCTGGTGGATCTTCCGGGTTACGGCTACGCAACGCCGGGGGTGGAGGTCAAGGCGCAGTGGGGAGCCATGATCGAGAATTATCTTCATACCAGCGATACTCTCCGGGCGGTTTTCCTGCTCGTGGATATCCGGCATGATCCCTCGGATGATGATGCACTGATGTTCGACTGGGTCATACACAACGGGTTTGTCCCCATCATTGTGGCGACCAAGGCGGACAAACTCAAGCGCAGCCAGCTTCCGAAGGCCATTGCGAATGTGAAGAACGTTCTGCAGAAAAAGAGCGCGGTAGGACAGGAGGTTTCCGTGGAGGTCATCCCTTTTTCGGGACTGTCGAAGCAGGGAAGAGATGAGATATTGGAGCGGATCGATGCGCTGTGCCTGCAGGAAGAGAGAATGCACACGCTGTAGAAGGGCTGCAGCGGATATACGGGAGATTCTGCGTGATTTGCCGCAGAGGAACTGCGGCAGAAAGGGTGAGCTATGAAGGAGAACCGTGCGGAACAGGAAATTCGAAGTGCATTGAAAATTGCGAAGACCAACAAGTTTATCGGAGCGGTGTGTCTCATTGCGATGGGACTGGTGCTGTTCCTCTGGTCGGATACCGCCATCAACGTGATCTGCGAGGTCATCGCGGCTCTGATTGCGGTGGTCGGCATTGCCGTGGTAATCGCATTTTTCTTCGGAAGGTCCAGGGTTTACGGCAGCAGTGCAGGGCTTTTCGGCGGCGTCACCATGCTGGTCATGGGAATGTATCTGTTCTTCCGCCCGGAGGTGCTGGCTTCTCTTGTCCCCACCATCATCGGTCTGATCGTGCTGGTCACCGGTCTGGTGGATTTGTCGGAGAGCATCCGGATTGCGAGACAGAAATCGGGCGGAGCCAGCGCGGCTGTGGTGATTGCCGCACTGGAAATAATCCTCGGAGTCGTTTTTGTCATTCATCCGATGTTCATTGAGAACATCCTTATGAAGCTGATGGCCGTTGTTCTCATTGCAGACGGTGTTTCGGATATCTGGATTATGTTCCAGCTGGGCAAAGCGGAGAAACCGCTGGAGGCCGTCGCCGCCGTCGCCCGCGGGGAATACGAGGAAGGTACCGTAACGCCGCTCTCCTCTCAGCCCGCTGCCGGAAAGGATCCGTCAGAAGGGTACACGACGATCCATCGGCATGGGAACGTGTCCGCTGCTGCAGAGGAGGCAGATGCCGCCCCTGCAGCAGCGGACACAGCCCCGGCGTGCGATGCGGCCGAGGGGGAGGCAGATGCCCCGCAGCAGCCGGCAAAGGAACCGCGGAACGACATTGCTGCGGATGCCGAAGATGCCGGCGTGCATATCAACTGACGGCCGGCACCCTATAAGGCTTATGAGAATGAAGCTGATTTTCAGCGCCTGAACGTAACGGTTCAGGCGCTTTTTAGATTTTCTTCAGAAAAAAAGCGGACAGCGGCATTGACAGAAAAAGTAATTGTGTTATAGTCGGAATAGAACAAACGGGACAATGAAGTGAGCGGGGACGATATGTTCAGCCCCCATCTCGAATTTGCTCCGCAAATCCTCGATGTGACTGGCCGGAGGCCCTTCGGGCCTTGGCCGCCTGCCGATTTCAATCATGAATCCGTCCGTAAACGGCCGATTCCTGTTGAAATCGACAGGTGCTGAACATTTAATACACTTCGTGATGCCGCAGCGAAACGGCGGCAGAAAGGAAGGAATATATGAACATTCAGAAATTTACACAGAAATCGATGGAATCCATTCAGAACGCACAGAATCTGGCCGTGGAATACGGGAACCAGCAGATCGATCAGGAGCATCTCCTGTATTGTCTTCTGACCGTGGAGGACAGTCTGATCCGGACCCTGATTGAGAAAATGGGAATCGATCCGGAAACCTTTACAACGCGCTGTGAGAACGCCGTAAAGGTTCTGCCGAGGGTTTCCGGCGACAACGTACAGACGTATGTCAGCGGATCCCTGAACAAGGTGCTGGTGAGCGCCGAAGACGAAGCCAAAAAGCTGGGGGATGAGTATGTCTCGGTGGAGCATATTTTTCTTGCCATGATTCATCAGGCCAATCATTGCGTGCAGCAGATTTTCAAGGATTTCGGAATTACAAGGGAATCGTTTCTGCAGGCGCTGCAGGCGGTGCGCGGGAACCAGAGGGTAACCTCGGACAATCCGGAGAGCACCTATGATACGTTGGAGAAATACGGTGAAGAGCTGGTATCCAAGGCAAGAGAGCAGAAAATGGACCCGGTCATCGGAAGAGATGAGGAGATCCGCAGCGTGATTCAGATCCTCTCCCGCAAGACCAAGAACAACCCGGTCATTATCGGTGAGCCGGGTGTCGGCAAAACAGCCATTGTCGAGGGCTTAGCCCAGCGGATCGCAAACGGAGATGTACCCACATCGCTCAAGGATAAGAAAATCTTCTCCCTGAATATGGGCTCTCTTGTAGCCGGTGCCAAATACCGCGGCGAATTTGAGGAGCGTCTGAAGGCCGTTCTGGACGATGTCAAGGCATCGGAGGGAGGCATCATTCTGTTCATCGATGAGCTGCACACCATTGTGGGAGCAGGTAAAACAGAGGGGGCCATGGATGCCGGCAACATGCTCAAACCCATGCTGGCCCGAGGAGAACTGCATTGTATCGGAGCGACAACCCTTAATGAATACCGCGAATACATTGAAAAGGATGCGGCATTGGAGCGCCGTTTCCAGCCGGTGATGGCGAATGAGCCCACCGTGGAAGATTCCATTTCCATTCTGCGCGGTTTAAAGGAGCGGTATGAGACCTTCCACGGCGTGAAAATTGAAGACAATGCCCTGGTTGCGGCGGCGGTTCTCTCGGATCGATACATCAGTGACCGCTACCTGCCCGATAAGGCCATCGATCTGATGGATGAGGCCTGTGCCCTGATCAAAACAGAGCTGAATTCCATGCCGACAGAGCTGGATGAAATGAAGCATCGTCTGGATCAGATGCGGATTGAGGAAATTCAGCTCGAGAAGGAAGACGACAATCTGTCGAAGGAGCGTCTGGCGGAGCTGCAGAAGGATATGGCCGAGCTGAATGACCGCTACAGCGAGGCAACCGCCAGATGGCAGAATGAAAAGGATAAGATCCAGTCACTGGCGAAGCTGCGGGAAGAAAGAGAGAGCATCAAGGCACAGATTGAGCTGGCAACCAGAAACGGCGATTTTTCAAAGGTCGGAGAGCTTCAGTACGGGAAGCTCCCTGCCCTGGAGGCGAAGATTAAGGAAGGCGAGGAGGCTGCGGCAAGGGCGTCCGATGGAAAGGGAGAGAGCCTGGTTCGGGAGAAGGTCACAGAGGAGGAAATCGGACGGATTGTGTCCAAATGGACCGGCATTCCGGTTTCCAGACTGACCGAGTCCGAACGCAGCAAGACCCTGCATCTGCCGGAGGAGCTGCACAAGAGCGTTGTGGGACAGGATGAGGCGGTTACCAAGGTGGCGGAGGCCATCATGCGGTCGAAGGCAGGCATCAAGGATCCCACCAAGCCCATCGGCTCCTTCCTGTTCCTGGGACCTACCGGTGTCGGCAAAACGGAGCTTGCAAAGTCTCTTGCCAGGGCGCTGTTCGACGATGAGAAGAACATGGTCCGGATTGATATGTCGGAGTATATGGAGAAATACAGTGTATCCAGACTCATCGGCGCTGCACCCGGATATGTTGGCTATGAAGAGGGCGGACAGCTGACAGAGGCGGTGCGGAGGCATCCGTATTCCGTGGTTCTGTTTGACGAGGTAGAGAAGGCACACCCGGATGTATTCAATATACTGCTGCAGGTTCTGGATGACGGACGCATCACGGATTCACAGGGCAGAACGGTGGACTTCAAGAACACCATCATCATTCTGACCTCCAACCTGGGTGCACAGCAGATTCTGGCAGATATTGAAGCACAGGAAAAGAAAACCGGCAATCCGCATCCTCAGCTGCTGGATGAGAGCGGGAATCCGCTCACCGGCGCTGCAGAGGAGCCGGCTATCGAAATCTCCGGGGCGTGCCGTGATGCCGTAGACAGCATCCTCCGGCAAAGCTTCCGGCCGGAATTCCTGAACCGTCTGGATGAAATCATCATGTTCCGCCCGCTGACCAAGGACAACATCGGCGGAATCATCGATCTGATTCTGAAGGATCTGAACGGCAGACTGGCAGACCGGGAGATTACCGTCGCCATGACAGACGCAGCGAAAAGCTATGTCATCGACGCGGCCTATGACCCCAGCTATGGTGCGCGGCCGCTGAAGCGGTATATTCAGAAAAATGTGGAAACTATGGCAGCGAGGCTGATACTGGAGGATAAGGTAAGAGTCGGCAGCACGATTCAGATCGACGTGGACGGCGGAGCGCTCTCGGCAGAGGTGAAATGATTCTGATGGAAGAGCCGGAAGGCGCAACAGAAAAAGAGGGCGGCACGGACAAATGTCCGTGCCGCCCTCTTTCGGCGGAGCGTGAAAGGAGCATTAAAAGATGACATACCTGCTGGTGGGGCGGTGCAGACAGTCCCTGGTGATTTCCTTCAAAGAGGAGACACCGCACATCTGCATGGTGGTGGTGAGCTCATTGTACAGCTTGTCGGTCAGAAGCCTTACACCTTCTTCGCCGCCGCCGTAAACGGCGGTGACATAGGGCCTTGCAAGGAGTACAGCATCGGCTCCCAGCGCCAGCGCCTTGAACACATCGACACCGGTGCGGATGCCTCCATCGACCAGAACCATCATACGGCCGTCGACGGCATCCGCGATCTCCTCGAGCACCTCAGCGGTGGAAGGGGTCTGATCCTGTACGCGGCCGCCGTGGTTGGAAACAACGATGGCGGATGCACCGGCCTCCAGCGCATCCAGGGCACCTTTTGCCGTCATAATGCCTTTGATGATGAACGGCTTGCCGGAGGCCTGAATGATTTCACGGAGCTGTTCTACGGTTTTGCTGCCGGCGGGAGGTGTCAGGCCCTGCAGAAAGGGAAGACCTGCCGCATCCACATCCATCGCTACGGCAAAGGAACGGGACTCCTCCACCAACGCAAATTTCTCGCGCAGCGTCTGAATGTCCCAGGGCTTGATGGTGGGAACACCGGTGCCGCCGCTGCTGCGGATGGAGGCCGTGGCGGCCTTTACAACACCGGGATCCGTTCCGTCTCCGGTGAAAGCAATGATGCCGGCCCCGGCAGCGGCAGGAACGAGAATGTTATTGTACTGCACGTCGGTGAATTTATCGCCGTAGTGGAGCTTGACGGCGCCGACGGGACCTGCCATTACCGGCAGGCGGAGTGATTTCCCGAAGAAATCAAAGCTCGTATCCGGCGTCCGGTTCTCGCAGATGGTGTTCATGTTGATGCGTATCTTCTGCCATGCCTCATAGTTGCGGATGGCGACATCGCCGATGCCCTTTGCGCCGGGACCCGGTACGGTGCTGCCGCAGGCTTTCCCGTTGCACACGGGACAGGCCTTGCAGGAGGGGCCGCTGCAGGTGCGGGCGTTTGTCAAAACGTCTTGATATGTCATATTTCTTTCCTCCGAAAATCGCAGATTGCTGTCAGGTGTCCGAACGGACACCGAGATATTAACAAAGTATAAAACAATTTTTTGGTTCTTGCATTCTCCTACACGCTAGACTATTATAACTACTGTCGATTAGCACTCAACGAAATGGAGTGCTAACAACACAGCAAGACATAGCAGTCCATGCTGATGAAGATAGATAAAGGAGGCATTCACAATGAAATTGGTACCCTTGGAGGACAGAGTTGTATTGAAGGCACTGGAGGCTGAGACCACAACAGCATCCGGCATTGTAATTCCCGGAGCGGAAAAGGAGAAGCCGCAGCAGGCAGAGGTTGTGGCGGTAGGACCCGGCAAGACGGCAGATGACGGCAAGCTGATCGCAATGCAGGTAAAGGTCGGTGACAAGGTTGTATATTCCAAGTACTCCGGAACAGAGGTGAAGCTTGGAGAGGATGAGACCTACACGGTTGTCCGTCAGAGCGATATTCTCGCAATCATGGAATAAATGTATCTGTTTAGCATCTGCCATATTTCAACGTGAATTGACTGCTTGCAGGCATATTCACGATTGAAATTGGCAGGCGGGCGAGGTGCAAGCACCACCAGCCAGCCGCATCGAGGATTTGCGAATGCAAGGAGAAATCCGCGTATGCGGTTTCTCCGCGGCACGGAGTGATTGTCGGCAGCGCTGACAATCACTCCCGGATAGGAGAAAATGCCATCGGGCATTTTCGAGTATCAAATTCGAGATGGCTGCTAAGTAGATACGAATAAATGAACAATAGAATCGGAACAGGAGGCTATGAATTATGGCTAAGGATTTGAAGATGGGAACAGATGCAAGAGTTGCTCTTGCAGAGGGTGTAAACAAGCTGGCAGATACCGTAAAGATTACTCTGGGACCGAAGGGACGCAACGTCGTGCTGGATAAGAGCTACGGCGCACCTACCATTACCAATGACGGTGTTACCATTGCAAAGGAAATCGAGCTGGAGGATGAGTTCGAGAACATGGGCGCACAGCTCATTCGTGAGGCGGCCTCCAAGACCAACGATGTTGCAGGCGACGGCACGACAACCGCAACCGTTCTGGCACAGGCCATGATCAATGAGGGAATGAAGAACCTGGCAGCAGGCGCCAACCCGATCGTACTCCGCAAGGGCATGAAGAAGGCAACGGATGCTGCAGTGGATTCCATCAAGAACATGAGCACCACGGTCAAGGGGAAAGAGGACATCGAGAAGGTTGCCACCATTTCCTCCGGCGATGCAGAGGTCGGCAAGATGATCGCCGATGCGATGGAGAAGGTTTCCAAGGATGGCGTCATTACCATTGAGGAATCCAAGACGATGCTGACAGAGCTGGATCTCGTGGAAGGAATGCAGTTTGACCGCGGCTACATCAGCGCTTACATGGTCAATGATACGGAGAAGATGGTGGCCAACCTCGAGGATCCGTATATTCTCATCACAGACAGGAAGATCTCTAACATCCAGGATATTCTGCCCGTACTGGAGCAGATCGTGAAGATGGGCGCAAAGCTTCTCATCATTGCCGAGGATGTTGAGGGCGAGGCTCTGACGACCCTGATCGTCAACAAGCTCCGCGGAACCTTCGATGTTGTTGCCGTGAAGGCTCCCGGCTACGGTGACCGCAGAAAGGCCATGCTGGAGGATATCGCAATCCTTACCGGCGGCCAGGTGATTTCCGCTGATCTTGGTCTTGAGCTTAAGGATACGACGATCGAGCAGCTGGGCCGTGCAAAGAGCGTAAAGGTGGAGAAGGAGAACACCACCATCGTGGACGGCGAGGGCGACAAGAACGATCTGCATGACAGAATCGAGCAGATCAAGAAGCAGATTGCAGATACCAAGTCGGACTTCGACAGAGAGAAGCTGCAGGAGCGTCTTGCCAAGCTCAGCGGAGGTGTCGGCGTGATTCGTGTCGGTGCTGCCACAGAGACCGAGATGAAGGAAGCCAAGTACCGTATGGAGGATGCACTGAATGCCACCAAGGCAGCCGTAGAGGAAGGCGTCATCTTCGGCGGCGGCTCTGCTTACATTCACTCTCAGAAGGCTGTTGAGGCGGTACTGGAAGGCCTCTCCGGTGATGAGAAGACCGGTGCCCGCATCGTTCTGAAGGCACTGGAGGCTCCGCTGTACAACATCGCTGCGAACGCAGGACTGGATGGCTCCGTTATCGTGAACAAGGTGAAGGAATCCAAGACGGGCGTCGGCTTCGATGCATACACAGAGGAGTATGTTGACATGATGGAGGACGGTGTTCTGGATCCGGTAAAGGTTACCAGAAGCGCATTGCAGAACGCCTGCTCCGTTGCCTCCACTTTCCTGACCACAGAAGCTGCAGTTGCCAACATCAAAGAGCCTGCACCGGCTGCTCCGGCTCAGGGCGCAGGCATGGGATACTAAAAAGCCTGTAAATACAAGGGAAATGAGTTTTAGACAAGAGGGGAGATGGCTTCGGCTGTCTCCTCTTTTTATGCGGAAAAGGTCCAGTGGATGTCCTCCGCTCC
>CAVKMX010000021.1:9055-23639 GCA_963657295.1 Clostridium sp. CAG:302
GGCGGATGTTAAAAAGATCGCAAGACAGATAAAGGCACAATACGGCAGCAGGATCAGTGTGGACGAGGCGATCGCAAAGGAGGTTCTGTCAAGCAAAAATGAAACGGTATCTGTCAAGCAAAAATGAAACTGTATCTTGACATCCCCATGATATTCCGATAGAATAACGTGAATTTTTTATAAACACAAATGTCTTTGTGTACGCTACAATGCGACAGAATGACGCAAAGGAAAGAGGTAAAAAGTTGGCTAAGTATGTTGTAAAGCGCGTGCTGCTGGCGGTGGTTGCCATGTTCCTCATCTGCTTCATCACCTTTTTTGCGATGAATGCAATTCCGGGCGGACCATTCAACGGTGAGAAGGCGAAATCCGATGCGGTTATGCAGGTGCTGAACGCCAGGTACGGCCTGGATCAGCCGGTCGGCGTGCAGTTCGTGAATTATATGAAGAATCTGCTGCACGGAGATTTCGGTGTGTCATTGAAAACCGGACGCGATATCTCACAGACGATCATGGAATCCTTTCAGGTATCGGCCAGACTCGGACTTCGCGCGGTGGCCGTGGCCCTTGTATGCGGCCTTGTTCTGGGATGTATTGCCGCGCTGAACCGCAACAAGTGGCCGGATCATGTCATCATCTTCTTTGTCACGCTGTTTACGGCTATGCCGAGCTTTGTGGCGGCCTCATTGCTGCTCCTGGTGTTCTGCATCCAGCTCGGGTGGTTTCCGGTATGGAGCACCGGGAATCCCAGCTATGTGTTGCCGGTACTGGCACTGTCGCTGTCTCCGATGGCCTACATTACGCGCCTGACGAAGACCAGCATGTTGGATGTTCTGGGCCAGGATTATGTGCGCACGGCAAGGGCAAAGGGTGTCCGGCCGGCCAAGGTGATCTTCGTGCATGCGCTGCGCAACGCACTGATTCCGGTGATTACCTACCTGGGTCCGCTGATTGCGGGAATTCTTACCGGCTCGCTTGTTATCGAGAAGATTTTCACAATCGGAGGACTGGGATCGAAATTCGTGGATTCCATCACCAACCGGGATTATCCGATGATCATGGGAACCACCATTTTCCTGGCGTTCATCATGATCGTGATGAATCTTGTCAGTGATCTTGTGTATAAGTTGGTCGATCCGCGCATCTCGCTGGATTAAGGAGGAAGACATCCAATGGCACAGAATTACGAGATACCTACACCTAAGAAGAGGCTTCTGAGTCTCCAGCTGGATCCCGCGCAGTTTGAAAAGGCTACGGAAGAGGAGAAGCAGCAGCAGGACGTCATGGCGGAATCCACCACGTTTCTGAAGGATGGCCTGCGCAGACTTCGCCGGAATCCACTGGCAGTGTTTGCCATTGTTGTGCTCATCCTGGTGGTCCTGACGATGATTCTCGCGCCCATCATCGTTCCCTACAGCTATGAGCAGATCATCACCGTGGAGGGTGTGCGCGATAAGGGTGCAGCCAACATGGAGCCATTCCAGTTTTCGGCACTGGAGCAGGCTTATATGGATAAGTACAATGTCAAAATTTTCCCTCATATTATGGGGACAGACGAGCTGGGCCGTGATTATTTCATCCGCGTTATTTACGGCACCCGGGTTTCCTTCCTGGTAGGTCTGGTAGCTGCCATCATGGTGGCGGTGATCGGCACGATTTACGGTGCCATCTCCGGTTACTGCGGAGGAAAGGTGGACCTGATCATGATGCGGATCGTGGATATCATTTATTCCCTGCCGGATCTTCTGATCATCATTCTGCTGTCCGTGGTATTCAAGGAAACGCTGGATTTTTCCTCCATCCCCATCTTCGGAAAGCTGGGAACGAACATGGTGTCCATGTTCATTGTGTTCGGCTTGCTGTACTGGGTCGGAATGGCCAGACTGGTTCGGGGCCAGATTCTTACCATCAAGAACAATGAATACGTGCTGGCTGCCAAATCCATGGGAGCCTCCGGGAAACGGATTGTCAGAAAACACATTCTGCCCAACTGTCTGTCGGTGATCATCATTACGACGGCCCAGCAGATTCCCTCGGCCATCTTCACGGAGTCCTATCTTTCCTTCCTCGGACTGGGCGTTTCGCTTCCGATGCCGTCGCTCGGCTCTCTGGCCAACGCAGCGAGGTCCGGCATGCAGTCGTATCCGATGCGGCTGGTGTTCCCGGCAATGGCAATCGTGCTGATCGTTCTGTCCTTCAATCTGCTGGGGGATGCACTTCGCGATGCATTTGATCCCAAGCTGAAAAAATAAGGAGTGTGGCATGTCTGAAGCAATGAATGAGTGGAAAAAAGACGATCCTGCGTCTCCCGCCGACCGCGGGGGAAAGGAAGAGGAGACGATCCTGCGGGTAAAGGACCTGCATACGACCTTTTTCACCGACTCCGGGGAGGTACAGGCGGTCAACGGCGTCAGCTTTTCTGTGAACAGAGGGAAGATTCTGGGCGTTGTGGGGGAGTCCGGCTCGGGCAAATCCGTCACAGCGTATTCCATCATGCAGATTCTCGCGGACACCGGAAAGGTGGTCGGCGGTGAGATCCTCTTCAAGGGAGAGAATGTCCTGGCGTATGACAAGCGCCAGCTGGAGGCATTCCGCGGGGCCAGATGCTCCATTATTTTCCAGGACCCCATGACCTCCCTGAACCCGACCTTTACCATCGGCTGGCAGCTGCGGGAGGCCCTGCAGCTGCACACGCAGTATAAGAGCAGGAAGGCGGCGAATCAGCGGGCCGTTGAGCTGCTGGAAATGGTGGGCGTCAATGAACCGGCCAGCCGCATCAAACAGTATCCGTTTGAACTGTCCGGAGGCATGCGGCAGCGTGTCATGATCGCCATGGCGCTGGCCTGTGAGCCGGATGTTCTGATCGCGGATGAGCCGACGACGGCGCTGGATGTCACCATCCAGGCCCAGATTCTGGAACTCATGAAGGATTTGCAGAAGAAGCTGGGCATGGCCATCATCATGGTGACGCATGACCTTGGCGTCATTGCCTCCATGTGTGATGAGATCATTGTCATGTACGGCGGGCGTGTCTGCGAGAGAGGAACAGCGGACGATATCTTCTACCGCCCGTGTCATGAATACACCAAAGGACTGCTGCGCTCCATTCCGAATGCGGACAACATGAAGGAAAGGCTGGTGCCCATCGGCGGAACTCCGATCAATATGCTGGCCATGCCGAAGGGCTGCGCCTTCTGCCCGCGCTGCGACAACGCCATGAAGATCTGCCTGATGGAGCAGCCGGAGGAGCTGATGATGCCCGATCATCATTTCGCTGCGTGCTGGCTGAATGTCAAGAAGGCCCGCGATGAGGAAGAGGCTGCGAAGAAGACGGAAGGAACTCCTGCAGCATTCCAAGAGGAGGTGCATGCATAATGGCAGAAGAGAAGAAGCAGAGCGAATACCTCGTGGAAGTGAAGGAGCTGAAGCAGTATTTCCCGGTGAAAACCGGACTGTTCTCCTCCATTCCGCTCAAGGCTGTGGACGGTGTCTCATTCAACATCAAACCGGGAGAAACGCTCGGACTTGTGGGAGAGTCCGGCTGCGGCAAGACAACCGTCGGAAGATCCCTTCTGCGTCTGTATGAGCCGACGGGAGGAGAGTTCTATTTCGACGGGGAGCTCGTGACAGAGAAGAACATTCACCCGCTGCGCAAGCAGATGCAGATGGTGTTCCAGGATCCGTATTCTTCCCTGAATCCCCGCATGACCGTGGAAGACATCATCGGTGAGCCGCTGGACATCCACAGACTGTATTCGAGCCGCGGAGAGCGCCACGATAAGATCATGCACCTCATGGAGCTGGTGGGCCTGAATGCGGAGCACGGGACCCGGTATGCCCATGAATTTTCCGGCGGACAAAGACAGCGCATCGGCATTGCCAGAGCTCTGGCAGTGAATCCGAAATTCATCGTCTGCGATGAGCCGGTATCTGCCCTCGACGTTTCCATTCAGGCGCAGGTCATCAATATGTTTGAAGAGATTCAGGAGAAAATGGGCGTAGCCTATCTGTTCATTGCCCATGACCTTCTGGTGGTGCATCACATCTCCAACCGCATTGCCGTGATGTATCTGGGACGAATTGTGGAAATTGCAGATGCGGATGAGCTCAACGAGCATCCGATTCATCCCTATACGCTCTCCCTGCTGTCCGCAGTTCCGATTCCGGATCCGAAAACGGCCCGGGCATCCCACCGCATTGTGCTCGAGGGCGACATTCCGTCTCCCCTGCACATGCCGAGCGGGTGTCCTTTCCGGACACGCTGCCGCTATGCAGAAGAGCAGTGCGCAAAGGAGTGCCCGCACTTGACAGATCGCGGGAATGGGCATATGGTTGCCTGCTGGGTGAAGTGATCCCAACCGCAGGGTCGGCCGCCTGCGGACGAATTCATGATTGAAATCGACAGGCGGCCAAGGCGCGTAACAGGAGAAGGCGGCGATAGCGCCTTCGAGTGTCCGCCTCATGGCCGGCCCCATCGAGATGGGTGCGGAACGGTCACATGAAATGTTGATTCCGGATTCTCCTTTTCACAAGGGGAATCTGTTATCAAGGTTCAGGCACTGCCTGAATCGGTTGTATAGGCGGGACGGAGATTTTCCGTCCGTATTTCCAAGCTATGGGAGGAATTATGAAAAAGAGAGTATTGGCACTGGTGCTGACAGGCGTCGTGTCTGCCAGCCTTCTGGCCGGCTGCTCGGATGCCTCTTCTGCACCTTCGTCTGCTGCGGATGACAGCAGCGCGGAGAGTACCGAAGAGACCTCGGAGGAGACCGCAGAGGGAACGGAAGATACTGCAGATGCAGCAGATGATCCGGTCTTTATGGAGTTCGAGGGTACTGCAGAGCACAGCTACGCTCCGAACTGGGATGCGTTCGACAGCCTGATCGATGAGATTCGTCTGGACACGGATTCTGCGTCCCGCGAAGCGAAGATGCATGAGGCCGAGGATATGCTGATGGCCACCGGCGCGGTGCTGCCCATCTACTATTACAACGATCTGTATCTGGAGAAGACAGAGTGGACCGGCAACTACTCCACCGTGTTCGGCACCAAGTACTTCATGTACTGCAAGAAGAACGGTGAGAATGCGGATGTGATGCGCCTGAATCTGGCCTCCGAGCCGGATCATCTGGATCCTGCACTGAACTCCACCGTTGACGGTGCCTGCCTTGCGGCAAACTCCTTTGTAGGCCTGTATACTGCGGATGAGGACGGCAGCATCGTTCCTGCTCTTGCAGACGGCGAGCCGGAGATTTCCGAGGACGGCACGAATTACACCATTCACGTAAAGGAAGGCCTGAAGTGGTCTGACGGCACGGATCTGAATGCAAATGACATCGTTTATTCCTGGAACCGTGCAGCAGATCCCGCAACGGCATCGGATTATTCCTATCTGTTCTCCGTATTTGAGGGCTATGGCGACGGTTCTGCTCCGGAGCTGGCTCTGGAGGCAACCGATGACTACACCATTACCTTTACGCTGACGGCTCCCTGCCCGTACATGATGAGCCTCCTGTCCTTCCCGGTCTTCATGCCGGTACAGCAGGCTGCAGTGGAATCCGCCTCCGATTGGGAGACCAACCCCGGCTCCTGGGCCTCTGAGGCAGGCTTTGTATCCAACGGCGCATACACGCTGAAGGAGTGGAAGCACAACGAGTCCATGGTCTATGTGAAGAACCCTTACTACTACGATGCGGAGAACGTATCCGTAGATGAGCTGGACTTCATGCTGTCTGCCGATGATACGGCGATCCTTGCTGCATATCAGGCCGGAGACATTGACTTCGCAGATACCGTTCCCACCAATGAGATCGGCAACCTCAAGGACGGCGATGATTTCCATATCATCCCCAACATGGGCACCTACTATGTTGCCTTCAACGTGAATTCCTCTATGTTCGACGGACTGACGGCAACGCAGGCTGCTCTTGAGCGCCGCGCCATTGCCAAGCTGATCGATCGTCAGTATATCGTTGACACCATCGGCCAGTGCGAGCAGCAGGTTGCAACCTCCTTCGTTCCTGCCGGCATGAGCGACAGCAACGGCGGCGTGTTCAAAGCCAACGATGATGCGTATACCTTCCCTTATGCAGATGATCTGGGCTACTACAGCGCAGATGTCGATGTTGAGGGAGCCATTGCCCTTCTGAAGGAAGCCGGCTTTGAGTTCGATGACAACAACATGCTGTCCGAATCCACGCCGATCCACATCAACTACCTGACCAATGAGGGCACCGGTCACGAGGGTGTTGCCCAGGCCATCCAGCAGGATCTTGCCGCCATCGGCATCACCATGGAGATCAGCGTTGAGGATTGGCAGACCTTCCTGAATGACCGCAAGCAGGGCAACTTCGACGTTGCCCGTGAAGGCTGGCTCGCCGACTATGACGATCCGATCAACATGCTGGAGCTGTTCACCTCGGATTCCGGCAACAACGATGCTCAGCTCGGCAAATAATACGTACAACAGAAAAACCGGCTGATCATAATCCGAAAAGAGAGATCCCCGCCTGCATCCTTGTGATGCAGGCGGGGATTTGCTCAATGCGGACAGAATGTGCTAGAATTCCCTGTATTCATGGGTATGGTGAAAAAGGAGCAGGATATGACTGAAGTGAAGGACTCCACCCGGATTTTCAAGGAACGGGAACGGATCGGTCACGCGGCACCCTCCGACCTCCCGGTTTCCGGGGAGAATGAGACAGAGTGCGGGGTGTCGGAGGGCTTTGACAGCGGCACCATTGAGAAGACAGTTGAATTCTTGAGCCCTGAGGAGCTCTATCAGGATCTGCTGATCCGTGTGCGCCGGTATCACCCGAGCGAGGATCTTTCCATGATCGAGCGGGCCTATCAGCTGGCCTATAAGGCACACGAGGGACAAAAGCGGAAGAGCGGCGAGCCCTACATCATTCATCCTCTGGACGTTGCCATTATTCTGGCTGATCTGGAAATGGACCAGGAGACGATCGCAGCAGGGCTTCTGCACGATGTCGTGGAGGATACGGTCTATACCAAACAGAACATTACCGACACCTTCGGAAGCGATGTCGCAGAGCTGGTGGACGGCGTGACAAAGCTCAAAAAGATCAAGCTCTCCGGTGATTATGCGGACAAGACGCAGGCCCAGCAGGAGATGCAGGCGGAGAATCTGCGCAAGATGTTCCTGGCCATGGTTAAGGACATTCGTGTCATTCTGATCAAGCTCGCGGACCGTCTTCACAATATGCGCACACTTCAGTACCAGCCTCCGGAAAAGCAAAAGCGCATTGCGCAGGAGACCCTGGACATTTATTCTCCGATTGCGTCGCGCCTTGGCATCAGCAAAATCAAAGTAGAGCTGGACGACCTTTCCCTTCGGTACCTTCGACCGGAGGTTTACAATGAGCTGGTTCAGCAGGTACGGGAGCGGAAATCTGAGCGGGAGCATTACGTTGAGGAAATTGCCGAGCATGTCGCAAAGGCCGTGAAGGAGGCCGGCATTGAGGCGAGAGTTGACGGCCGCGTCAAGCATTTTTTCAGCATATACAAGAAGATGGTGAACCAGCACAAGACCATGGATGAGATCTATGATCTTTTTGCGGTGCGGATCATTGTGAATACAGTGAAGGACTGCTATGCCTCCCTGGGTGTGATCCATGAGATGTACAAGCCCATTCCCGGGCGCTTCAAGGATTACATTGCGATGCCCAAGGCGAACGGCTACCAGTCGCTGCATACAACCCTGATCGGGAGAACCGGACAGCCGTTTGAAATTCAGATCCGGACGTTTGAAATGCATCGGGAGGCGGAGTACGGCATCGCAGCCCATTGGAAATACAAGGTCGCCAGCGACGGGCGGAAGGTGGACGAATCGGAGCAGGAGAAGCTGATCTGGCTGCGTCAGATTCTGGAGTGGCAACAGTCCATGTCGGACAACAAGGAGTTCATGCAGCTGCTCAAGAGCGATCTGGACCTGTTCTCAGACAGCGTATACTGCTTTACACCGGGAGGTGAGGTGAAGAATCTCCCCGCCGGGTCGACGCCCATTGATTTCGCCTATTCCGTTCACTCCGCGGTCGGCAACAAGATGGTGGGGGCAAGGGTCAACGGAAAGCTGGTCCCCATTGATTATGTCATCCAGAACGGCGATCGGATCGAAATCATGACGTCGCAGAACTCGCGCGGTCCGAGCCTCGACTGGCTGAACATCTGCAAGAGCGCTTCGGCGAAAACGAAGATCAACCAATGGTTCAAAAAGAATCAGAAGGAAGAGAACATTGTCCGCGGAAAGGAAGCCTTTGAGACCTATTGCAGGACCAAGGGCCTCAAGGAGGAGCAGCTGCTCAAGCCGGAGTACATGGATGCCGTGCTGCGCAAATACGGCTTCCGTGAGTGGGATGCGGTGCTGGCGGCCATCGGACACGGCGGCCTCAAGGAGGGGCAGGTTGCCAACAAGCTGCTGGAGCTCTACGAGAAGGATCATCAGGCACATCTGACGGATGCGGAGATCCTTCGCCAGGTGGAGGACAATGCGGCGAGACCGCATATGCACCGGCGCAGCTCTGGCATCATTGTAAAAGGCATTCACGATGTGGCAGTGCATTATGCACGCTGCTGCAACCCGGTGCCGGGAGATGAGATCGTAGGCTTTGTCACAAGAGGACGGGGCGTCACCATTCACCGGACAGACTGCATCAACATGATGAATCTGCCGGAAATCGACCGCGCCAGACTCATTGATGCCGACTGGGAAAAGGGTGCGGACACGCCGGGAGACGATTTTGAGGCGGAGATCAACATCTATGCAACGGACCGCGCGGGGCTTCTGTCGGATATTTCCAGAACCTTTACCGAGAAAAACATTTCGATTGTCGGCGTCAACACCAGGACGAACAAGCAGGGCTTTGCGACGATGAATGTTATTTTTCACGTCGGCGGCACGAAGGAGCTGGCGGCGATCATTGAAAAGTTGCGGCAGGTCCGCAATGTGATTGATATCAAGCGTGCATGACGGACCGCTGCTGCAGTGTGTCCTGCGGCGCGGGGAGAAGGCAGGCTGCGGCCCGGATGGAGGGGTGCGGAAGGAGTGTCTATGGCAAAGGTGATCATCGGCAGCTGCGTGGTCGGCGTCGTGCAGACGAATGTCTACTATCTGTATCTGGAGGGCAGTGCGGAGACGGTTCTGGTGGATCCGGCAGATCACGGCGGCGCGTTGGTGAAGGCACTGGAGGAGCAGGGCCTTCGGGTGACGGCCATTCTCCTGACCCACGGCCATTTTGATCATATCGGCGGCGTCAACGAGGCCAGAGAGAGGACCGGGGCGAAGGTATATGCGGGCGACCGGGAGGCACGGCTGCTGTCGGACCCGGAGGACAATCTCTCGGCAGCGTACGGAAGGAGCATCCGCGTCAAACCGGATGTTCTGCTGCGGGATGGGGAAACGGTGGAGCTGGCAGGGATTGCCTTCCGCTGCATCTCCACGCCGGGGCACACGGAGGGGAGCTGCTGCTATTACGTTCATCCGTCGGACGGCACGCCGCTTCTCCTTGCAGGAGATACATTGTTCGAGGAATCTGTCGGACGCACGGATTTTCCGACCGGCTCGATGAGCAGTCTGGTCCGATCTGTGCGGGAAAAGCTGTTCGTTCTGCCGGAGGAAACCATGGTCTGTCCGGGACACGGCGGGACGACGACCATCGGACATGAAAAGCGGTACAACTGTGTGGTGTCGGGAGATTGAGGAATGCTGCGGGTTGATGAGAATATAGATTTGTATCGGTACGAAATTCATTCTCTGGTGAAGGCCTTTTATCCGTCGGAGGAGGTGAAGGTCTGCGTTGACGGCGATGCCGGTGCAGAGAAGGTGAGGGCGCTTTGTCCGGATGTTTTCCTGCGGATCGTGCTGGAACCCGATGGGATCACGCTTTGCTTCGGCGATGGTGAAAATGTACCGATACGCAGAGGGCGGCCGGACACAGCTGTGAACTATGCGGCGAAATCACAGACTGCCAAAAGTGATTTAAAGACCTTTCTGTATCAGTCATTGTGCCGGCACACCGGACGGGTGCTGCCGTGGGGAGATCTGATCGGCATCCGCCCCACCAAGATCGCCATGACCAGAATGGAAGAGGGCGCCTCCGCAGAGGAGGCGTCCGATTTTCTTCGCAGGGAGCATCAGGTATCGGCGGAGAAGGCGGCGCTTGCCGTGGACATTGCGCAGAGAGAAAAGCGGATCCTGCAGGACATTCACTATGAGAACGGATACAGCCTTTACATCGGCATTCCGTTTTGCCCTACCACGTGCCTGTATTGCTCCTTCCCGTCATTTCCTGCCGCACAGTGGAAGGATCGGATGGATGACTATCTGACCGCCCTGGAACGGGAAATGGAAGAAACCGCAGCCCTTATGAAGGGAAAGCTGCTGGATACGGTATACATCGGCGGCGGCACGCCGACGGCCCTGGAGGCGGAGCATCTGGAACGTCTGTGCAGCAGTATCGGGCGCAGCTATGATCTGCGCGGCGTACAGGAGTTCACGGTGGAAGCAGGGCGGCCGGACAGCATCACGCGCTCCAAGCTGGAGGTGCTGCGGCGGCATCCTGTGACCAGGATCAGCGTGAATCCGCAGACCATGCAGGAGGAGACCCTTCGGCTGATCGGCAGACATCACTCGGTACAGCAGGTGGTGGATACCTTCCGCCTGGCAAGGGACTGCGGTTTTGACAACATCAATATGGATCTGATCCTGGGACTGCCGGGAGAGGGAGCGGAGGACACCGCCTCGACCCTGCGGCAGATTGCAGAGCTCAATCCGGACTCTCTGACCGTTCATTCGCTTGCCATCAAGCGGGCGTCCAGGCTGCGCAGGCTCATCGACGAAAAGGGATATCCGGTTCTGATCAACACCGATGAAACCATGAAGATTGCGGCGGAGGGTGCGGCGGCCATGGGAATGAAGCCGTACTATCTTTACCGGCAGAAGAATATCTCTGGAAACTTCGAGAATGTGGGATATGCCAGAGAAGGCAAATACGGCATCTACAACATCCTCATCATGGAGGAGAAGCAGACCATTCTGGCGCTCGGCGCCGGATCCGTCACGAAGAGAGTATATCCGGACGGACGGATTGAGCGATGCGACAACGCCAAGGAGGTGGCGGTATACCTGGACAATCTGGAGGAAATGCTGGAGCGCAAGAGAAGGCTTTTCACAGACACAGACACAGACACAGACACAGACGCGTCCGCTGCAGCCGGCCGGTGACATCGTCGGCAGAAGGTACGCCGGCGGATGCACGGACAGCGGGTTACAGTTCACTCGCCCGCCAGGACCCGTCACCGGCGGGCGTCTGTACAGTAATGACAGCGGAGAAAGCGCATCCTGACCGCGGCACTCTGTCTTGACTTTTATAGTTAGTCATAATAAACTGCAATTAAGTTATCTATGACTAACCATAGAAAGGAAAGGCAGATGAGCGTTGTGATCATAGGCGGCAATGAGTGTATGGAGCGCAGGTACAAGGAGGTGTGCAGGAGGCACGGATGCGAGGCCAAGGTGTTCTGCAAGTTTAAGGGCGGCATGAAGGACCGCATTGGTTCTCCGGATCTCATGATCCTGTTCACTCACACGGTTTCGCACAAGATGGTGCAGTATGCCCTGAACGAAACGGCAGGGAACACCACGGTTGTCCGTTCCCATACGAGCTCCATCTCCTCTCTGGACCAGATTCTGGAAGAGCATGCGAGCTGAGAACAGAGGATGCTGCAGCAGACCGGAGTATGCCGGGGCAAACAGGGCTTTGCCGCGGCATATTTCAGTTCCGCCGGATTGACTCGGGTTGGCCGGACATTAGAAAGATTGTCTTTACAAAAAGTTTGCGTGAACCTAACATGAGGGCAGCTGAGTACACAGAGATTCCGCCGGCCTTCGCGTGAGGCCATGCGGTTGCATTGCGGGTCCATGCAGGATCCGGAGCAGATGGAAAAGAAGGAAGGTAGGACATCATGAAAATGAACTGGGGTAAGCTGGGACTGTTTGCAGGCGGCGTGCTTTTCGGAACGGCGGGGATTTCGATTCTCTCCAGCCGTGAGGCGAAGACGGCGTATACGCATTGCACGGCTGCTGTTCTGCGCGGTAAGGATGCGGTTGTGAAGACGGCGACAACGCTGAAGGAGAACTGCCAGGACATCGGTGCCGATGCGTCGGATATCAATGAGAAGCGCTACGCGGAGGACGAAGCCAGGGAATTGGAGAAGGCCAGGGCTTTTGTCGCGGAGCATGAGAACAAGGAAGAGGCATAAACGGAATGAAATATCTGATTCTTCACGAATCTGCCCACACCATGCGCGTTCATATGGCTGGGTATCGGATGTCGATGGATCAGGCGGACATTCTGGAATATTATCTGAAGAATCTGCCCTATGTGGCGGATGCAAGGGTATATGACAGGACAGGGGATGCGATCATCACCTACCGCAGGAACAAAGAGTGCAGAGAGCAGCTGATGGAGGCTCTCTGTACTTTTTCATATCGGGATCCGGATGCCGCAGCGCTGGTGCCGGAGCAGACCGGCAGGGCGCTGAATGCGCAGTATCAGGGCAAACTGGCCGTGACGATTGCGGGGAGGTACCTCCGCAAGCTGTTCCTGCCGCTGCCGCTGCAGATTGCCTGGACGGTGGCAAGGAGTGTGCGGTTCCTCTGGAAGGGGCTGTGCTGCCTTGCCGGGGGGCACCTGCAGGTTCCGGTGCTGGATGCCGCGGCCATTCTGGCCGCCATGATGACGGGCGATTTTGACACGGCAGGGTCCGTTATGTGGCTGCTGGACATCGGAGATCTGCTGGAGGAGTGGACACATAAGAAATCGATCGGGGATCTGGCTCGTTCCATGTCCCTGAAGGTGGACAGGGTGTGGATGAAGACGGCCGACGGACAGGATGTCCTGGTCAATGTCGGCGATGTACAGGCCGGGGACCGGATCTGCGTCCGCACGTCCAACATCATTCCCCTGGACGGCGTGGTGACGGAAGGCGAAATGAGCGTCAATCAGGCCTCCATGACCGGCGAAGCGGTGCCGGTGGTCAAGACCTGCGGCAGCTATGTCTATGCCGGAACTGTGGTGGAAGAGGGCGAATGCGTGATTGAGGTTGCCAGAAAGGCCGGCACCGGGAAATATGACCAGATTGTCCGCATGATTGAGGAATCGGAGAAGCTCAAATCCAACACGGAGGCCAGAGCATATCATCTGGCGGATTCGCTGGTTCCATATTCTCTTGGGCTGACGGCTGCGGTGTACCTTCTGACGGGGAATGTGGCCCGGGCCATGGCCTCCCTGATGGTGGATTTCTCCTGTGCACTGAAGCTGTCTATGCCGCTGGCCGTGCTCTCGGCCATTCGCGAGGCCGGTGTCTACGACATTGCGGTGAAGGGCGGCAAATTCCTGGAGGCTGTGGCAGAGGCGGATACCATCGTGTTCGACAAGACGGGCACACTGACGCATGCGGCACCTGCAGTGGCGGCGATTGAAACCTTTGACGGCGAGAACGAGCAGACTGCCCTGCAGGTCGCTGCGTGTCTGGAGGAGCATTTCCCGCATTCCATTGCCAACGCGGTAGTGAACGAAGCGAGAGCACGGAAGATTGATCACGCGGAAATGCACACGGAGGTGAAATATGTGGTGGCCCACGGCATTGCCAGTGAGATCGGCGGGAAGCGCGCCGTGATCGGAAGCCATCACTTTGTGTTTGAGGATGAGAAGTGTACGGTGTCGGAAGAGGACAGGCCAAGGCTGGATCAGCTGCCGCCGCAGTATTCCCATCTGTACCTGGCCATTGACGGCCGGCTGAAGGCGGTAATCTGTATTTTTGATCCGCTGCGCGAGGAGGCTGCCGATGTCATTCATGCCCTGCATGTCCAGGGCATTGACAAGGTATGCATGATGACCGGCGACAATGAGCGTACGGCGGAGGCGGTCGCGAAGGCTCTGCATCTGGATGAATTTCACGCGGAGGTTCTGCCGGAGGATAAGGCTGCCTTTATCCGCAGAGAGCATGAGGCCGGGCGGAAGGTGATCATGGTGGGAGACGGAGTCAACGATACGCCGGCACTTTCCGAGGCGGATGCGGGAATTGCCATCAATGACGGTGCGGCCATCGCAAGAGAGGTGGCGGACATTACGATCAGTGCATCGGATCTGCGCCAGCTCGTGGTGCTGCGGCATCTTTCCATGAAGCTGATGGAGCGGATCGATCGGAATTACCGCTTCATCATCGGCTTCAACGCGGGTCTGATCGCGCTTGGCATTGCAGGCATTCTGCCGCCGGCGACCTCCGCCCTGCTGCACAACACATCCACCCTGGTGACAGGTCTGCAGAGCATGTCGAACCTGATGCCGCAGACAGCCATCGAGGATCCCGAGAAGCGCCGCATGGCAGCCGCCTGCCTGCAATCGGCAGAATTCAGGTAAATTTACCGCTGCGCCGGCGGAGGGTGCTGCGGAGGATCCGTTACTGTACAGACGCCCGCCGGTGACGGGTCCTGGCGGAGCTGTCCATTCTGGGGACGTTCTCACTCCGTGCGAGGACCTAGCGGTGCTAAGCTCACATAAGA
>CAVKMX010000022.1:0-22984 GCA_963657295.1 Clostridium sp. CAG:302
ACCGAGGCCTCGCAAGGCCCCCGGACTGGACATTCTCCGCCACCCTGTCGCCTGTCGGGCGAGTGAACTGTAACCAGGTCACGGCGTGCCTGCCAGATCGTCCAGCTTATGCTTTTTATAGATCGGATAGATTCCGGCCTCGATGGCATCCCGGATTTCCTGCATCAGGTGATTGTAGAAAAACAGATTGTGCATGACGCAGAACCGCAGGCCGAGGGACTCCTGTGCCTTCAGAAGGTGCCGGATGTATGCCCTGGAATATCCGCCGCGGCAGACAGGGCAGCCGCAATGCGGATCAATGGGGCGCAAGTCCTTCTCGTATGCGGCATTCCGTATGTGCAGCGTTCCGTGATCCGTGTAAAGATTTCCATGGCGCCCGTTCCGGGACGGATAAACGCAGTCAAAGAAATCCACACCGCGATCCACCGCCTCCAGGATGTTCTCCGGTGTTCCGACCCCCATCAGATACGTCGGCTTGTTCTGCGGCAGATGCGGAACAACGGCATCCAGAACGCTGTACATCTGTTCATGGCTCTCTCCGACCGCCAGACCGCCGACGGCATAGCCGTCCAGATCCATCTGTGCAATCTGATCCGCGTGTTCGATGCGGATGTCATGGTAGACGGCCCCCTGATTGATGGCGAACAGCAGCTGGTGCGGGTTGACCGCCGTTTCTTCCTCGCGCAGCTCTGCCATTTTCTTTTTGCATCGCTCCAGCCAGCGGGTGGTCCGCGCCACAGAATTCGCCACATACTCCCGATCGGCCAGTGCCGGAGCACATTCATCGAAGGCCATGGCTATGGTAGAGCCGAGATTGGCCTGAATGGTCATGGATTCCTCGGGACCCATGAAAATGTTGGCACCGTCGACATGGGAATGAAAGCTGACACCCTCTTCCTTAATCTTGCGCAGCTCTGCCAGGGAGAATACCTGGAATCCGCCGGAATCCGTCAGAATGGGTCTGTCCCAGGTGGTGAAGGCATGGAGCCCGCCCAGCTCACGGATTACGGCATCGCCGGTCCGCACGTGCAGATGATAGGTATTGCACAGCATGACCTGGGTCTGAATGGAACGAAGATCTGCGGCGGAGAGTCCGCCCTTGATGGCGCCGGCCGTCGCAACGTTCATGAAGACCGGTGTCTCAATGACACCGTGTACGGTGGTCATGCGTGCTCTTTTGGCACGTCCGCAGAGATTGATGATCTGGTAGGTATAATCCTGTTGCGGCATGAGAGCTCCTTCTTTAGTGATTCTGTTCCCGATAAAAGGATCGGACGCTGTCTGCCTTCGCCGTCATGTTCAGGAGCATGGCATCCAAAAGGGTCAGGGCACACATGGTCTCGCAGACCACGACCGCCCGCGGCACCACGCAGGGATCGTGCCGGCCGTGAATGAAGAGTGCCTTCGGGGTTCCGTCCGTCATCACCGTCTCCTGCGGCTGGGCAATGGACGGCGTCGGCTTAAAGGCAGCCGTCAGAACGATATCGGCACCGTCCGAAATACCGCCCAGAATGCCGCCGGCGTGATTGGTCCTTTTGGCAACGCAGCCGTTTTCATCGGTGTAAAAGGCATCGTTGTTCTCGGAGCCCCTGGCATATGCGGCGAACATGCCGTCGCCGATGCCGACGGCCTTGCAGGCGTTGATGCCCATCAGCGCATCGGCCAGCCGCGCATCAAGCCGCTGCAGGGTGGGATCCCCGACTCCGGCGGGAACGCCGTGAATTCGTCCCTTTACAATGCCGCCGATGGAATCACCGGCGGCTTTGCAGGCTTCGATCAGAGAAACGGCGGCCTCATCGGCCGCCGCATCCGGCATGCAGGTAGGTGTCTTCTGAATCAGCTCCCTGTCAAAGGCGGCGGGATCCATCACCACGTCGCCGATGGCCGCCGTATAGAAGCAGAAATCCATGCCGAGTTCTTTCAGAAATTTCTCTGCCACCGCTCCGGCCGCTACCCTGGCGGCCGTCTCCCGGGCAGAGGATCTCCCGCCTCCCCGATAATCTCGGAAACCGTACTTGGCATAATAAGAATAATCGGCGTGTCCCGGACGGAAGCAGTCGGCAATTTCGCTGTAATCCTTTGAATTCTGATTGGTATTGCGGATCAAAAGCGCGATGGGGGTGCCCGTTGTTCTTCCCTCAAAGACGCCGGAGAGGATCTCCACCGTATCGTCCTCTTTCCGCGGAGTGGAAACGGCATTTCTGCCGGGCTTTCTCCTGTCCAGATAGACCTGAATGTCCTCCTCTGTCAGCGCCATGCCGGCCGGAAAGCCATCCAGAACCGCTCCGACGCCGGCGCCGTGGGATTCTCCGAAGGTGGTCACCCGGAGTACGCTGCCATAATATGAACCAGCCATAGATTCGCTCCTGTATCGGTTACAGCCGATGGAAAATGATGCAGTTTGGCTTGTCGACGTGAATCTCCTTGCCCTTCATGACGATGAGTCCTCTCTGGAGATCACAGGTGAAGAAGGTCATGGTGTTGGACTCATGGTTGAGGGATACCAGATGCCTGTTGTCCGGGAACAGAGCACAGTCCTTCGGATAATCTCCGGATACCGGCAGACACAGAACCTTGCTGAGCTTTCCGGTTTCCTCATCGATGGAGAAAATCGCGACGGAATTATCTCCTGCATTGGAGCTGATGAGATATTTAAAATCATCCGAAAGATTCAGTGCAGAGGCAGCTGCATCGGCAGAATGGTAATTGTTCAGGGTGGAGATCGTCTGGATTTTTTCAAAATCCGGCATGTTGTGCTTCAGCTGATAGGCGAACACATCGATGGAGCACTTCATTTCGTTGACGATGTAGACGAAGCGGCCGTCCCTTGACATCTTGATATGGCGGGGTGCAGATTCCAGCTCGCCGTGGATGATATCCACCTGTTTGATCTTGCCGTTGACCGGATTGAAGGCATAGACATTGGTGTGATCCAGTCCAAGGTCTGCCGCGCAGAGGAACCGGTTGTCCCTGGTCATTTTGACACACTGCACGTGGGGCCGGAAATTCCGCTCGGCGATGGAGCCCATCCCCTTGTGGTATACCTCGTCCGCAATGGCACCGATCTCTCCTGTCTCCGGATTCAGCCGGAGCACCGTGATTTTGCCGTCGTGATATCCGGAGACAAACAGCCAGGAGTCCGTGTAATCCGTAGACAGATAGGAGCCGCGCATCCCGTTGATGGGTGCGGAGTTGATGAGCGTCAGATCTCCGTCGCTCCCGATGCGGTAGGATTCCACGCCGAAATCGGTGATGGAATACAGAAACTTGCGGTTGTGCGCGATGGTAATGTAGGAGGAGTTGGTGATCGTCACACGGTCCTTCTCCGTAAAGCGCCCGTTTTCCATGTCCACATCATAAATGTGAATGCCGAAATTCGTGCTGGTGGAGGTGGTGTAAGCCGAGACATAGGCCACATACCGTCCGGCCTCTGCCGCTGTTCCCGAGGGGTTTCCATCCTTCTTGCTCTGCACAGCGGACAGGTCCTCCTGCCGTGCTGCAGTCTGATCCATTTTCTCAACAGCCATGGTCCTTCTCCTTTCTGTATCAGCGTGCATTCAAAGGCGTCATTGTTTATCGCTGCCGAACCAATCCTGGGTTTCATAGATTTCGGTAATGCGGAAGCGGTCTTTCTCCAGCGTCAGCTCCAGAATGGTGCAGTTCCCGATCGGCTGCTTCCAGATATCATCCAGCTTCAGATAACCGACATGCTGCATGATGATCCGCATGGTACAGCCGTGGCAGCCGACGAGAATGCTCTCCCCGGGCCGCTGCCGCCGCATATCCTCGAGAAAGTCCGCGATCCGCGCTTCCACCTCCGGAAAGCTTTCGGCACCGCGGGGAGGAACATAGGCAGAGGGCCTGCGAAAAAGGTTCCCGACCATCGGGGAGGCCTGATCAAACGGCGTTTCATCCAGCGGGCCGAAGTTCATCTCCATCAGCCGCGCATCCAGATGAATCTGTGCGCGTTCCAGTCCGGTGACAATTTCCACGGTCCGCACGGCGCGGTCGATGGGGCTGGAATACGCGGCGTCAAAGGAAAGCCCCAGTTCCTGAATTCTCTTTCGCGCCTCCCTTGCCTGCTGCTCTCCTTTTTCGTTCAGAGAGGTGTTGATCTGTCCCTGAAACAGACGGCGTGCATTCCAGTCCGTTTCCCCGTGTCGAATGATGTAAAGTTTCATGAGTCGTTATCCTGATTCTGCCTGCAGGCAAGGCGGTTGATCTGTGATGCTACGTATCCTGCGCCGTAGCCGTTGTCAATGTTGACGACGGTAATGCCGTTGGAGCAGGAATTGAGCATGGTCAGAAGGGCAGAAAGTCCATTGAAATTGGCGCCGTACCCAACGGAGGTCGGAACCGCAATCACGGGATTCTCGACCAGACCTGCCACAACGCCGGCCAATGCGCCCTCCATGCCGGCAACCGCGATGATGACATTGGCCTTCCGGAGATCCTCCAGCCTTGACAGAAGGCGGTGGATGCCGGAAACACCTACGTCATAAATGCGCTCCACGTAATTGCCGAAAAATTCCGCTGTCCGGGCAGCCTCTTCGGCAGCAGCAATGTCTGCCGTGCCTCCGGTGCACACTGCGATCCGTCCGAGAGGAGCCGGTGCAGGGCCGTCCCCGGATACGAGAAGAATCCGCGAGACAGGGTCATATTCTGCCTTCGGGAGCACCTCCCTGACAAGCTCGGCCTGATGAAGGCTGGCTCTGGTGCCGAGGACCCTGCCGTTCTTTTCCTGCAGCGTCTGAAAGATGCCGATCAGATGCGGATCGGCCTTCCCCTGACAATATACCACTTCCGGGTAGCCGGAGCGAACCGCGCGATGCAGATCCAGCTTTGCATAACCGAGCTCTTCATAGGGCTTGTTCTGAAAAAAAGCCTCCGCAGCCTCCGGCGAGAGCTCTCCCCTCTGCACCTGTTCCAGTACTTCTCTTGTCGTCATGAATGCAATGCTTCCTTTGTACTCTGCAGCAGGGCAGGATCGAGAGTTTCATTCATACTGCCGGTGCGGTATCCGGTCAGATCCATAGTAACATAGGAAAAGCCATACGAACGAAATTCTGCTGCAATCTCCTCCCGGTGCGCCAGAAGCCGGTCGAATTCCTCCGGCATCACCTCTATTCTGGCAAGGTTGTCATGGATGCGCACGCGCAGCTGCCGGAGACCAAGATTCAGAAGGAACTCCTCCGCCCTGTCCACCATCCGCAGCTTCCCCTCGGAGATGGTCTCCCCGTAGACAAAGCGGGAGGCAAGACAGGCATAGGACTGCTTGCGCCAGGTGGGCAGCTGAAGCTCTCTGGAGATTTCACGGATCTCCTCCTTGCATAACCCGGCCTCCCGCAGAGGGGAACGGATGCCGAGCTCCTTGACAGCGAGCATCCCCGGCCGGTAATCGCCGCTGTCATCGAGATTGGAGCCCTCGACGACAAAGGAAAGGTGCCGCTCCCCTGCAAGGCGCAGCAGCTCCTCGAACAGGGCGTGCTTGCACAGATAGCATCGATTCACCGGATTCTCGCGGTAGCCGGGCACATCGAGCTCATGGGATTCGAATACAATCTGGGCAATTCCGTGCTCCCTGCAGAAATCGGCGGCTTCCCTGGCCTCTCTGGAGGGAAAGGTTTCGGAGGCGGCGGTAAAGGCCACGGCTTTTTCTCCCAGAACATCCTTTGCGGCGGTCAGCAGCAGCGTGGAGTCGACGCCGCCGGAAAAGGCCACGGCGACACTTCCCATTTCACGCAGAATGGACTGCAATGCCTGATATTTGATCTGTGTGAGTTCCTGCATTTGCGTGTTTCCTCATTCGGTGTCAGAAGTACGCTCTGTCCGGAGTAACAACGAGATCCATGGGAACATCGTTCTGTCCCATGGGAACCTCATCGATGATCTGCTCGTTGAAGGCCATGCCGATGGACATTTTCTTGCAGAAATGCGACAGGTACCGGTCATAATATCCGCCGCCGTAGCCGATGCGTCCCAGCCGGCTGTCGAAGGCAAGGCCCGGCACCAGGATCATGCAGTTCTCCGCAGAGTCGAGGGAAATGTGCGTCGTATACGGGAAGAGGTTTTCCGGATCGGGATCCGGCTCGAGGATCCCCAGCCTGCCGGCGGAAAGACTTCCCAGATCCTCGCAGAGGAAAAAATCCATCTTCTGATTGTTCAGGACCCTGGGGACATAGACCTTCTTGCCGTCGCGGATGGCCTGTCGGATAAAGGCTCTGGTATCCACCTCGGTGCCGTAGGATACATAGGTGAGTATGAAGGCAGCAGATTCATACAGCGCCGTATTCAGCAGAATACCGGTGATGGCCTTGTTCTGTGCCTCACGGACATCGTCTGGAATGGCAGCACGAATCTCCTTCATCTGCTTCCGCAGGTTCTTTCTGGCTTCATCAAATTCCATCTGGCTGGTCAGCATCAATAGGTTTCCTCCACATATGAAATCAGGTCAAAGGACGGATCCTCGTCTGCACAGAACAGCGTTCCGACATCGGCGCCGTCAATCACATCGGAAATGATTCCGACGCCGTCCCTGGTATTGGCGATGATCATGTCGCAGCCGGTGGCCGTTGCCATGCGTGCGGCGTGCAGCTTGGTATTCATTCCACCGGTTCCGACACCGCTTCCGGTGGTCTCCTTTCCCATCTGCATGATTTCATCGGTCAGATGCGGCACAAAAGGAATGAAGGCAGCATTCCGGTTGCTCCTGGGATCGTCGGTATACAGGCCATCGACATCCGAGAGGAGGATGAGAAGGTCGGCCCGCAGGATGGACGCCACCATGGCGGAAAGAGAATCGTTGTCACCGAGCTTATATTCGAGCGTGGCCACCACGTCGTTCTCATTGACGATGGGAATGACTCCCATGTGCAGGAGCTCCTCCATGGTGCCCTCCAGGTTTTTCCTGCTGGACGGATTCACGATGGTGGTTTTGGTCATCAGAACCTGACTGATCAGCTGATTATAGTCCTCGAAGAACCGCTGGTAAATCATGATCAGCCGGGCCTGTCCGATGGAGGCACAGGCCTGCTTGCGGCTCATTTTGCTGACCTCATGGACCGTTCTCTCCTGATCCCGTCCGAGCGCCTCCCGCCCTACGGCCGTGGCGCCGGAGGAAACCAGAATGACTTCCTTCCCCTGATTTTTCAGATCCACCAGCTCCCGGGCCAGGTGGTCGATCCTGCGATAATCCATCCTTCCGGTTTCCGGATGGATCAGGGAGGAGGAGCCGATCTTGACCACGATTCTCTTCCGGTTCTTTAGATTCTGCCGATATTGTAGATTTTCCTGCATTGCCTTCAAACACTTTCCCTGCCGCGTCCCGGCGGCAGCACCAGATACCATCTTATATGAAAACCGTCTCGGGCGACAGCATTTTTCAGCAGGTTTCCGGGCCGGTCCCGGGGCGGATGTGCACGCGGCCAGGAGGCGGGTGAATTTCTCGGAAATTCAGCCGGAGCTTACCCTGCATCGGAGCAGGGAAGAAAGCGCAGCGCAATCTGTTCCGCTGTGCGGATGCCGTCGACGGCCGCGGACATGATGCCGCCCGCATAACCGGCGCCCTCTCCGCAGGGGAACAGGCCGCGAAGGTCCGATTCTCCCGCCTCATTCCTCCGGATCCGCACCGGGGAGCTGGTGCGGGATTCCAGGCCGATGACACAGCAATCCTCACCGTCATACCCGCGGATCTGCCGGCCGAACTGGTCCATGCCCTCCAGAAAGGCAGCGGTCAGATCCCGAGGGAGAAGCGTATGCAGGGGAGCCCTCGCGCAGGCCCCCCGGATGCAGAGCTCTTCGGATGACGGCAGCGCATCCCCCTGCCGGGCTTCGGATGCCTCCTGCGGTATCACGGCGTTCCGGAATTCCGGAAAAGGCTCGACCGGAACCTTTCCGTCTGCCAGACGGTACGCCTTCTCCTCCAGCTGCTCCTGAAATGTCATGCCGTCGAGAACAGAGCCGGTCCCGTAATCCTCCGGACCGACGGTCATGACAATGGCACTGTTGGCGCGGGCGGAATCCCTGGCGTAGTCACTCATCCCGTTCACGGCAAGGCGCCCCTTTTCCGAGGAAGCGTTTACCACATAGCCTCCGGGGCACATACATAAGGAGTAAACGCCGTGTCCGTCGACGGACCGCGCCGTCAGCTTATAGCTGGCAGCCGGAAGCTGCAGACGCTGCAGTGTTTCCGGATCTGAAATGCCGTAGCGCGCCCGGTTGATCAGCTCCTGCGGGTGCGAAACCCGGAAGCCGACCGCATAGGATTTGGCCTCCATGGGGACCTTCTTTTTCAGGAGCATCCGTATGGTATCCCGCGCACTGTGTCCCGGTGCCAGGATCACAACCTCCGCCGGTATGTTCCGGATCTGTCCGTCGGGGGTCCTGGCGCGGATGCCGGTCACGCGCCCCTCCGTGACCAGCAGCTCCTCCGCACAGGTTGAAAAAAGGATCTCCCCGCCGGAGGCCTGAATTCTCCTTCGGAGGTTCTCAATGACGCCGCGAAGCCGATCGGTGCCGATGTGGGGAAGCTGCTCATAGGCAATGTCCTCCGGGGCTCCCGCCTCCAGAAAGCAGCGCAGGACCTCCGATACCCGGCCGGCCTTATCCTTGACATTCGAGGTCAGCTTGCCGTCGGAAAAGGTTCCGGCTCCGCCCTCTCCGAACTGAATGTTGGAGGAGGGGTTCAGTTCGCCCGTTGCCCAGAAGTGCTCGACGCTCTGCACGCGCCGGTGCATTTCCTCTCCTCTCTCCAGCACGAGCGGCGCATAGCCGGCCTCTGCCAGCTTCAGCGCACACAGAATCCCGGCAGGGCCGAAGCCCACAATGAGAGGACGGTGCCGGAGCCTCTGCGCATCGGGAAGGGAATCCGGAAAGCGATAACCTTCCGGCTGCACCCTTCGCAGATTCGGAAGATTCCTGCGGCAGTGCGCGAAAAGCTTCTCTTCCGCAGCAGGGTCCTTGCACAGGATGCGGACCGTGTAGACATCATAGAGAACCGGCTTTTTCCTGGCATCAACGGAATGGTGAAGGATGGTGTAATCGATGCCTGTCCCCTGCGGCAGACGCAGCAGCTTGTGAAGCTTTTGTTCGAGCAGGCTCTTTTCGCTTCCGCAGGGAAGCTTGATCTGACTCAGTTCCAGCATATACGGTCATTCCTCGGAAATGTTGATGCAATGATTCAGAAGACGGACTCCGGGCGGCTGTGAAGAACGTGCTGCATTGCCCGCTCTGCCGCGGCTTTTCCGGCGATCCGTCCGGAATGAAGAGCAAAGGTCAGGTTATAGCCGCCGCAGATCCCGTCGACGTCCAGAACCTCGCCGGCCAGAAACAGTCCGGGAGAGAGGCGGGATTCCATGCAGTCCGACAGTTCCGACAGCAGAACCCCGCCGGAGGTCACCTGCGCCTTCTCGTAGTCTGCGGTTCCGATGATGACGAGCTCCTTGCACCGCATGGAATCCAGCAGGGTACGCAGGAACGTCAGATATGCCGGCCTTCCCTCTCTTTCATACCGTGTACGGAGCTTCTGCTCCGGCACACCGTCCAGATCCGCAATCAGCCAGGCCGCCGCCCTGTCCGGGAGAAGCCCCAGGCAGAAATCCTGCAGGGTGCGTTCCATGGTCTGCGGAAGGAGGGCATTCTGCAGGCGGAGCGTCCGCTCCCTCTCCCACTCTTCGCCGGAAAGCTCCGGAAGAAAATCCAGCACAGCCGTAACCTCTGCGGCAGGCGTTTCCCCTCCGGAGGAGAGCCGGTGTGCAGAGGCTGCAAAGGCATGCCCGGCGAAGTGTGAAATCTGAAACACCGGAATGCCGCTGATCGACTCTTTTCCGAGCTGCAGCTCGCCCTCGGACGAGGCCGCCTCCTGTGCGTTGATCCGCAGAGAAACTCTTCCGTGTGTGCGGATTCCGGCGGCCCTTCTGAGGTTCCTGCTGAAAACCCGAAGCTCACACAGGGCCGGGGCAGACGGAGCACAATGGTGCCCGAATCCTTTTGCCAGACGGTAGCCGTCTCCGGTGCAGCCGTAAAGCGCAGAGACCATTCCGCCGGCAGCCAGAAGGACGGCATCCGCGCGGAGCACCTGATGCGTCCGGGTCTCCAGAAGATACGTTCCCTGCTCCCCCCTCCGCAAACCTGTCACGCGCACGCCGGAGCACAGGGAAATTCCAAGCTCCCTGCACCTGTTCAGGAGCGCCCGCTGCACGGTGCCGGCCTGATCCGTCCGCGGATACACGTAGCCGTTCCGGTCATGACAGAGCACGTGCAGCTCTTCCCGCAGGAAACGGATGACCTCCCCGGACAGCTCCGGCAGGCCGATGCCGAGGCGCTCCAGCTCCGCAGGCTCCTCGGTGCGGTAGCATGACGGATGCTGGTACAGATTGGTGACGTTGCAGCGTCCGTTTCCGGTAACGAGAAGCTTTTTCGCGGGCTCTGTTCCGGCATCCAGAACAAGGACAGAAGGTGTTCCTGTCTCCGGACCCCCGGAGTGCAGGTCTGTCCGGCATGGGGAAGCGGGATCGGCAAGCCTTACGGCGGCAGCGATGGCACCGCAGAGCCCCGCCATGCCGCCGCCGATGACCGCAACGGAAACCGCAGGCGGCAGGTCTGCCGTCCGGAGCGGCTCGCTTTTTACAGAATCAGTCTTCTTCATTTTCATTGGCTGCCCCCAGGAGAACGGCCAGATCCCGAATCCACCCGCCGAAGGGAACACGATGAATGTTCCGCAGATCCGCTGCATGGAGCAGAATGCTGAAGAGCACGTAGAGGATCAGATAGATTCCGGCCGCCAGAACAAAGGCTGCCGGGCCAGGAAGAACGGCTACGAAGTAGTCGTTCAGGAAGATCACCGGCAGCGCGGCAATCAGCGCGCAGATAAAAATCAGGAAATCGTCCATGAGCCAGCCCTTGTCAACACCGGCTGTTACGGAACCGCGTCCCGCACAGTACAGGAAGATCAGAAAGGTGCTGAGCATGATGACGGAGGGCCATAAATTCATGGTGATGCCGGCGCCGAGGATCATCAGGCAAACCTGTGCCACCACCTCCACGAAGAACGCAATGCACCCGCCCACGACCACAATGCGCCGATTGCTGCAGCGCCAGTAAATCACCAGCACAAGAGAGGTGGTCTGAATCAGGAAAATAAGAGGGCTCCCCGCCTTGAGAGACAGAATGGCCGTTTCCTCCGCCTTGAAGGTCAGAGACGGGAACATGGCGACGATTTCCTTTGCCGCGCTGAACACAAAGGCAGACAGAGGAATTCCCACATAGGCGGACAGACGCAGCAGCATGCCGAGACGGATGCGGCGCAGTCTTCTCTTGCCGGCCCGGGAGGCACGAATCACCTGAACCGCGGGATACGTAAAGGGCATGGCAGCGGCAAGTCCGAGTCCGGCACAGACCGGGAACCCGATGCCGATAAAACCGCCCCACATGGAAGCCAGTGTGTTGGTGTGGCTGCTCTGCGTTCCGTACCAGAGGCGGAAGCCGATGAGAAGTCCGAGAGACAGCACAACAGAAGGACCCATGCCGCCCAGAATATGTTGAGCACAATAGCGGAATACCTCTCCGGGATCCTCGGCTGCGTCGGTTCGGAACAGCTCCTCCCGCCGTTGAAGCCGGTCACTCCGGAGATGCCGGATACATAAAAAGGACAGAATGCCGACGAACAGGAGCACCAGGGTGACAGCGGCCGAGACGGCGGTGCCGATTCCGCAGGCGGTATAGACGTAGGTCATGCTGTCATTGCGCAGGAGCCGGCCCACCTTTTCACCTCTTCCGGCGCCGAGAATTCCAAGGATCGGGGCACAGATCAGGAGAATTCCCGACATGAGAAAAAGAGAAAACCGTGCCTGCCGCTCCATTCCGGTTCCGTGCAGAAAGCCCTTGCAGACACCGACAAAGGGCATGGCGGCCAGGGCCGGAACATAGAAACGAAGAACGGCGGAGCCGAAGGAATCCCCCAGAAGGCTTCCGGCAAGTCCGCTGCACACATAAAACAACAGAAAGGACAGCACCGCCTGCAGCAGTGCACATTTCAGAGCGCCGGTCAGAAAGACGGACACATTCGCCGTTTTCCGCCGATCGAGCCGTTTGCGTATCTGGTCCGTAACAAAATCGCAGCTGCCGATGAGGCAGGCTGCGGAAGAGGCTGCGGTAAAGAACATCGGAAAACCGGCATAAAACATGGCTCCGGTTCCGTCCTTTGCAGAGAAGAAAACCGGGAGAATGCAGAAAACCAGGAGGAGCAGCAGGTAGGAGGTCAATCCGCTGTCATATTTATGAACCGACGTAACGTCCGACATCCGGGCCTCCTTTCCTTTGTATCCGCCAATGCGGTGTCTGCTGCTGTCACTGTGCACCTTCCCGGACAATGTGCATACCGGTGAGAATTTCCTCCTGAAGACCGAACATCTGATCGGCATCCGCCTGCGTCATATGATCGTAGCCGCACAGGTGCAGCATGCTGTGCGCAATCAGAAAGGCGAATTCACGCTTCACCGGGTGTCCGTATTCCTCCGCCTGCTGCAGCACGCGGTGCAGGTTCAGAACGATGTCTCCCAGAAGAATGCGCCCGGAGTCCGGATCCTCGGACTCAAGCCGTGTCATCGGATCCTGCAGGAGGCTCCACCCGTGCGGTCCGTCGGCATTTTCGAACGAAAGATTCGGAAAAGACAGAACATCCGTCACCCGGTCAATGCCGCGGTAATCGCGGTTGAGCTGCCGGATGCCCTCGTCTGCCACATACGTCAGCGACACCTGCGCCGCTGACGGAAAATGCTCCCGCTGCAGAACGGCGCAGCATACCTCTCTTGCCAGCTGATCCCGAGAAAAAGGAAAATCAGACCGAAGATCTTCGATATTCTCTTCGCTGACGATCAGCTCCAGATCCATGGTGTTCATACTCCTCATAGGCCTTTACAATTTTCTGCACCATTGGATGCCGGACCACATCTCTGGCGTCCAGATCGATGAAGCACAGACCCTCGATTTTCCTGCGGGACAGAACCCTCGTGGCGACATCCAGCCCGGAGAGCGTCCCCTTTCCAAGGTCCTTCTGGGTGGCATCTCCGGTGATGACGGCGTGGGACCCGAAGCCGAATCGCGTGAGGAACATCTTCATCTGCTCCGGCGTCGTATTCTGCGCCTCATCCAGAATGATGTAGGCATTATCCAGGGTGCGTCCCCGCATATAGGCCAGCGGAGCGACCTCGATCAGACCCTTTTCCATATTGGCCTGAAATTTATCGGCACCCATGATAAGGTACAGCGCATCGTACAGCGGCCGCAGATAAGGATCCACCTTGCTCTGGAGATCGCCCGGCAGAAAGCCCAGCTTCTCTCCCGCTTCGATGGCGGGTCTTGTCAGGATGATCCGCTCCACTTCATGATTCTGAAAGGCCGTGATGGCCATGGCCATGGCGAGAAAGGTCTTGCCGGTCCCGGCCGGTCCGTTGGCGAACACGATCAGGTGGTCCCGGATGGCCTGAATATATTTTTCCTGTCCGAGCGTTTTGGGCTTGATGGGCTTCCCGGCGGTGGTGTGACAGATGACATCGCTGTCAAGAGACAGCAGAAGATCCGGATGTTCTGCTGTCTCCTTCTGCACGCCGGCATCCAATAAATAATCCACGTTCTGTCCCTCGATGGCGGTTCCTCTCTGCGCCAGCTCTGCCAGCTGATGCAGTGTCTGCACAGCCTGACGCACGCTGCCGCGTTCTGTGCCTGTGACAAGGAGCTCTCCGTTTCGGACGATGACGTCCACATGCAGCTCCTTCTCAATCCTGCGGACAAAGTCATCCCGCCGTCCGAATATTTCGCGCTGAATTTCAGCGGACAATTGCAGCTTTTCTGTCATGAAACGCCTCTGGCCGGCCGCATCCGGGTTTTCCGTCATCAGACCCGGATGCGAACGGAATCGTTGCGCGGTCCGGTGCTATACCGCAGCAGGTGTCAGATACGCATGAATCTCCCTGGCCGCCTGCTTGCCTGCACCCATGGCAAGAATTACGGTTGCCGCACCGGTTACGGCATCGCCGCCCGCGAATACACCGGGCTTGGTGGTTTCCACCGTTCCCTCCTTGACGATCAGACGTCCGCGCTTATCGGCATCCAGTCCTTCCGTCGTTCTGTGCAGCAGCGGGTTCGGTGAAGTTCCAAGGGACATGATGACGGCATCACACTCGATTTCGAATTCCGATCCCGGAATTTCCACCGGACTCCGTCTTCCGGAGGCATCGGGCTCTCCCAGCTCCATGCGGATGCAGCGGCAGCCGCTCACCCAACCGTTCTCATCGACCAGAATCTCAACCGGATTGCACAGGAGGTCAAAGACGATGCCCTCCTCCTTTGCGTGTCCGACCTCCTCGCGGCGGGCCGGCAGCTCCTCCTCGCCGCGGCGGTACACAATATGCGTTTCCGCGCCGAAGCGGCGCGCTGTCCTTGCCGCATCCATGGCCACGTTTCCGCCTCCGACAACGACGCATTTCTTCGGACGCATAATCGGAGTACGGGATTCCGTGGAATACGCTCCCATCAGATTGGATCTGGTCAGGAACTCATTGGCCGAGAATACACCGAGGGCCTGTTCACCGGGGATGTTCATAAAGCGGGGCAGGCCGGCACCGGAGCCGATGAATACCGCATCATACCCTTCCTTGTCCATCAGATCCTGTACCGTGGCGGACTTTCCGACAACACAGTCGGTCTCAATGACGACACCGAGGGCCTTTACATTTTCAATTTCCTTGGCGACAACCTTCTCCTTCGGAAGACGGAATTCCGGAATGCCGTAAACCAATACGCCGCCCGCCTTGTGAAGAGCCTCAAAAATATGAACGTCGTAGCCGAGCTTTGCCAGATCTCCCGCACAGGTAAGACCGGAGGGGCCTGCACCGATGACCGCAACCCTCTTTCCGTTGGGGACGGAGTGATTCTCCGGACGGATGCCCATTTCCTTTGCCGTATCTGCGGTATATCGCTCGAGCTTGCCGATGGAAACGGCTTCGCCCTTGATGCCGCGGACGCATTGTGCCTCGCACTGCCGCTCCTGGGGGCATACGCGCCCGCATACGGCAGGGAGTGCAGAGGACTCGCTGATGACATCGTAGGCTCCCTTTACATTGCCGGTCTTCAGCTCCTGAATAAACCCGGGGATGTTGATGGAAACCGGACATCCCTGCACACATCTCGGATTCCTGCAGTTAAGGCACCGGGACGCTTCTGCCTCCGCCTCTTCCCGGTTGTAGCCGAGACATACCTCTTCAAAATTCGCGGCGCGGACCTGAGGATCCTGTTCCCGGACCGGCACCTTTTTCATCATATCGACCTGAATCGCCATGTGTATTCTCTCCATTCTCTACGCGTGCTCGTTAAGCTGATGTCTGCGGAGCATTGTCCGTACATCCCTGCAGGGACAGCTTCCTCATCTGCAGTGGCCGCAGCCGCCCTCGTGGGTATCACCCTCCTGCAGCTTCAGAAGAAGGCGCCCCTCCTCCGTCTTATACTGACGAGACCGCTGCATGGCCTGATCAAAGTCAACCTTCCACCCGTCGAATTCCGGTCCGTCCACACAGGCAAACTTCACCTTTCCGTCCACCAGCAGGCGACAGGCGCCGCACATGCCCGTGCCGTCCACCATGATGGTATTCATGCTCACCACCGTCGGAATGTTCAGCTTCCGGGTCAGCTGTGCGGCAAACTTCATCATGATCATCGGACCGATTACGACGCAGTGGTCATAACGCTTCCCCTCGTCATACAGCTGCTGGAGCGCCGTGCACACGTTTCCGTGAATCCCGTAGGAGCCGTCATCGGTGGCGAAATACAGATTTCCGGTGACCGCCTTCATTTCCTCTTCCATGATCAGAATGTCTTTGCTCCTGGCCCCCTGGATGCAGTCCACATCCACGCCCTGCTCGTGAAGCCATTTGAGCTGATGGTAGACCGGCGCAACGCCGACACCGCCCGCAATGAACAGAATCCTTTTCTGACGGAGCTCCTCCGGCGTAAGGTCGACCAGATCCGACGGATTGCCCAAAGGTCCGACCACATCCGCAAAGGACGCCCCCTCCTCCATGGCGGCCATGCGGTAGGTCTCGGCACCGACGGTCTGGAACACGATGGTGATGGTGCCTGCCTCCTTATTGTCGTCGCAGACAGTCAGCGGAATGCGCTCTCCTTCCGCGTCCTGCCGCACAATCAGAAACTGACCGGGCAGCGCCCGCATCGCAATTCTGGGGGCATAGACGTCCATTCGGTAGACGTTGGGCCCCAGCAATTCCTTCTTCTTGATTTCAAACATATTCTGCTATCCCCTTTCTGTGATCGGTGCCGCGCGAAGCGGCCTGTTCCTGATGCAAATGCAGCGCCCGGATGCCGCCGGATCCTGTGTCGGAACTACGGTGCCTCCGGTGTGCGGTCTATTCCTCCGCTTTCTTGATGGTGTAGGTTTTCGTCACCACCTGACTGCAGAGATTGAAATGATTGACATATACGGCGGAGATGGTAAAGGTTCCTTCCGTCAGTCGGATCGGTTCGGTGTACAGGAGAGAATCCGTAGAAGGCTCTGTCCCGTCCATGGTGTAGAAAATGGATCCCTCTCCCCGATCGGACAGCTGCAGGGTGAAGCCCTCCTCGTAGGTTCCCTCCTCGGCGGAGAACTCCGGATCGAACAGAGCATACTGCAGATAGCTCTCGACCACCTGCTGTCTGGTACAGGTAGACAGCAACGTTGCTATTTTATCATATTCCTCATAAGAGGCGTAGATGCTGATCATCCGTCCGTAGGCGTTGATCTCTTCATCCTCGGTGGAATCGGGATCCTCCAGAGCCATGCTGGCTGCGCCCAAGGCCAGATCCTTCTCTCCTGCCTTCTGCAGGTACTGGGATTTGAGAAGATAGAGGGTTGCAACCGTCTGTACGCCGTCGTTGCCGTTGGCGGAATCCCGACCGTAGATCTCCACAGCCCGGTCAATCTCATCCGCAGCCTTCTGGTAATCCCCCTCTGAGGCAGCCTGGTACGCGCGGCCCACGTAATAGGACTGGGTATGGGTTCCCGGATACAGGCGAAGAGCATAGAATACCACCAGCGCGATGGTGGCGGCAAAGGCCCCCACCAGAAAGACCATCATGAACTTTACGTAGCGTCGCCGCAGAACATAGCGCCGGAGACGCTTCTTGCGGGACGCTTCCTTCTGCTTCTGGCGCTCCAGGTGCAAATCCGTATAAACGCTCTCCTGCGGCGCAGCATCGGGGGCTGAGTGAGGAGTGCTCTCCCGCTCCGGCACGGCGCCGCCGGGTGCAGCCGTCTCTTCCCGCAGCAAGGGTGCAGGACTGATGATCGTTTCTCCCTGCAGTGCAGCCGCCTCGGAATCCTGCGTCAGGGGAGCGGCATACGGCTGCGCCGATGCCTCCTCCTCTTCGGCCTTCTGCAGGACCTCTGCGGCAGAGGACAGGGCAACGGCCGGGCCCTTTTCTTCTTCCACTACGCTGGCAACGCTTTCCAGGCTGATGCTGATCTGCTCCTCCAACCGCGTTTCATATTCCGGTACAATCTTGATTTCTGCAGCGCAATTCTCACAAAAAAGCGCATTTTCCGGGATTTCACACCCGCATTTCGGACATTTCATAGCTTCTTTGGCTCAACGTGCAGCGGCTGCGTTCTGGATGGCAATGGCTGCCGCACAGTTGCTCATCAGCATGGCAATGGTCATCGGTCCGACTCCGCCGGGCACCGGCGTGATGGCACCGGCGATCGGCAGGACATCTTCATAGTCCACATCCCCGCAAAGCTTTCCGTTCTCATCGCGGTTGATGCCGCAGTCGATGACGACCGCTCCCTCCTTCACATGGCTCCTGCGGAAAAACTTCGGCTTGCCGATGGCGGTGATCAGAATGTCGGCACGGCGGCAGACCGCTTCCAGATCCTTTGTATGGGAATGTGCGATGGTGACCGTCGCGTTCTCCCGGAGCATCAGCATGCCCATGGGCTTTCCGACGATGTTGCTGCGCCCTGCAATGACGCATTCCTTTCCGTCACAGACGATGCCGGAGCGGTGCAGGAGTTCAATGATGCCGGCCGGCGTACAGGAAACGAAGCCGGGAAGACCGATGGAGAGCGCGCCGACACTCTGGGGATGAAAGCCGTCCACGTCCTTGAGAGGGTCGATGCGGCGGATGACCCGCTGCTCGTCAATCTGCCGGGGAAGAGGGAGCTGAACCAGAATTCCGTTTACCGAAGGATCCGCGTTCAGCGCATCCACCTGCTGCAGCAGTGCATCCTCTGTGATGTCGGCAGGGAGCAGAATCTCCCTGTTCTGAATGCCGCATTGCTCACAGGCCCGGATCTTGTTGCGGACATAGACCTGACTGGCAGGATTCTCTCCCACCAGGATAACCGCCAGGGTGACCTGAATCCCGTCGGCGTTCATAGCGGCGATCTTCTCCTTCAGCTCTGCCCTGATCTGTGCTGCAATTGCCTTTCCGTCAATGATCGTTGCTGCCATCTTCAACCTCCTGTCAATGTTCTCCGACATCGTATCCGTTGTCGCTGCAAAAAGCCCGAAACTCTTCCTGTGACATCAGAATGGCTCTGGATTTCGTTCCCGCCGATTCTCCGACGACGCCCTTCTCACACAGCTGATCCATGATCCTCGCGGCGCGGTTGAATCCGATGCGGTAGCGCCGCTGCAAAAGTCCGATGGAGGCATTGTTCTTCTCTATGATGAACAAACCTGCTCCGCCGAAAAGCTCATCCACATCGGATTCCTGCACGGCAGGGTGCTCTGCGGAGCCGGCCGCGCCGGCGGACGATCCGGTCTCCAGGGCATCGATCTCCTCCTGATGCCGCCGGGATTCCTCCTCGGAAGCCGGATTGTTGTCGATCAGGAAGTTCACAACATCGGTGACCTCCTCATCGGAGACAAAGCAGCCCTGTACGCGGTTCGGCTTCGGCAGGCCCTGCGGGAAGAAGAGCATGTCGCCCTTTCCCAGGAGCTTTTCCGCGCCGTTCATATCCAGAATGGTGCGCGAATCCACACCGGAGGAAACGCGGAAAGCAATGCGGCTGGGCATGTTCGCCTTGATGAGTCCTGTGATGACGTCCACCGAGGGACGCTGGGTGGCAATGATCAGGTGAATGCCTGCCGCTCTCGCCAGCTGTGCAAGCCGGCAGATGGCGGTCTCCACATCGTTTTTGGCGACCATCATCAGATCGGCCAGCTCGTCCACAATGATCACCAGCTGCGGCATGAAGTGCATGACGGCCTCTCCATCCCGCGGCTCCTCCTGCTCCTGATGCTGCCGCACCAGTGCGTTGTATCCCTTGATGTCGCGCACCTTGGCATCTGCAAAGGCACGGTAGCGGGCCTCCATTTCCGCAACGCCCCAGTTCAATGCCGCCGCGGCCTTCTGCGGATTGGTGACAACCGGAATCATCAGGTGCGGAATGCCGTTGTACACGGACAGCTCCACCACCTTGGGATCAATCATGATCAGCTTCACCTCTTCCGGCCTTGCGTGGTACAGAAGACTCATGATGATGGTATTGATGCATACGGATTTGCCGGAGCCGGTGGCACCGGCGATCAGGACATGCGGCATCTTCGCGATGTCGCCGTACACCGGCTTTCCGGCAATGTCCTTCCCGACCGCAAAGGCCAGCTTTGATTTCTGATTTCGGAACTCCTCGGAATCCACAATATCCCGGAGAGCTACGGAAGCAGCCTCCTTGTTCGGCACCTCAATGCCGATGGCGGATTTGCCGGGGATCGGTGCTTCCATGCGGATATCGGTGGCAGCAAGCGCCAGCTTGATGTCATCCGCCAGCGATACGATCTTGCTGACCTTGACTCCCATCTCCGGCAGCATTTCATATCGGGTCACCGAGGGGCCCTGCGAAATGTCGGTGATGGTGACATTTACGCCGAAATTGTGGAGCGTTGTCTGCAGGAGCTGCGCAGTGCTGCGAAGCTCCGCATCGGAATCGGCCGACGAACCGCTCCCCTTCCGGAGAAGGGAAATCGGCGGAAAGGCGTATTCACGGGAAGCCGGGCGGCTCTGCGGGGAGGAGGTCCGGGGCGCAGCAGTGCACCGCGGCTCTGCGGCTTCCGCAGCAGGCACCGCAGGCTCCTCCAGAAGACGGTTGATATCCGAGGCCGACTCCTCACGTTCCGTATGCACCGGAACCTTGGCAAGGTCTGCTGTCTCTTCGTTTTCCTGCAGGACACCTTCCGATGGCTTCTCTGCCTCCTGACGGTCATCCTCTGCAGGGGAATCCGCGGCCTCCTCTGCCTGAACAACCCGAATGTCGGGAACCTCTTCGTAAATCCCAGGCTGCTCTTCTTCTGCAGCGGGCGTGCAGGTGCCGTCCTCGTCCGGTTTGACCGCTTCCACCGGAGAGATGCTCTCCTCAGCGGATTCCTCTGCCGTTCGTTTCTCTGCGGCCTGTTCCCTGGCCTGCGGTTCCTCCGTTTCCCCGGACGGAATCTCCTGCACCGGAGAAAGCTCCGCCTGCTGCGGACCCTCGCTCCATCCATTCGAAGCAAATGCATTCAAATCAAATGCATCCGAACGGAGTACATCGGAACGGAGCACATCCGAATCAGGCGCATCGGAACCAGGCACATCCGAACCAGTCGTATTCGAATCAAGCACATCCGCAGAGGTCAGGAAATCCTCCGGATAAATCTCATGAAGACTCCGGGAGGTGCGCCGCGCCGCTTCCGAAGCGGAGAGACGCGCCTGCTCGGCAAGGACCCGGGATTCCTCCCGGGCGGCAGCCTCCTCCTTCTCTTTTTCCTGTGAAAGGCGGTAGCTGCGCAGCATTTCCTCCGGATCAATGACGGTTGGAGCCGCATCGGATGCAGGGGACTGCTCTGCGGGAGGTGCTGTGTCCGCAGGGACAGGTGCCTCTGACTCTGCAGCTGCCGCAAATGCCTCGTCGGCAGATAAATCGGTATTCCACATGCTGGAAGCCCTATGGTCTGCAGCCCTTCTCTCTTCCTGCTGTCTTTGTCTGGCGCGGCGCCTCTCCTGCTCCTGCCGGAGCTCCTGATAGCGCCTGCGGCTCGCCTCATAGTGAGAGGGCGGCAGGTCCTCTTCGGGATTGTCCTCAGAATCGTCCGGATGCTCCTCCCGGAAGCGCGCCTCTTCCTCCTGTCTCTCCAGGCGGTGAAGCCGCGCATCCATCGCCTTCTCTCTGGCCAGCTCCAGGATGGATCGCTGTGCCAGAATGTAGATGCAGCCGATGCCCGCGACCAGCAGCACGAGAACCGAGCCGAAGGTCTTGAGAAGCTGATACATGGCATACGCCAGGGTGCCGCCGAGAATGCCGCCGCCGGTGCGGTTCTCCACGCTCCTTCGGTAAATGTCGGCAGGCGCATAACCGCTCTGCGCAGCCATATCCATCCCGAACAGCTCGGTCAGGATGCAAAGGATCAGATAAAGCCCGGCAAGAGCCAGAATTTTCGAATGAATCCGGTCGTCATTTGCCTCACAGAGGACATAATACAGATAACCCCCGGCAATCAGAACAGGAAGGACATAGGCAGTCACACCGACCAGTCCGAACATAAGATCGGAAAAGAAGGTCCCGATGATGCCAAGGCTCATGAAATTGCACAGAAACAGGAAAATCATGGCGCCGAGCAGTGCAATCAGGGACACATCACGCTGCACCACAGGATTCCGTCCGCGCGGCTTCTTCCGTCCGGAGGAGGTCCTCCTGCGCCGATTTCCGGAGGAAGTGCGCGCACCTGCAGCAGAGGTCCGCCGGGAAGACGACGCACTCCCGGAGCGCTGTCTTGTCCCTGTGCCGGAACGGCTGCGGCCCGCTGCGCTGCCTGCGGCTGATTTACGTTTCCTTGTTGTAGTACCTGTCACGTTCTTTCGGTTCCTGCTCTCACATCACGGCAAATCTCAGAGGTCGAAATCATCGTCCTCTGAGATTGCCACATCAAAATCATCTTCTGTCCGTATCGGTTTCAGCGCCGACTCCGCCTGCCGGCGGGAATCGATGTTCCAGTCTGCCGCAGAGACATCCTGAATCGGAAAATCCGGTTCCTCTCTTCGCCCCTGTATCGGCTCCGGCAGCGGGTTATGGAGCTTGCCATCTTCAGTCATTGTCGTCCTGATTCTCCCAGTTATGATAGACATTCTGAACATCATCGCTGTCATCCAGCTTGCTCAGGATAATATTCAGCCCCTTTACCGCATCCGCATCCGTGACGGTCACGTAGTTCTGCGGAATCATCGTAATCTCCGCGCTGGCTGCGGTGATGCCGGCCTCTGCAACTGCCTTGGATACCGCATCGAAATCCTCCGGTGCTGTCAGGATGACAAACGAATCCTCTTCCTCCTGAATGTCCTCGGCTCCGGCATCCAGAACCACCATCATGAGATCGTCCGCAGAACCGTCATACTCCTCCTTATCCACGGCAATCTGCCCCTTCTGGTCGAACATAAAGGATACGCTTCCCTTTGTTCCCATGGAGCCGTTTCCCTTGGAGAAAGCGGCACGAACGTCCGATGCGGTGCGGTTGACATTGTCCGTCAGCGTCTCCACGATGATGGCCACGCCGCCCGGACCGTACCCCTCGTAGGTGTTCTGCTGATAATTTACATTGTCCACATCGCCGGCCGCCTTCTTGATGCCGCGCTCGATGGTATCATTGGGCATGTTGGCCGCCTTTGCCTTGGCAACGACCTGCGCCAGCTTGAAGTTGTTGGCGGGATCCGGTCCGCCCTCCTTTACGGCAACGGCAATTTCACGCCCGATGATGGTGAATACCTTGCCCTTTGCGGCGTCGTTTGCCTCCTTCTTATGCTTGATGTTGGCGAATTTAGAATGTCCTGACATATGATTGCTCCTTATAAAATAAATAAAAATCTGTATCTGTTCAGCACCTGCCACATTTCAACGTGAATTGACTGCTTGCAGGCAAATTCACGATTGAAATTGGCAGGCGGCCAAGGCGCGAAGCGCCTCTGG
>CAVKMX010000023.1:0-12733 GCA_963657295.1 Clostridium sp. CAG:302
CCCAGGACGGACAGCTCCGCCAGGACCCGTCACCGGCGGGCGTCTGTACAGTAACGGTACCGGAGCTGCAGCGCAGCGCGCGGGGCAGTCAGCCCCTGCACCGGTACGGGCAGCGGACCCGACCTCAGGTGTCGTCCCGCAGACTCCCCCGCTCCACATTCTGCCGGATGATCTGGTCCGTGACCCGGAACAGCTCCTCGGAGCCAAGGCGCGTCACATCCTGCCGCCGGTGAACCTGCCCGGCGCTGATGCCGTGCTCGGACCAGTCACTGCCGCCGTTGCTGTTGTTGAGAAGGAGCGGCTGCAGATTGTCCATGGCGCGTGCGAACCGCGCCTCCGGTGTGGCGCCTGCGTCAAACTCATCGAACACGGCGCCAAGCTCCTCCCCCTGATCCTCCGGAAGGAGAGAGAACAGCCGCTCCCTGGCAGCGGCCTCGCGCTGCTGTTGGGACTTTTTGCCGTCCTCGTCATAAGCATAGGTGTCGCCCGCATCGATCTCCACCAGGTCATGGATGAGGCACATCAGCATCACCCTGCCGACATCAATCTCCTCATTAGAGTATTCCCGGAGGAGATAGGCCATGATGGCCATGTGCCAGGCGTGCTCCGCGTCATTCTCATTGCGCCCATGTGAGGACAGGTGCGTCTGCCGGAAGACGTTCTTCTCCTTATCAATTTCCAATGCGAACTGCAGCTGACGGCGCAGCCGCTCACTCATATGCAGATTCTCCATGCCGAAACCTCCTGTACGGAAACAATGGTACCGTCCGATGTGCGTAGGAAATGAGATCATGGTACCATAATCCGCGAAGTGCAGCACAAAGGAGCACACAGAAGAATGTATCCTGCAGAAATCAAACGGAACCGAAGATCCATAGACCGCCGGACGCTGAAATGGATTGCCCTGGTCTGCATGGTCATCGACCATGTGACGCTGGCCTTCCTGGAGCGCGTCATCCTTCCGTCGACGGGAGAGCTCGCGGCGCTTTCCTCGGAAAGGCTCTTTTGTCTGGACCGGATTGGAAGGGCCATCGGGCGGCAGACCTTTCCCATCATGATCTTCTTCCTGGCGGAGGGCTTCCGGCATACGGGGAATCGATGGAAATACGGCGGGCGCCTTCTGGTGACAGCCGTGGTATCGGAGCTGCCCTTCCATCTCCTGCTCTATACCGGCAGCGTGGGAAGCCGGCAGACGGTCAGCCGCAATACGGTCTGGACCCTGCTCCTTGGCTATCTTGCCGTCTGGCTGACGGATGCGGTCTTCGGCCGATGGTGTCTGCAGGAGCCGGGAGAAGAGAAGACTTCCCCGGGGAGAACGGAGGGAAGGCAGCTCGCCGGTGCAGCCGCAGCGCTGCTGATCTGTGCAGGCCTGTACTGCTGCGCGGAATGGCTGAACACCGATTACGGAGGAATCGGCGTTGCGGCGGCGTTTCTGTGCTATCTCCTGCGCGGGATTCCGGGAGCCGGCCCCATTGCCATGCTCGTCCTCCTCGGCAGCAGCAATGAGTACGAATGGTTTGCGCTCCCGGGGTGCGTTCTCCTGTGCCTGTACCGGGGCGAGATGTATCCGAAGAAAAGGCAGGAGCAGCCCGCACAGCAGGAAGAGGTGCAAAGCGGCCGGCGGGAGAACCGGATCCGTCAATGGCTCGGCCGCTATTCCTTTTATCTTTTCTATCCGCTGCACCTCTTCCTCATCTGGGGTCTGCGGGTGCTGCTGACAGGGGATTAGAGTCAGAGCCGCCGACCGGGAACGCACATGGTATACTGAACATGGCACACACAGAGGTGTCAGCTGCGGGAGTGCCGCAGGCACGCAGCTGATTTCGATGGTCTGCGGCGTCTGCGCGGGCAGGCGGACTGCAGCAGAGGTGGGGGAATGGAAATACAGTTTATTGGGGCCGATCATGAGGTGACGGGAAGCTGCCATTATCTTCACGCGGGCAGCCGCCATATTCTGGTGGACTACGGGATGGAGCAGGGAAGAGATGTGTACGAGAATGCACCGCTTCCCGTGAAGCCGGAGAACATCGATTACATCTTTCTGACGCATGCGCACGTGGATCACACCGGCATGCTGCCGAAGCTCTACGCGGAGGGGTTCCGCGGGAGAGTCTTCTGCACGAAGGCCACGGCAGAGCTGACGGACATCATGCTGCGGGATTCTGCACATCTGCAGGCACAGGAGGCGGAATACCGCAGCAAGAAGGCAGGGACCCGCGGGGGAAAGGACGAGATCCGGCCGGCCTATACCATGCAGGATGCCATGAACCTGCTGGGCCTTCTGGAGCGTTATCCCTACGGGGAGAGGATCACGGTAGATGAGAATGTCTCCTTCCGCTTTACGGATGTAGGGCATCTCCTCGGGTCTGCCAGCATTGAGCTGTGGCTGCGGGAGAGGGGGGAAGAGCGCTGCATCGTATTCTCCGGCGACATCGGAAACGTGAACCAGCCGCTCCTTCGGGATCCGCAGCTGACCGCGGCGGCCGATTACGTTGTGATGGAATCCACCTATGGGACCAGACTGCATGAGAAGGTGGAGACGGATCACATGCTGCAGCTCGCGAAGGTGATCCGGGAGACCATAGGACGCGGAGGAAATGTGGTGATTCCGGCCTTTGCCGTGGGACGGACGCAGGTTATGCTGTATTTCATCCGACAGATGAAGGAGCAGGGGCTGGTGCCGGAGCATCCGGATTTTCCGGTCTATGTGGATTCACCGATGGCAGTGGAGGCAATCGGTGTCTTTGCGCAGAACCAGGCGGAGTGCTATGACGAGGAGGCGAGAAGCCTTCTGCAGAGGGGGATCAACCCGCTGTCCTTTCCGAACCTGCATCTGTCGATTACGACGGAGGAGTCCCGTGCGATCAATGACGATGAGGAGCCGAAGGTGATCATCAGCGCCTCCGGCATGTGCGATGCCGGCAGAATCCGTCATCATGTGAAGCACAACATTGAGAATCCGGCCTCTGCCATTTTGTTCGTCGGCTACCAGGCGGAGGGGACCTTCGGCCGGAGACTCCTGGACGGTGCACAGAAGGTGAAGCTCTTCGGCAGGGAATATACGGTTCGGGCACAGATTGTACGGATGGACGGCATGTCCGGGCACGGAGATCAGAGGATGCTGCTGGCCTGGGTCCACGGCTTTAAGGAAAAGCCGAGACAGGTCTTTGTCGTGCACGGAGACGACGAGACGACCACGGCCTTTGCGGAAATCCTCAGCCAGGAGCATGGCTTTAAGGCGATGGCGCCCTACTCCGGCACCAGCTATGACCTGATCCGCGGCTCGTTCATCCGCATTGCCAGGCCAAAGCGCATCGCGGGCGGGAGCGCGGAGGCGGTGCGGGGAGCATCGGATTCCTATACAAAGCTTCAGATTGCCGCCAGGCGCCTGGAGTCTCTTGTGGAAAAGCAAAAAGGTCTGCCCAACAAGGAGCTGGAGCTCCTCACGAAGGAAATCAACAATCTCTGCCGCAAATATGAATGACGCGGCGGTGCGGGGACCTGCGGTCCGGGGAATTGTCGCAGGATCGCTGCCGCACGGAAGGATACCGACACACGGTCAGAAAGGAACGGACAGGATGGCGCTGATTGACGAGAATTTTATCAGCATGTGCAGGGACATCATTGAAAATGGCACCACCACCGAGGGACAAAGGGTGCGGCCGCACTGGCCGGACGGAGCATCGGCCTATACACTGAAGAAATTCGGCGTGGTGACGCGCTATGATCTGCAGCAGGAGTTCCCTGTCCTGACGCTGCGGAGAACACCGGTCAAGAGCGCGCTGGATGAGCTGCTCTGGATCTGGCAGCAGAAATCCAACCGGATTGCAGAGCTGCATTCCGGCGTATGGGATGAATGGGCGGATGAAGAGGGCACCATCGGCAAGGCCTACGGATATCAGATGGCGATCAAGCACCGGTATTATGACGTCAATGAGGAGGGACTCTGCCATGCCTTCGGGGAGGAAGCCGTCCGCACAATGCCGGAGACCGGGGAGGTGACCGATCAGCTGATCCCGCGCTGCGGGGAGGAGAAGCAGGCCCATGCGGTAAGAGGGCCGGAGGGCGCATTCTATCTGGATCAGGTGGACCGTGTGATTTATGATCTTAAGAACAATCCGTTCTCCCGCCGGATCATGACGGGCATTTACACCTTCAGCGACCTGCACGCCATGAACCTGTATCCCTGTGCCTACAGCATGACCTTCAATGTGACGCAGCAGCCGGGGCACGGGAAGCTGACGCTGAACGGCATTCTGAACCAGCGCTCCCAGGACATTCTGGCGGCCTTTGCGTGGAATGAATGGCAGTATGCCTGCCTCCTGGCCCTCCTTGCACAGGTCTGTGACATGGAGGCGGGAGAATTCGTCCACGTGGTGGCGGATGCGCACATTTATGACCGGCACGTCGATGCGGTGAAGGAGCTGATGTCCAGAACTCCGCAGCCTGCACCGAAGGTCCGGATCAATCCGGATATCCATGATTTCTATGCCTTCACAAGAGATGATGTGCGTCTGGAGGATTACAGAGTGGCGGGGGATCAGATCAAGGACATCCCGATTGCACTTTGAACAGGTAATACCATGCCGAATATTTATGATTACGTCACATGGCGCGGCGATCTGACCTTTGCAGAGCGTCCCTTCAGCGAGCTGGACAACCTGGTGCTGTGTCAGCTGTCCTATATCGATATGAGCAGGGCCTTTCCGCCGGGGGAGATCATTTCCGCAGGAGATCTCATCCGGGTATTGCTCGAACGCGGGCAGCTGAATACGCTGGTGGCGGACGGCCTGCTGAAGCGGGAGGAATACACGGCCTTTGCCCGGGCGGCGGCAGATTCCGAACGCTTCGGGAGGCTCCTCATGTCGGATTATGTGGATATTCTGGATGAGGAGCAGCAGATCCAGTTCTCGGCAGTTACCTTTCGCCTCGACAGAGATACGGCGTTCATCGCCTTTCGCGGAACGGATTCCTCTCTGGTCGGATGGAAGGAGGACTTTATGCTCTCCTTTGAGAAAATCCGGGCCCAGGAGGAGGCGCTGCAGTACGTGAGGCGGCAGCTGCACGGGAAGGGAACCGGCACAGCGGCAGAGCCCGCGGCCGGAGCGGGCAAGCCGCTGCACTATTACCTCGGAGGCCATTCCAAGGGAGCGAACCTTGCGCTGTATGCGGCCTGTCTCCTGACGCAGGAGGAGCGGGAGAGAGTTCTGCATGTATATGTCAACGACGGACCCGGTCTGTGTGCGGATGTGATGGACCTCTCTCTGATGGAGAGGGTGGATGCCATCACGACGAAGATTGTTCCGGAATATGATGTCATCGGAAAGATCTTCGAGATGCCGGTGACGGACAACCGGATTGTAAGGAGCAGTGATGTCGGCATCATGCAGCACGGCATCATCACCTGGCAGCTGCGGGACGGCGCACTGGACCTGGTGCCGGAGAACGCCCCCGGCAGCATCTGGATCGGCCAGGTGCTGGACCGATGGATCGGCGGCGTGACGAACATGGAGGACAGAAAGACCTTCATTGATGATCTGTTCGACACCATAGGAGCCGGCGGGATCCGGGACTTCAATGAAATGTCCGCACTGGGGCCGGAGGGCCTGGAGCGGATTCTGGGAGCGGCGGCCGGCATCAGCCCGATCACCCGGGAGGTGGCCCGGGCGCTTCCCGTGGCGGCGGTCATGGGACAGGGGACGGATGCCCCCAGACTGCAGAGGCTCTGGAATCGGCTGCGGGAATCGGTATTTGCAAGATCACTGGCGCTGATCGTGACGGGTCTTGGCGCGGTGGCGCTGCCGCAGTATATGCTGCCGATGACGATGGCCGTCGTGCTGGCGGTCTTTGTGACGCTGGAGCTGGTATATACCGTGCGGCGCTTTCGGGAGGTTCACGGAGACATGAAGGCCATGCAGGTGCAGACCTACATCTGCATCGCAGGCATAGCGGTATATCTGATGATCCTCATCAAGGACAATGCGCTGATGCTGCTCTCCAATGTGATTTTCGGTGTTATTTTCCTCTTCCTTGCCTATCACATTGTGGACCGGATGAAGCAGACCAGACGCCGGACCTGGCGCTGGTACTGGAGCTTTGCAGAGGCGTCGCTGCTGGGAGGCATGGGCGCCGCGGTTCTCCTGGCGCCGGAGAGCACCATCTGGGCGGTGACCTTTGTGGGAGGAGTGCTGTTCCTGATCGACGGCCTGGTGCATCTGGCCGACGCGATCCGCCTGCGGCAGGGCATTCATCCGCGGTGCGGCAGAAGGCCGGACGGAGCAGACGGAAGAACCGGGAGCAGACGGAAGAACCGGGAGCCGAGGGAATAAGGAAGACATCGGCCGAAGGAGCAGAACGAAGGAGCAGGACGGCTGAGGAAGAACAAGGCGCCGGGCAGCTGTGCCGGCGGCAACGAAAGGACAGGAGAGAGCAATGCAGGCAATCGTGGCAGTGGACCGCAGCTGGGGAATCGGATATAAGGGAAGCCTTCTGGTGAGCATTCCCGCAGACCACAAGCTGTTCCGGCAGGAAACACTGGGCAAAACCATCATTTACGGCAGGAAGACGCTGGAGACCTTTCCGCTGGCTAGACCGCTGGATAAGAGACGCAACATCATTCTGTCAGGAAATCCGGCGTATCGGATCAACGGAGCGGAGATCGCGCACAGCATTCCGGAGCTTCTGGAGCTGGTGAAGGATGAGGATCCGGAGAATCTTGTGGTGATCGGAGGCGCCTCGGTATATCGCCAGCTGCTGCCCCTGTGTGATACGGTCCATGTGACAAAGGTGGATTACGCATACACGGCAGATGCATTCTTCCCGGACCTCGATGCGGATCCTGCATGGAGGATAACGGCGGAGGGAGAGGAGCAGACCTATTTTGATCTTCCGTATACCTTTGTACAGTATGAGAGAATTCCGCGCACGGAGGCCGCAGAATAACAGGATGGTACGTAGAGCGGAAGGACACAGCACAGACAGCCGCAGACGCACGCGCTGCCTTCTGGCGGTGCTGCTGACCGCGCTGCTGCTCGCACTGACCGGCTGCGGGCGCGTTGTCTTCATCACAGGCCTGGATATGGATGAGCTCTTTACAGTGGGAGAGCAAAGAGGCTCCTGCCGGGAGCTGCGGGTGTACCTCCTGACCATGGAGAACCAGTACAGGGAAGCCTACGGGGAGGACGTGTTCTCACGGGAGGGAAATGAAACCGTGGGAGATTCCCTGAAGGAAAACGCACTGGAGAGACTGGTCAAGGTGAAGGTTCTGAACCAGATTGCGGCCGACAAGGACATCCGGCTGGAGGAAACGGAGATTGCGCAGGCGGCACAGACGTCCGCACGCTGCATGGAATCCCTGACGGATGCCGATCTGCAGTACCTTCGCATCACGCAGTCTACCCTGCAGATGATGTTCCAGGAATATCTGCTGGCAGCCAAAACGGCCTCGACCCTTACCGCCGGAATTTCCAGAGAGGTCAGCGATGACGAGGCGAGAACCGTGACGGTGCAGAGCATTCTGATCAGAACCTACGGAACCGATGCGGCCGGAAACCGGGTGGAATTCACGGATCAGCAGAAGGCAGAGGCGAGGACAAGAGCAGAGGCGATCCTGAAGGAAATCCGCGACGGCATGGACAACAATCTCGGCATCACCTTTCTGGAGTATATTGCCAAATACAACGAGGGAGATTCCGGGACCCTGGTGGTTTCCAAGGGACAGGCGGATCAAGCACTGGAAGAGGCGGCCTTTGAGCAGCCCGTGAACAGCATTTCCGATGTGATTGAAACGGCAGACGGCTACCGCATCATCAAGCCGGTGGCGACCTCGGATGAAAACCAGCTGCGCGCCAACAAGGAGACCATTCTGGAGAACAGACTGCAGGATGCATACGAGGCGGCCTACAACGAGGCAGCCGGAGCACTGGACTGTCAGCTGCGGCAGCAGAGATGGAACCAGGTGGAGCTGTGTGAGGATGAGGAGGCCGTGTTCGACAGCTTTTTCACGCTCTGCACGGAGCTGTCGGCGGACGATGCCGCTGCGGCGGAGTGAGGTGCACGGCTGCGGATGCCCCGGAGACGGCACCCGCAGCAGCGGACGGCACACTCCCTGCAGCAGCGGACAGTGCGCTCCCCGGAACAGGCGACGAAGGCAGGGAGCGGAGCGTTTAGAAAGATTTAAGAATTGCAGAAAGCCCGCAAATCCAACATTTCCGACGATATTGTTAGCACTCACGACCAGTGAGTGCTAATTTTGCGTTGACTTTGCATTTCCGGGAGACTAGACTGGCTGACATGGGAAAGCTTTTATATGCGTCAGCTGCGGGAGGGCCGCAGGCACGCAGCGGCTGATTTTGGCGGTCTGCAGCGCCCGTGCGGGCAGGCATGACGGCTTCGGCGCAGGAGCATTACTGTTTTTCAAAAAGAGAGGTTTGAACATTATGGCAGAAAAAGGTCAGTTATCCATTAACAGCGAGAACATGTTCCCCATTATCAAGAAGTGGCTGTACAGCGATCATGACATTTTCTATCGGGAGCTGATCTCCAACGGCTGCGATGCCATCACCAAGCTGAAGAAGCTGGAAATGATGGGAGAGTGTGAGCTTCCGGAGAATTGGAAGGCCCGGATCGACGTCGTGCTGGATCCGGAGGCGAAGACCATTCAGATTACGGACAACGGTCTTGGCATGACGGCGGAGGAGGTCAAGGAATACATCAACAACATTGCCTTCTCCGGCGCGGAGGCCTTCATGAACCAGTACAAGGACAAGGCCAACAGCGACCAGATCATCGGACACTTCGGGCTGGGTTTTTATTCCGCCTTCATGGTGGCGGATCTGGTGACCATCGACACGTTGTCCTACCGTGAGGGTGCGAAGGCGGTTCACTGGGAATGCGACGGCGGCAGTGAATTCTCCATGGAGGATTCGGACCGCAGGGAAGTCGGCTCCACCATTACCCTGCACCTGTCGGAGGACTGCGTGGAGTTCGCCAATACCTACCGCGCACGGGAGGTCATCGAGAAATACTGCGGCTTCATGCCGACCGAGATCTACCTGTCGGTGAAGGACACCAAGGACACACAGATCATCAAGGAGTCGGAGCGCCGTCCGGACGATGTGGTGATCGAGGTGATCGAGCCCAAAAAGGAAGAGAAAAAGGAAGAAGCAAAGGAAGAGAAGGCAGAAGGAGCGGCGGAGGAGAACGCGGAGAAGGAAACGAAGGAGGAGAAGCCCGCGGAAAAGGAGCTGAAAATCCGCAAGCGCCCGGAGCTGCTGAACGATCCCGCACCGCTTTGGGGCAAGAATCCGAAGGACTGCACCGAGGAGGAGTACAAGGCCTTCTATCGGAAGCTGTTCAACGATTACAAGGAGCCGCTGTTCTGGATTCATCTGAATATGGATTATCCCTTCAATCTGAAGGGCATCCTGTACTTCCCGAAGATCAATCTGGAGTATGAGTCGGCAGAGGGCGTCATCAAGCTGTACAACAACCAGGTCTTCATCGCGGACAACATCAAGGAGGTGATCCCGGAATTCCTGATGCTGCTCAAGGGTGTCATCGACTGCCCGGATCTGCCGCTGAACGTTTCCAGAAGTGCGCTGCAGAACGATGGCTTTGCACGGAAGATCTCCGATTACATCACCAAGAAGGTGGCGGATAAGCTGGCCGGGATGTGCAAGACCGACAAGGAGAACTACGACAGGTACTGGGACGACATCAGCCCCTTCATCAAGTACGGGTGCCTCAAGGACGGCAAGTTCTGTGAGAAGATGACGGACTACATCCTGTTCAAGGATCTGGACGGCAAATATCTGACCCTGCCGGAGGCGCTCGAGGTCAACAAGATCGATCCGGACGAAAAGGAAACCGCTGTCGACGAGAACGGCGAGAAGGTCGAGGCCGAGGTGGTGGATGCCGCCGCGGAGACCAAGGATGCGGCCGCAGAGGAGCCGAAGGAAGAGAAGGCCAAGGACAAGACCATCTACTATGTGACGGATGAGCAGCAGCAGGGCCAGTATATCCGCATGTTCCGGGAGCATAAGCTGCAGGCCTTCGTGCTGAACTCCAACATTGATTTCCCCTTCATCCAGCAGCTGGAGATGAAGAACGAGGGCATTCACTTCGCCAGAATCGATGCGGGTGTGGATGAGGTGCTCAAGGGACGCACCAGCAAGAAGGATGCGAAGGCCCTGGAGGAGAAGAGCAAGGAGCTCGAGCCCGTTGTCCGCAAGGCCGTCGGCAACGACAAGCTGCAGGTCGTGCTGCAGAATCTCAAGGACAAGGAGGTCTCCTCGGTCCTGAAGGTGGATGAGCAGAGCCGCAGAATGCAGGACATGATGAAGATGTATGCAATGAACGGCGCGGACCTTGGCATGTTCGGCAGCGAAGGACAGACGCTGATCCTGAATGCGCAGCATCCTCTGGTGAAGCTGGTGATGGAGGATCCGGAGAACGAAAAGGCCGGAACCGTCTGCGCCCAGCTGTATGATCTGGCCAGGATCCAGAACGCACCGCTGACGCCGGAAGAAATGGCGGCCTTTGTGGCCCGCTCCAACGAGGTTCTGATGCTCCTGACCGGCGCCGGAAAGACAGAGTAAAGGCGAACGGAGGAAGTGCAGGAACAAAGAAAGCAGAGGTGCCCGGACTATGTTCCGGGCACCTTTTCTGCTATAATGTAATATCCGTCCGCCGCCTGCAGTTTCTCGCCGCGGACGATGCAGACCAGAAGAATCAACAGGCAGAGGAAAGGAAACGGGGCATGCTGCAGAGCAGGGAGCAGGAGAGAATGAACGGAGAGAAATTTCATATCCGGAAGGGCTCCCTCACGTTCTCGGCGGATGCGGTCAGCGGCGTGCTGCAGCCGGGTGCTGACTACGAGGGTTCCTTTACGATCTACGGACCGGAGGGACGTGTGGCCAATGGGTTCGTGATCTCCTCGGAGCCGGCGGTAAAGCTCCTGAACAGTGAATTCGCCGGAGCAAGAGAGACGATCGCGTTCACCGTGGGCGCGCAGACAGCGGAGGAAGAGGGCGGCCGCGGGGAACCCGGCGAAGGAGAGCGGGCGTCCATAGAGGGAGAATTCCGCATCCTCTCCGATGCAGGAGAGTACCGCATTCCCTACCGCTTCGTCTGCCGCAGGAAGCTGCCGGATTCGAGCCTTGGACCGGTGCGGAACCTGATCCACTTTTCCAATCTCGCCCGCACCGGCTGGCAGGAGGCGGTAAAGCTCTTCTATCAGCCGGACTTCGCCAGGGTGCTGGAGAATGCGGCAATGGAAGAAAAGGCCGGGGACGATCGGACGGCAAAGGACGGCGCACCGGGCGATGCGCAGAGGCGGTACCGCCTGGATACGCTCTACCGCGCGCTTTCCGCAAGGGAAGGAAATGAACACAATGTTGAGGAATTCCTGATCGCCGCAGGGCAGAAGCAGCCGGCCGAATTCCGGGCAGAGCCGGGAGAAATTACGCTGGATCTGATGCTGCTGCGGGATCCGAGGGATCGCGGACCGGTGCGCAGGGTGATCCGCATCCGCAGGAACGGGTGGGGGTACACAAGCTTATCGGTCAGCCTCTCCGGGGCATTTCTCTCGGCAGATGTCTGTGAGCTGGGAGAGGATTCCTTTCACGACGGCGCAGCCGAGCTGGGAATTACCATAGATCCCACGCTGCTGCACGGCGGCAGGAATTTCGGAAGCGTGATGGTGACACCGGCCTACGGAGAGACGATCCGGATTCCGGTAACGGTCTCCTATGGCGTGCGGACGGCGCTGCGCACGGTGCACCGGCGGGAGCAGCAGGAGGTCATCTGCTCCATGATGCAGGAATATCTGCTCCTGCGCGGAAGGAAAATGGATGGAAAGACCTTTGCGGAGCACATGGGTCATCTGATCCGCCGGCTACAGGACAGCGACCGGAGCAACCCCATGACCGCGCTGTACCGGATTCATTACCTGCTCACGGTCCATCAGGAGCAGGATGCCGTATGGGAGCTGCAGGCATTGAACCGGCGGCTGTCCGGACTGGACGGGGAGCAGCCTGTTTTCTCGCCGGTGCAGTTCGATCTCGAGGATGATCTGGTTTATTCCTACCGCATGTATCTGACGATTCTGTGTGCCGGGAGCGGCAAGGCGGAGGAATGGAACCGGAAGGATGAGAAAACAGCCTACGGCATCACCCGGGATGTGATCCGGAGTCTGACGAGGAAGCACCGGCAGCATCCGGACAATTTCTGGATTGCCTGGCTGCTCCTGTATGCGGATGCGGAGAAAATGCAGCGCCCGCAGGAGGCGGCACAGCTTCTCCGGCAGCAATATGAGGCCGGGAGCCGCTCGCCGATCCTGTATATGGAGTATTACCAGCTGCTGCAGGGGGCCGCGGGACTCCTGCATGAGCTGAACGATTTTGAACTGCAGACGCTTTATTTTGCGGCAAAGCGCGGACTGATCACGGACGCGGTGCTGCCGCAGATCAATTATCTGGCGCTTCGAAGGAAAACCTACTCGAAGAAGCTCTGCCGCGTTCTGACCATGTGCTACCGGGAGGAAATGCCGGAGCTCTCAAGGCGTGAGCTCCTCGAGAGCATCTGCACGCTTCTGATCCGCGGCAACATGACGGATGCGTCCTGCTTCGTCTGGTACCAAAGAGGCGTTGAGGCAGGGCTGACCATAACAAGGCTCCTGGATTATTACATGCTGGCTCTTCCGGAGAACCACGAGGGAAGTCTTCCGCAGATG
>CAVKMX010000023.1:12841-22971 GCA_963657295.1 Clostridium sp. CAG:302
CGCAGATGGTGGTGCGCTACTATGCCTACCAGAATTCGCTCCCGTGGATGCAGACGGCCTGCCTGTATCGGAACGTTCTGGAGAACCGGGAGGAATACGAGGAGTTCTACGATGCCTATATGCAGCAGATCGACCGCTTCACGCTGGAGCAGCTGCAGCAGCGGCGCATCAGTCCGGATCTGATCTATCTGTACAGCAGATATCTTTCGGGGCGGCATGTTCTGACGGACGAGACGGCGGCTGCCGCCGTTCCGGTGATTTTCTCGTGTCGCCTGCAGACGAAGGGGGCGCCGGCCTCCCGTGCGGTGGTCGTATACGACCACCTTCTGACAGAGCAAGGCTTCCCGTTCGCCGGGGAAGGGACCTTTCTTCCGGTGTATGGAGAGCAGAATCTCCTGCTCCTGGAGGACGGGAAGGGAGACCGCCGCCTTGTCTCCGCATCCTTTACGCTGACGCCCCTGATGGATTACCGCCTGCTGACAAAGGCCCTGGAGCCCTATGAGATCAGCATCCCCGGCTTTGACCTGTACCGGTCGGAGCTTGCGGAGGCGGCAGGGCAGAAGAGCGGACGCGGGAGAAGCGGCGCGGAGGCGGATCCGTGGCCGGTGTCGGAGCGCAGCGAGGAGCATTATCTTGCCCTGGTTCGCAGCCCGGAGATCCCGGAGACCTACCGGTGCCGCCTGCGGAGGCTCCTGCTGGACTATTATGCGGCAGAGGGAGACCGGGAGAAGCGAAGGAAGCTTCTGGAGGAGATACAGCCGGAGGAGCTGGCTGCCGGAACGAGGCGGAGCATGGTGAAGGAGCTGGCTGAGGCGGGCCTGAACGAAAAGGCCTACTCGTGGCTGCTGCGCTTTGGCTGCGCAGACACGGACGGCGCAACGCTCCTGAAAATTGCGGCGGCGCTGCCGGAGGAGAACAGGGGGACCGAATTCTCAGAAATTGCCTGCCGGGCCTTCCAGCGGGGCAGCTACAACGATGCCCTGCTGAACCACCTTGCGGTATTCTGGGACGGGCCGACGCAGGACCTTGCGCTGATCCGTCTGGCCATGGAGGGCTTCGGCCTTCCGACAGGGGCGCTCAGCAGCCGGATGCTCACGCAGCTCCTGTTCACCGGAGAGTACGGAGAGGACAGAAGGGAGCTGCTGCAGGATGCCATGTCCTACGGAATGGACACCGAGCAGCTCACGGATGTTCTGGCCCAGAGCGGGCACTTCTATTACACGGAAGGACGGGAGATGTCGGCAGAGGAATTCGACCTGATCGGAGAATTCGGGAGACAGGGCGTTCCGCTGCTGGACATCTGCCGGATTGCGTGGCTCCAGAACCGCTCCCTGCAGTCCGGTGAGATTGCCGATAAGGAGCTGGAGATCACGGATCTCTTCCTGACAGATCTTCTGGAGAGGCGTATTGTCTTTCCCTTCTTCCGGCAGTTCATCGGGATTCTGCCGGGCCTGCAGGCTTATGCAGATGAAACTCTGGTGGAATACCGGACTCCTGCAGGGACGGCGCCGGAGGGGAAGGTGCTGTACCATTACGCGATGGAGCGCGGCGGCGTGCGGGATGCCTATGCGGCCCGAGAGATGAAGGAAATGTATGAGGGCGTCTATGTGACCGGCTTCCTTCTCTTTTTCGGCGAGCAGATGCACTATTACATCACCGATGATGCCGCGGAGAAGAACATCGTGGAGAGCGGGACGGTGGGGCAGGACGCGAGGAATCAGTCGGCCGGGCAGGACCGCTTTGATGCCATCAATGAGATCGCCATGCTGGCGGCAATGGGCAGAGATACCGAGGCCCTTGGGAAGCTGGAGCAGTACAGCCGGAAGTCTTATCTGGCCGCACATCTGTTCCAAAGCAGCAGAGACAGAGTATGATCGATACGGGGAACCATGGGAAAGCTGTTTGACAGGTCAAACGAGAAAAAGTTCATGATCGGCATCGAGCTTCGGGGAGATACCTGCCAGCTTTCCTACGGATGGGAAAAGGGAGGCCGTTTCCTGCAGGAGCCGGAGACCTATTCGGAGGTTCCGGACGCAGAGCGCTTTGATCAGCCGATGTGTCTGTGCTGGGTGCCCTCCGCAGGGCAGTGGTTTCACGGGAGCGAGGCCGCCCTTCATGCGGCGGACCCCGGCTGTGTCTATATTCCGGGGCTGATGGCTCTGGCGATGGAGAATGTGCCGATTCCGGTCGGAGAGAAAACCTGGGAGGCAAGGGCACTGCTGGCCCTGTACCTGGGGCGCTGCCTTGGCGCAGTCCGCGACAGAGTAAGAGATGCGGCGGCAGACGAAAAGCTTCCCGACGAGCCGTCGGCGGTCATGTTCACGATGCGGAGGATGGATGCCGGCACCATCGATCTTCTCGAGGACATCAGGCATCGGATGGATCTGCGGGCAAAGGTCTGTTATCAGAGCCTTGCGGGGACCTTCTATGACTTCATGCTGAGCCAGGAGGCATCCCTGCGGGAGGGCGCTGCGGCGCTCCTGGAGTATGAGGCGGGCGGGAAGCTGCGGGTGAGCCGGCTGATCTTCAATCCGCACACGAGGCCGGTGGTCTCCTATATGGAGGAAAAGGAATATCCGGGACTTCCGGGAGAGACGGATGCCGAAAGGGACCGGGCCTTCGCCGGAATTCTCAAGGAGGAGCTGGGAGGACACCGCTTCGCATCCGTCTATCTGACGGGAAGCGGCTTTGCCGGCAGCTGGATGAAGCGGTCGTCGATGCTCCTGTGCCGGGGGAGGCGGGCCTTTGTCGGCGAGAACCTCTTCAGCAAGGGAGCAGTGTACGGCGCGATGTACCGTCTGGAGCAGCCGCAGGTTCTGAAGGAGTACTTCTTTCTGGACCAGAACAAGCTCCGGACCAATGTGCTGATCCGGGCACTGAACCGGGGCGAAGAGGACCGGATCCCTGCAGTGGACGCAGGACAGAACTGGTACGAGGTGCAGGAGGAGACGGAGCTCATTCTGGACGGAACGGCGCAGCTCGATTTCGTGCTGAAGCCCATCACCGGAGGGAAGGAGCTTCCCTACCACATCCGTCTGGACCGGCTGCCGGTGCGGGAGGGCCGCATGACCAGAATCCGGCTGTCGTTCTCCATGACGGCACCGGACAAGATGCAGGTGCGCATGGAGGATCTTGGCTTCGGCGAAATTTTCCCCTCCAGCGGTCTTGTGTGGGAGCAGACGATGACGCTGTAGGAGAGGGACACCCTTTGGCGGCCGACGCATTTGGAAAGCAGCGATATGGCAAGAGTAATCCTTGGGACGGGGCGGCTGGCCGCCCATCCCTACCGAATCGAGAAAATTGAACGGAATGTCTATTCCATGGAGGAGCTGTGCTACTCGCTGGAGCAAAGCGCACAGATTCTGGATGCGGAAATCCTGGATCCAAAGCTGACCGACTGGATTGAAAAGGAGTGCGGACTCCCGGAGCTGGCGGGGCTCCTGCGCCCCTACCTCGGAAAGGAGCGGCAGCTGTCTGCCTTTGTTGCCGTCATCCTGCATTATGTGGGCTTCGTGTCGGAGGACAAAGAGGAGCAGACCAGGGAGATTGTTTCTGCCGGCCAGGGGCTGGAGCCCTTCCGCAAGAAGCTGGCGCGGGCCGTTTATCTGCAGGAGAACGCGCAGCCCTACGAGGCGCTGGAGGAGTACCGGCAGCTCCTCGAGGAGCTGCCGGAGCCGGAGCGGAGGATCCGCACCAGAGTGTATCAGGACATGGGAAGGATCTATGCGGGGCAGTTCCGCTTCCGGGCGGCAGCGGAGAGCTTTCAGAAGGCCTATGAGCTGACCCGGAGCAGGGAGGCATATCTGGACTATCTGTCCAGCGTACGGCTGGGCCTCTCCGGCTCGGAATATCTCTCCTTCATCGCCGAGCATCCGGAGAGCTACGAGGCATCGCTGGAGCTGGAGAAGCGTGTGGAGAAGCTGAATGCGGAGTTTGACGTCTCCGAACGGAAGCTCGCGCTGGATTCGCTCCGACAGTACCAGAGCGAGGGACGGAGCTCCAGCTATGAGGTGGCTCTGCATCAGACCATACAGCGGCTCAAGGAGGAATATCGCAGTACAAAGGCAGCAACGGTATAGAATCAGCCCCGTGTGACGCCGCAGGCGGCATCACGCGGGACACACATCGGAGAATTCGCCCGTGCGGACTTCTCCTCATGCAGCCGCAGGCGAGCTGCGGCACAGAAAGGAGCATATGGCACAAGACAGATACGTAAGTCCTCTTTCCACCCGGTATGCCAGCAGGCAGATGCAGTACATCTTCTCACCGGAGAAAAAGTTCCGCACCTGGAGAAAACTCTGGATTGCGCTTGCAGAGACGGAAAAGGAGCTGGGTCTGGCCATCACGCAGGAGCAGATCGATGAGCTTAAAGCCAATGCGGACAACATCAATTATGAGGAGGCGGCGGCCCGTGAGAAGGTGGTCCGCCACGATGTCATGAGCCATGTCTATGCCTACGGTCTGCAGTGCCCGAAGGCAAAGGGCATCATTCATCTGGGAGCGACCAGCTGCTATGTGGGCGACAACACCGACATCATTGTAATGCGGGATGCACTGCGGCTGGTCCGCAGAAAGCTGATCAATGTGATTGCGGCCCTTGCCGGATTTGCAGACCAATACAAGGATCAGCCGACGCTGGGCTTCACGCACTTCCAGCCGGCGCAGCCGACCACGGTCGGAAAGCGGGCGAGTCTGTGGCTGAACGAATTCGTGCTGGATCTGGAGGAGGTGGAGCACACGCTCTCGCAGCTCAGACTCCTCGGCAGCAAGGGGACCACCGGAACGCAGGCCTCCTTCCTGGAGCTCTTCGACGGGGATCTGGAGAAGGTGGACCGGCTGGATCCCATGATCGCGGAGAAGGTGGGCTTTGCCGCCTGTTGTCCGGTATCCGGGCAGACCTACTCCCGGAAGGTGGACACCTTCGTTCTGAATACACTCGGGGGGATCGCAGCCTCCGCCATGAAAATGGCGACGGACATTCGCCTTCTGCAGCATCTGAAGGAGGTGGAGGAGCCCTTTGAGAAGACGCAGATCGGCTCCTCGGCCATGGCCTATAAGAGGAATCCCATGCGCTCGGAGAGAATCTGCTCCCTCGCCCGCTATGTGATGGTTGATGTGCTGAATCCCGCCATCACCTCCGGAACACAGTGGTTCGAGAGAACCCTGGACGATTCGGCCAACAAGCGCCTCTCGATTCCGGAGGGCTTCCTTGCCGTTGACGGCATTCTGGATCTGTGCATCAACGTGACGGATGGGCTGAAGGTATATCCCAAGGTGATTGAGAAGCATCTTGCGGCAGAGCTGCCCTTCATGGCGACGGAGAACATTATGATGGACGAGGTGAAGATGGGCGGGGACCGCCAGGAATACCACGAGGCCATCCGCGAGCTCTCCATGGAGGCAGGACGCCGCGTCAAGGAGGAAGGGCTGGACAACAATCTGCTGGATCTGATCGCAGAGGATGCGCGCTTCCACAAGACAAGAGAGGAGCTCAATCAGTACATCGACCCGCATAAGTTCGTGGGCTGTGCACCGCATCAGGTGGAAAAATATCTGAGGGAGGTCATTCATCCTATTCTGGAGGCCAACCGGGAGGAGCTCGGGGTAACCGCCGAGATCAATGTGTAGGGAAAGAGCCATTCCTGCACAGGTATGATATACTACCACAGGTTGCAGTACACATACCGATAGGGTTCCTCCGCGGAATGAGAGCCTGCAGGAGCAGAGCTGCAGCGGAGGAGCACAGCCGGATACCTTTTATATGAGGAGGATGCCATGGTCAAGGCGGTTGTTGGTGCGAATTGGGGCGACGAAGGAAAGGGCAAGATCACGGATACGCTGGCGGATTCCGCGGACGTGGTGATCCGCTTTCAGGGCGGCGCCAATGCAGGACACACGATTGTCAATTCATACGGCAAGTTCGCGCTGCATCTGATGCCGTCCGGAGTGTTCCATCCGAACATCATGAACATCATCGGGAACGGTGTTGCCTTCGACATCGACAAGTTTGCAAATGAGCTCGCGGATATCGAGTCCAAGGGGGTCCCGCATCCGCAGCTGATGGTGTCCGACAGGGTACAGGTCCTGATGCCGTACCACATCGCCTTTGATACGCTGGAGGAGGCCCGGCTGGCCGGAAAGAGCTTCGGCTCCACCAAGTCCGGCATCGCCCCCTTCTATTCGGATAAATTCGCCAAGATCGGCTGGCAGATCAACGAGTTCTATCAGGACGACGACGTTCTCCGGGAGAAGATCGCCCGCATTGCCGAGATAAAGGATGCTATGCTGGTGCACCTCTATCATTCCGAGCCGTTGGATCAGGAGGGCCTGCTGCAGTGGATCAAGGAGCGCCGGGATAAGGTAAAGCCTTACCTGGGGGATACCGCACGGTATCTGGATAAGGCGCTGAAGGAGGAGAAGACCGTGCTCCTGGAGGGGCAGCTGGGCACCATGAAGGATCCGGACCATGGGATCTATCCGATGGTGACCTCCTCATCGCCGCTTGCCGGGTACGGCGCCATCGGCGCAGGCATCCCGCCTTATGCAATCCGGCAGATTGTCGTCGTGTCCAAGGCCTATTCCTCTGCCGTAGGCGCCGGGGAATTTGTCTCCGAGGTGTTCGGAGAGGAGGCGGTGACGCTGCGCAACCACGGCGGCGACGGCGGCGAGTACGGCGCGACGACGGGACGTCCGAGACGGGTCGGCTGGTACGACTGCGTGGCATCCAGGTACGGGTGCCGCCTGCAGGGCTGCACCGATGTTGCCTTTACCGTGCTGGATGACCTTGGGTATCTGGACGAGATTCCGGTCTGCGTCGCCTATGAGCTGGACGGAGAGGAGATCACGGAATTCCCTGTGACGAAGGACCTGGCACGCTGCAGACCGGTCTATAAGAAGATGCCGGGCTGGAAGTGCGATATCCGCGGCATTCGCCGCTTTGAGGAGCTGCCGAAGGAGGCACAGGATTATGTGAACTTCATCGAGCAGCAGCTGGGATACCCGATTACCATGGTATCCAACGGCCCCGCAAGGGATGACATCATCTATCGTGAGAGCCCGCTGCGGCATTGAGAAGCACAGAAAGAAACCGGCTTTGCCGACCCGGATGGCCGGCAGGGCCGGTTTTTGGGTGCATCCTGCTGCGGGATCCGCAGAGAGAGGAATTCGGAAATGATTCGCATTGCAGCGGAAGAGGACGCGGCAGAGCTCCTGGAGATTTACCGTCCTTATGCAGAGAACACCGCCATCACGTTTGAGTATGCCTGCCCTTCGGAGGACGAATTCCGGGAGAGAATCCGGGACACGCTGGAGTTCTATCCCTATCTGACGGCGGAGCAGGACGGCGTAATCGCAGGATATGCCTACGCAGGAGCCTTTCAGAAGAGGGCTGCCTACCGCTGGTCGGCGGAGACCTCCATCTATGTGCGGCAGAACGTCCATGGGGAAGGGATCGGAAGAGAGCTTTACGCTGCACTGGAGAAGGCAATGCAGCTGCAGGGCATTCGGAACGCGGAGGCCTGCATTGCGGCCCCGCGGGGAGAGGATCCGTATCTGACGGACAACAGCATCGGATTCCACGATCACCTCGGCTACCGGATGGTGGGACGCTTTGAGCGATGCGGGTATAAATTTCATCGTTGGTATGACATGGTCTGGATGGAGAAATGGATCGGAGATCATCCGGAGCTGCCGGAATGCATCCCGGACGTCTGCAGCTTTGCACAGAGAAGGGAAGCGTTTGAGGCCTGGACACAGGCAGCCGGGTCATGCTGAGAACACACAACATCTGGAAAGAGAACACACTTATGGAGCTGATTCTGGAATCCCTCGCGGATGCCGTTATGGATACCTTAAAGCTGATTCCGTTCCTCTTTGTCACCTATCTGGTGATGGAGGCGCTGGAACGCCATACCGAGGAGCGGTCGCAGGAGCTGATCCGCAGGGAGAACGTCGGCCCCTTCGGCCCCGTGCTGGGCGGACTCGTCGGCATTGTCCCGCAGTGCGGCTTCTCAGCGGCGGCGGCAAGCCTTTTCTCCGGCGGTGTCATCTCCCTGGGGACGCTCCTTGCCGTCTTTCTGTCCACCTCGGATGAGATGCTGCCCCTGTTCATCTCAGCCAGGCTGCCGCTGCCGCAGATGGTAAGGATCCTGGTCACCAAGGCCGGAATTGCCGTTGTGACGGGCCTCATTGTCGATTTCCTCCTCCATCATGTCCGCCGGCTGCGGGGGGAGCACCACATCCACGATCTGTGCGAGCAGGAGCACTGCGGCTGCGAGGAGGAAGAGGGCAGCATCTGGAGCTCGGCCCTCGTGCATACGCTGCACATCACCGTCTTCGTGTTCCTCATCACGCTGGTCCTGACGCTGGCGGTCGAGGGCTTTGGGGAGGAGGCGGTCCGCGACCTTCTGACGGGGCACCCGACGGCGGGAGTCTTTCTGTCCTGCCTGGTGGGGCTGATCCCCAACTGCGCGTCCTCCGTGATGCTCTCCCAGCTGTATCTGGACGGCCTCATTGAGGCGGGACAGATGCTGTCGGGACTCCTGGTGAGCTCCGGCGTCGGCCTGCTGGTTCTCTACCGCACCAATTCGCACCACCTGAAGGAAAATCTGCAGGTGACGGCGCTCCTTTATGCGCTGGGCGTTGTCTGGGGGCTGGTGCTCACCGCGGCAGGCGTGCGGTTCTGAAACAGTGCCGGAACAACAGCAGCAGAGAATGAAACACCCGCATCTGCCGGAAGGCAGATGCGGGTGTTCTTTTCCCTGTACTTCCGGCTGTGCCGGAGCGGACGGGGATCTCCCGGGCAGGAGGAATCTATGCGTGCTCGAATTCCTTTGCGACATCCTCCAGAAGCCGGCGGATGGGCAGGTGCTGCGGACAGACCTTCTCGCACCTGCCGCACCGGATGCAGTCGGAGGCTCTTCGCCCGGGGGCCGTGTGGACCTCCTCATAGTAGTAATCGGCATTCCAGTCGTGATGGATCTGTTTGGTGTTCATGATGGCAAAGAGATCCGGGATGGAAATGTGCCGGGGACATCCGTCGGTGCAGTAGCGGCAGGCCGTGCAGGGAATAAGATCCTTGCTCGCGAAGATTTCCTGTACCCTTCGAACGGCCGCCTGCTCCCGCTCATCGAGAGGCCGGAAGTCCCTCATGAAGCCGATGTTGTCCCGCATCTGCTCCAGATTGCTCATGCCGGAGAGAACCATCCTGACGCCGGGGAAGCCGGCGGCGAAGCGGATGGCGTAGCTCGCGTTGCTCCCGCCCTTGAGATCCCGGAACACCTTGTCGGCTGCCATCGGCAGATTGACAAGATTCCCGCCCTTTACGGGCTCCATGATGATGACGGGCTTGTTGTATTTGCGGCAGACCTCATAGCACCGGCGGCTCTGCACGGCAGGATCCTCGTAATCCACGTAGTTGAACTGAATCTGTACCACCTCAATTTCCGGGTAATCCGTCAGAATCTGCTCGAGCACCTCGGCCTTGTCGTGGAAGGAAATGCCGACATGGCGGATCTTCCCCTCGGCCTTGAGGGCGAAGGCCGTCTCATAGGCCCGGCACTCCCTGTAGTGTGCATAATTCCCGGCACCCTGGGCATGCATGAGATAGAAATCCAGATAGTCCACGCCGCAGGCCTCGAGCTGCGACCGGAAGAAGGGACGGATGTCCGCCTCTGTCTGAAAATAGGAGGAGGTGAGCTTATCCGTGAGAACATAGCGGTCTCTGGGATAACGCTTCACCAGACACTCCCGAAGGGCGGTTTCACTCCGCTCCTGCAGGTATCCGTGCGCGGTGTCAAAATAGTTGAAGCCCGCCTCCAGAAAGGCATCGACCATTTCCCGGGTCTCTTCGTAATCAATCTCCCCATCCTTCATGGGAAGGCGCATGAAGCCGAAGCCGAAATTCTTCTTGATTCGATCCATCACAACCTCCTGTATTCTGATGTACTGCTCCTGCATCTCACTATACGCCACAGAGTTCACTTCAAGTCAAGGGGGGAGTTTTTGCAGAAACAGACTTCTGGCCGCCTGTGGATTTCAATCGTGATAACTGTTCAGCACCCATCTCGATTTTGATGCTCGAAAATGCCCGATGGCATTTTCTCCTATCCGGGAGTGATTGTCAGCGCTGC
>CAVKMX010000024.1:0-22561 GCA_963657295.1 Clostridium sp. CAG:302
CCGGACTGGACATTCTCCGCCACCCTGTCGCCTGGCGGGCGTCTGTACAGTAACGCTAGGAAAAAAGTATCTGCACACAGACGAAAAAATTGTTGTCAGTTGACTGTCATCTATGGTATGATGGCGGTCAGTGAGGGGCATTAGCGCAGTTGGGAGCGCGTCTCCATGGCATGGAGGAGGTCACGGGTTCGAATCCCGTATGCTCCACTCTTCAGAAAGCCTTGTATTTACGGGAAATCTTTAGGATCTCGTAGATACAGGGCTTTTTTGTTGCCTTGGTATATCACTCGCGTACTGACATAATCCGCCGAAGCCCCATCCGCTTGCTGCGTCTTCAGCTTCTAAAAGAAACCCGGCCGAATGACTGCAGTCATCCGGCCGGGTGCAAGAAAAACGATGTAATTTTTACTTTTTTCAACAATTCAATGAAGAACTGCGCTCTTCATTTCCCGTAATGATACTGTTCCTTCTTGGTAATCAGGAAATATCCCGTCACCGCCAGGGCCATCAGCTCCGCCAGCGGGATGGAAATCCAGATGCCGTTGACCCCCAGCAGCTTCGGCAGCACCCAGACCGCCGCGCATTGGAACAGCAATGTCCGCAGGAACGAAATCAGCGCCGAGATCAGCCCGTTGTTCAGCGCAGTGAAAAAGGACGACCCGTAGATTGAGAAGCCGGACAGCAGGAACGAGAAGGAATACAGGAGAAATGCCTGCCTGGTCAGCTCCAGCAGCTCCGCATCGTAGCCGACGAAGATCCTCGCCAGAGGATCTGCCAGAAGCTCGGCCGCTGCGAACATGGCAACCGCCGTCACCGCGATGATTCGCAGACTCTTCATGAGAAGAGAATGCAGCTCCCCCCTGGTCCCGGCGCCGTAATGATAGCTGACCACCGGTGCTCCGCCGACCGCATAACCGATGAAAACCGCCTGGAAGATCATGCTGACATACATGAGCACACCGTAGGCCGCCACACCGTCCTGCCCCACGTAGTGCAGCAGCTGCGCATTGTAGAGCATGCTGACCAGCGACATGGCGATGTTGCTCATGAGCTCGGAGGAGCCGTTCAGGCATACCTTGCCAAGGTCATCCAGGCGCACCTTTGCCCGAACCAGATGGAGCCGGCTGTTGTTGTTCTTGTCCGCAAAATAGACCAGCGGAATTACGCCGCCGACGCATTGGCTGATGGCCGTAGCCGCAGCGGCTCCGACCAGTCCCCAGCCGAAGACACCGACCATCACCGCGTCCAGCACCATGTTGGTCAGTCCTGCTGCCACCGTTACGATCAGTCCCAGCCGCGGCTTCTCCGCCGTTGCGAACAGACATTGAAACTCATATTGCAGAATGAAGGCCGGAACCGCCAGCGTAATGATCCTTCCGTACAGCACGCTGTTGTCCAGCAGTTCGCCCTCTGCGCCGAGTCCCGCTGCGATCTGCGGAAGGAACACGATTCCGAAAACCGCCAGCAGCACGCCGATTGCAACGGACACGTAGATCAGCATCGAGAACTGCTCGTTGGCCTTTTTCTTCTCTCCCATCCCCATGGTCATGGCGATCAGAGCACCGCCGCCGGTACCGAACATAAAGCCCACACAGCCGAAGATCATCAGCACCGGCATGATGAAATTCACAGCGGTGAAGGCTTCCTTTCCTGCAAAATTGGACACGAAAAAGCCATCCACTACGCTGTAGATGGATGTGAAAATCATCATGACGATGGATGGCAGGGTATACCGCAGCAGCCGGCCGCAGCTGAAATGATCCGACAGATGGATCTCCTGTTTTGTCTGTACCATGTTAACGCTCCTGTATCTCCTTTCCGCTGAGGTGCTCAATTTCTATCTCAAAAACCCGCACCGCATTGCCGGATTTCGTCATCTCCGCTTCGATCGCCTCCGCGTCCGGGTAATACTTTCCGGCAAGCCGCCGGAGCAGTGCAAGCGAGGTCTCACTCCGGTCCAGCACATGGCAGCGTCCGAACACCACTGCACTCTGCACATAAGGTGCCCAGGCCAGATCCTTTATCCTCTCCTCCCCATACACAGTGAAGCATACCCGATCGCAGGCCTTCAGGGAATCGTATTTGTGACCGGCCCCCGCTCCGTGGAAATAAATCTTCCCTGCGTCCTCATCATACAGAAAATTAACGGGAACGGCATAAGGATAATGCCCCTCTCCGTTTACGGCCAGTATGCCGATGCGTTCCCTCTTCAGAAGCTCTTTTGCCGCCTCCTCCGCAATCATCTTATCCTTCCGCCGAATCGATCGAAACATATTTTCTCCTCCATCACTGTTCCGCACCCATCGCGATTTTGACACCCGAAAAGACCTATGGCATTTTCTCCCATCCAGGAGTGATTGTCCGCACCGCCTGCAATCAGACCGTGCTGAGCCGGTAATTATCCAGCACAAGCGTATCATATTCCGAATATCGATACCGATTTACAATCCGGATTTTCTCTGGACACCCCTCCCTGCCGGCGTACTCCGGTCGGAGCAGCACCTCCTCGCTGAAAACAAGATCCGGATCCATCTGCTCTTCCTCTTCTCTTGTCTGGCATAATATCACATAATCCCGGTGAAAGGACCGCCGCACCACACGGTGTTCCTCCCTCTCATTGAAAAAATGCATTTCTCTGGGAAGGACATCCTCCCGGAGGGTTCCCCCGGGGATGCACAATGCCGCATTTCGTACCTCATAGGGGACGAACAAAAGCTCCGACGCGTAGTAGGCAAGGAGCAGGCCGCAGGAAGGAAGCTGCTCCGTCAGCTGTGCAAGTGACCAATCCTCCTCGCGCACCTTCCGCCGCATCCCCCGCATCGGTTTCTCTCCCGCCGTATCCCCCGGCAGCAGGACGCCGCCGATAGATGAACGTTGTCTGCCGGCCATGCCGGATTGTTCCATCGTCTCTTTTCCCATACGGTTATTCTCTGCTCTCCAGCGCTTCTTTGTACCATTCTGCCAGCTGCGTATCCGCAACGAGGGGGTTCCGCTTATCACGGATGAAGCGCATGATCTCCATCGGCAGCAGATTCTCTGTGCTGACGCCCTTCCGATACTCCTCCCGATCGATGTAGGCCAGCCCCTGCACGTCCTTTTTCAGAAGATTTGTAATCACCTCTTCGAGCAGCTTCATGCCCAGGATGGTCTCCCGCTCACTCACGGGAATTTCCATGGCGTAGCGGCTGATCTCCTCCCGTCTGGCCAGCCGGTAATATTCTCCCTTGGCCGGATATACGGCAATTTCACCATATCCTTCTGCCGTGCGCTCTCCGATGAACGTATGCCGGACGGCACTTATGTCCATCGCCGCATCACCCCGCACCCTCAGCCGCAGAACCGATCCCTTCGCGATGCACCGGATTGCCTCCCGCTCCGTTTTCCACAAAGGATCCCTGCCGCATTCATTGGCCAGTTCTGTGTATTTTCCGATGATTTCAAGCCGGCCGTTCTCCCCCAGCAGGTTCTCCAGCTCTTCCAGCCAGAAGGCAGGGTCTGTCGCCGCCATTCCGTTCTCGTTCAGGAGGATAAGGTCCGAAAGACAGACCACATCAAATTCCTTTGCGTAAACCGGGCTCGGAATTTCCTTCTCCCGGACGTTTTCCACCCGGACATAGCCTCCTCCGAATCCCTCTTCGCAAAAATCGCCGAAAACAGCGGACGGATCCGCGCAGAGCTTCTCCGCCAGCGCGCGGATGGCGACATCGGTTCCGTAGACCGTTCCCCGGAATGTCTGCCCCGCTGCCAGTGCATCATGAATCACGCCGTCCTCGGTTGCAATCCGCCTCGTTTCCGGCACAGCATACCTCACGGTATGCCCCAGCGGATCGTCCGTAAAGGCATTGTCGAAATTCAGATCCTGCTCCACTTTCTCCGGCAATTTCCCGGGTGCGAGCCGATAGCGGAACTGACTCTTGTCCAGCTTCACCAGAGAGCCGCAGACCGGCATCGGCAGCAGCCGCTGCCTCCCGTCGCTGAGGTAGGCATTGGAGAAGATCATCTCCCCCGTTTCCATGTCCTTCGCCAGGGCCTCTCTCACTTCTGTACCCGGGAGATACTGCCGCGTTTTCACCTCATCCGCATAGGGCATTTCCATGCAGACCGGAGCCGTGAACATGACGCTGTACTCCAGCGAATGATATTCCCCGGCTGCAGGCACCGGGCTTTGCAGGCGGATCGGCAGAGGATTCCGGATTGTCATCCGCACTTCTCCGGTGATGCCCTCTTCACAGATTCCGATCCCGGTCACCCCGTTGAGCAGGGCTTCCATCTGCCGCACGCTCTCCTGCGGACAGCGGAGTTCCGCACAATAATGGTAACCTGCCTTCAGACTGCGGATGCTGTACCCCCTTTCCGGCAGATATCTGCTGTTCGTAAAGCAGTCCGGAATTTCACCTGCTGTACTGCTGTATTCCTTCATGAGAAGGCTCAGCGCCCGGATGATGCCTGCATATCCGTCCGGATAGGCATTTCCCAATACAACATCCTTCGGCAGGCCGCCCCTTCTGCGCAGGATGCGGCCGATCGGCAGATACGGCAGATTCCTCTCATCAAACGGAACATCGTACCGGTACCCGACGTTTCTCCGAAATCCGTCCTCCAGACTCACTTCACCGATCAGTTCAATATCGAGAATCTTCATGCCCCGTTCTCCGCTTTCCCGGCCCGCCCCTCCGGGCAGCGGGAAGCTCCTTGCTGCTCCAGCCTGTGTCTATCCTTTTTCCTTAAAGAAAATCCGACAGCTCCGCCGCGTCAAACCATGCGGCGTGTCTGTGCCCCTCTGCATCCGTGTACAGCGGATTCCCGAGTGTCTGCACCAGTCTGTTGTCCGGAAAGGACTGCACCCATCTTTCAAAAAACGCCCTGCCGCAGGTATAGGAAATCCGCATGAGCCTTTTCTGATTGTCATCCAGCGAAAGAGTGCGGTAGGCACGCATCCTCTGCATAAGAGAGGCATAGGACGGCTCTTCCCTTTTCCTTCCTCCCCCCGCGCCGGCTTCTGCCCCGCAGTCCATGGAATACGGCCGCATCAGAAGACGGATCCCCTCTCTTGTGACACAGCTCTGCTCCCGCAGCAGCTCCAATGCCTGCATCCCGGGATCATCGCAGATCTGGAAATCCACCCAGTTGCCTGCCAGACCATTGCGGAGATTTTCCGGCTTTTTCGCCGCCGTCTTGGCGCTCTTGCAGCATTCCTGCGCCAGAGAAAAGCTCCTGTGAAAGCCCATCTCCTCCGTCACAAAGGCGACACCGGCACATACATAGAGCGGAATCCGCAGGCCCGGCTCGTCCCACAGCAGCTCTCCCTCCAGGTGACGGTAGAAGCTCTCCAGAAACGGGAAGACCAGATCTGCACAGCAGGCAATGTTGACATCATCCCCCGCGCGGTGCATCACCATGAATTCACGGTCAAAATCGTCCGGATTCTTCCCGCGGCGGCGGCAGACCTCCCTCATATCCCCGGTTGTACGTCCCACAACCCGGTCAAAGCTTCCGTTGATGCGCCGGTTAATGATCCTGCGGGTCCTCGTCCCCTCCCGGTAGTCTCTCGAGCACTGCAGAATCCGTCCGATGGTAATGCCAAGGTTGTTGCCGTCTGCATGAATCAAGGCCCGATAGGCCTTATGATCCCCTGCCTCCGTCGTGTGGATCTCATCCAGATCAACACAGTGCTCACGATGCAGCGCCTGCTCCTGCTGAATGATGGTCGACCGCGACACATATCGCCCGCTTGCTGTGTTCAGGCGCACGGCCGGTTCGCCGGTTTCCTCCTCCCGCAGGACAATTGGAAGCGGCGCCAGAGGATCCGCAACGCTGCAGGATGCCTTAATGGCCGCCAGCTTTTTGTAGATTTCAAAGGTGTCACGACCCATGTCCTCCGTTTTTTCCACAGCGGCAGCCGCAAGATTTAAGGAATACGCATTCTCCAGATAATATCTGGAGACCTTCCGTATCACCCTTTGGCAAAGCGCGCCGGTTCTGACAACGCAAAGGGCATTCCCTGCTGCCGAATACAGCAGCTGGAACTGAATCTTCTCCGATGTAAAATAGGGAACCTCGGCATCCGGATCCATCGACAGATCATATTCTGTCTCCGAAAGAGGCGGATCCAGGTGCCGAAGAGCATAAAGGAGTGCGTCATCCAGGATGTGCAGCATCAGGTCGCTGGCTCCGATGCATCCGCGGACGGAGCTCGTGCGGAACATGAACTTCTGCATTTTCCTGGTATCGAACATGCAGACAACCTCTTTGTTCATGAGATTCTCTTCCATTTCACTCCTTCTGCAAGCTTCTGCATTCCCTCTTCTGCGGCAGCCGTATTCCAATGCATATCCGCCGCCTGCCCGTGCGAACGGCATGAGCTGTCAGAATCCGCTGCAGCCTGTGCCTTCGCTCTCACCATCCTCGTAGCGGCAGTACTCCTCAAAGCCTTCAAAATCGAAAATTACCTGTTTCTCATTGGTTCCGTCCGGCTTCCTAACCTCCCGCACCTGCCGCCTTGCTCTGCTGCAGACAACCCGGATTCCTTCCGCCAGCAGCATATCCACCAGCATGAACGTGAAGGAGAATTCACCGGCCACCATCACGGCCGCAGGCCGTCGGTTCCTGATCTCTCCCGCATATTTCCCCGCAATGCGCCTCAGCTCCTCTTTGCTGCAGTCCGGTGCGATCTGCGGAAAGGGAAGATCCTCTACCTCTCCATATACCGCCGCGCATTCCCGCTCCTTCTCCGACCAGATGCTGTATGGGTGGTTGGTACAATTGATAAACACCGCTGTTCTCCTTCGAACCTTGCCGCCTGCCAATCTCCATTCTGCATCAAAAAACCCGTCATCGCAAGATGACGGGTTTTGCCTTCCATGGGTACAGGGCGGCGAATCTGCCGCCTTGCCGGAAAAGGCCGGTTTTTCCTCACCGGAAGAGGTTATGCTCTCGGATTCTTGATGGCGGCCTGCGCTGCTGCAAGTCTTGCAATCGGCACGCGGAACGGTGAGCAGCTGACATAGGTCAGACCGACCTTATGGCAGAACTCGATCGATGCCGGATCACCGCCGTGCTCGCCGCAGATTCCCAGGTGGATGTCCGGACGAACCTTTTTGCCCTTCTCAACAGCCAGCTGGATCAGCTGTCCCACACCGTTCTGATCCAGATGCGCGAAGGGATCCTGCTCATAAATCTTGGACTTATAATAGTCTGCCAGGAACTTGCCGGCATCATCGCGGGAGAAGCCGAAGGTCATCTGTGTCAGATCGTTGGTGCCGAAGCTGAAGAACTCCGCCTCCTGCGCGATCTGATCTGCCATCAGGGCCGCTCTCGGGATCTCAATCATCGTACCGATGTGGTAGGCGATGTCCGAGCCTCTCTCTTCCTTGACCTTCTCGGCCGTTGCAACGATCTCCTTCTTGACGAAGGCCAGCTCCTTTACGTCGCCGACCAGCGGAACCATGATTTCCGGAACGATGTCGTAGCCGTCCTCTGCCTTGACCTCTATGGCCGCCTCCATCACGGCTCTTGTCTGCATTCTGGCGATCTCCGGGAAGGTAACCGACAGACGGCAGCCGCGGTGTCCCATCATCGGGTTGAATTCCTTCAGCTCATCGCACCGTCTCTCCACCTCGGCCGTCGTCAGATGCATTTCATCTGCCATCGCCTTGATTTCCTCCGGTGTATTCGGCACGAACTCATGCAGCGGCGGATCCAGGAAGCGAATGGTGACCGGTCTGCCCTCCATGGCCTTGTAAATGCCCTTGAAATCCCCCTTCTGGAACGGAATCAGCTCGTTCAGCGCTGCCTCGCGTTCCTCCGTCGTATCAGACAGAATCATCTTGCGGATCTTCGGGATCCGATCCGGATTGAAGAACATATGCTCCGTACGGCAAAGGCCGATGCCCTCTGCACCAAGGTGCACGGCGTTGGCGGCATCCGCCGGTGTGTCGGCATTGGTGCGCACCTGCAGGACACGATAACGGTCGGCCCAGTCCATAATGCGCTGGAAGTTGCCCGAAATGGAAGCCTCCACCGTCGGCACATCTCCGAGATAAATCTTGCCGGTGGAGCCATCCAGGGAGATATAATCCCCTTCCTTCACATGCTGTCCGCCGAGGTCAAAATACTTGGCCTCCTCATTGACGCGCATGTCACCGCACCCGGAAACGCAGCAGGTTCCCATGCCGCGGGCCACAACAGCCGCATGGGACGTCATGCCGCCGCGCATGGTCAGGACACCTTCTGCCGCATGCATGCCGTCGATGTCCTCCGGGGAGGTTTCCTGACGGACCAGAATGACGCGGTTCCCCGCCGCGTGAGCGGCCACCGCATCCTCCGCATTGAAATACACGCGGCCGGCTGCAGCACCCGGTGAAGCCGGAAGCGCCATGCCGATCTCCGTGGCACGCTTCAATGCGTCCTGATCAAAGCCCGGATGCAGCAGCTGATCCAACGACTGCGGTTCAATGCGGGTCACCGCCGTCTTCTCGTCGATCATGCCTTCATCCACAAGGTCGCAGGCCACCTGAATGGCTGCCTGTGCCGTTCTCTTGCCGTTTCTCGTCTGCAGGAAATACAGCTTTCCATCCTCGATGGTGAACTCCATGTCCTGCATATCCTTATAATGATTCTCCAGCGTCCCCGCAATTTCAAGGAACTGCCGATAGCACTCCGGCAGATCCTCGCCCAGCTTTGTGATCGGCTGCGGCGTGCGGATGCCTGCTACCACGTCCTCCCCCTGCGCATTGATCAGGTACTCGCCGAAAATGCCCTTTGCACCGGTGGCAGGATTGCGCGTGAAGGCCACGCCCGTGCCGGAGGTATTCCCCATGTTGCCGAAAACCATGGACTGCACATTGACGGCCGTTCCCAGCTCATACGGGATGTCGTACATGCGGCGGTAGGTATTGGCTCTGGGATTGTCCCAGGAGCGGAACACCGCCTTGATGGCCTCCATCAGCTGGACCTTCGGATCCTGCGGGAATTCCTCGCCCTGCTGCTCCCTGTAGAGCTTTTTATACTCGGTGATGACGCTCTGAAGATCCTCTGCCGTCAGCTCGGTATCAAATTTATATCCGTGCTTATTCTTCTCTCCCTCCAGGATGGCATCGAACAGGGTCTTCGGCTGTCCCATAACCACATCGGAGAACATCTGGATGAAACGGCGATAGGAGTCATAAGCGAATCTCGGGTTGCCCGTCTTCCTGGCAAAGCCGACCACCGACACATCGTTCAGGCCAAGGTTCAGAATGGTATCCATCATGCCGGGCATGGAAACCGGCGCACCGGAACGGACGGAGACCAGAAGCGGGTCGCTCTCATCTCCGAACTTCTTGCCGCGGATCCCCTCCAGCCAGGAAAGCGCCTCAAAGATCTGCCCGGTCGTGTCGTCATTGATCTGACGGCCGTCATTGTAATAATCCGTGCAGGCCTCTGTGGAAATGGTGAAGCCCTGCGGCACCGGAAGACCCAGATTGGTCATCTCTGCAAGGTTTGCGCCCTTTCCGCCCAGAAGATTGCGCATCTGTGCGTTTCCCTCTTCAAACTTGTATACCCTTTTACTCATCTCCTGCCTTTCCTGCCGCAGTTCTCATGCGGCAATGCGCGCAGAATCCGCACAGGCGAATCTGCGGTTGCCCACGCATCGGTGCCGTCAGCAGGCACCCATGCGGTCCGAAAGAGATCACCGATGACCTCTCCTCCGGACACCCTCCAGCAAGCAAACCGTGCATCACTGCGCGGTTTCATTATGTGGAACTTATTATACTCGATTTTTCACTGTTTGCCCATCCCAAACGAGGCGGAAATTGTGCAAAATGTGCTAAATTTGTTACTGTACAGACGCCCGCCGGTGACGGGTCCTGGCGGAGCTGTCCGTCCCGGGCGGCGATCAAAAAAGGGCCTCTCAATCCCAATGGATTGAGAGGCCCTTCGATTATTCGTCCGCGCCTTCCTCGATGTCGGCACTGGTGTCTGCCACATAGACCGTACGCTTTCTGGCGTCTGCATCCTGCTCCAGATACGTGTCGTAATCCGTCTCCTTGTCGATCATGCCGCCGCCCGGCAGCAGCTCGATGATGCGGTTCGCCGTCGTCTGCACCACCTGATGGTCCCGGCAGGCGATCAGCTCCACGCCCGGGAATTTGATCATGCCGTCGTTGAGTGCGGAGATGGACTCCATATCCAGATGGTTGGTCGGTTCGTCAAAGATCAGGCAGTTGGCTCCGCTGATCATCATGGACGACAGCTGGCACCGGACCTTTTCTCCGCCGGAGAGCACCTTTACCTTCTTGATGCCGTCCTCCCCGCGGAAGAGCATCCGCCCCAGGAAGCCCCGGACATAGGTGACATCCTTGATCTTGGAATAAGCGGTCAGCCACTGCGTGATGTCCTCCTCGGTCGCGAACAGCTCCGTATTGTCCTTTTTGAAATAAGACTGCGATGTCGTGACGCCCCACTTGTAGCTGCCGCTGTCGGGCTCCATATTGCCCATGAGGATCTCAAAGAGTGCGGTCTTGGCCTGCTCCTGGGAACCCACGAAGGCAATCTTATCGTCATGCTTCACCACAAAGGATACATCGTCCAGAAGCTTTACCCCGCCTACGGTCTTGGAGAGATGCTCCACCGTGAGAACCTCGTTCCCGATCTCGCGGTCCGGGCGAAAATCAATGAAGGGATATTTCCGTGAGGACGGTTTGATTTCATCCAGCTCAATCTTCTCCAGGGCACGCTTTCTGGAGGTTGCCTGCTTGGATTTTGATGCATTCGCCGAGAAGCGGGAAATGAACTCCTTCAATTCCTTGATCTTCTCTTCCTTCTTCTTATTTGCCTCCTTCATCTGACGGATCATCAGCTGAGAGGACTCATACCAGAAGTCATAGTTGCCGGCATACAGCGTGATCTTCCCGTAATCGATGTCGGCAATGTCCGTGCACACCTTATTGAGGAAATAGCGGTCGTGCGATACCACAATCACCGTGTTCTCGAAATTGATCAGGAATTCCTCCAGCCAGTTGATGGCATCCAGATCCAGATGGTTCGTCGGCTCATCCAGAAGCAGGATGTCCGGGTTGCCGAACAGGGCCCTGGCCAGCAGAACCTTCACCTTCTGAGCGCCGTTCAGGTCTCCCATCAGCTGATAATGAAATTCATCCGGAATGCCCAGCCCGTTGAGCATGGATTCCGCATCCGACTCGGCCTCGTAGCCGCCCAGCTCCGCATATTCGCTTTCCAGCTCGGCGGCCTTCAGACCGTCTTCGTCGGAGAAATCCGGCTTGGCATACAGGGCATCCTTCTCCCTGCCGATCTCGTACAGATGCCGGTTGCCCTGAATCACCGTGTCCAGCACCGTCTGATCATTGTATTTCTCATGATCCTGCTCCAGAAAAGAGAGCCGCTGGCCGGAGGTGACGGCAATATCGCCGTTGGTTGTCTCCAGCTGCCCGGAGAGAATCTTCAGAAAGGTGGACTTTCCGGCGCCGTTGGCACCGATGATGCCGTAGCAGTTGCCTTCTGTAAATTTAATGCTGACATCCTCGAACAAGGCCTTCTTGCCCACCCGATAGGTCACGTTATTCGCTGAAATCATGGATCCTGGTCTCCTTTTGTCTGTGCGCAATGCCGGCTGCCGCCGTGTTAAACCCAAACCTTTATTATACAGGAGCAGTCGACAGACGCAAGAGACCCTTTCCCTTCTCCCGGAATTCCGATCGGACCGCACAGACGCCGGTGCATCGTCTGCACAGCAGGCGATGTGCCGGCGCCGAATTTTCACAGAGAGTGCCTGTCCGCAAATGCAGACGCAGCAGGTACCCTACAGCTGCACCTCGCAGCTGGCGCACGCGTGCCCCGTCAGTTCCATGCTGCGGGCATCCGGCTGTGAGAAGCCGGCATAGACCGTGAACCGATGGGCGCGGATCTTCCGTCCGCCCTCCTCATCCACGCTCGTGAGCTCATGCGGTGCCACCCGGAGCGTCACCTCCTTCTCCTCCCCCGGTGCCAGCTTCACGCGTGAAAAGGCACTCAGGTGCGGATGTGCGGCATCCAGGGCATCGTCTTCCTTGATGTAAATCTGCAGCACATCCTCGGCGGCAGCGCGGCCCGTGTTGACCACCCTTACGGTGACCTCCAGCCCGTCCGTGCCGCATGCAGCGCCGTAATCGTCACTGCTGCCGAAGGCCGTCAGCCCTGCCTTCCCCGGCTCTTTCTCTGCACGCGGCAGAATCCCGGCCTTCACGCCTGTCGCCGAGCAGTCGCCGTAGGTCAGGCCGTAGCCGAAGGGATACAGCGGCGTCCCCTCATAGTACCGGTATGTTCTTCCCTGCATGGTATAATCCGTGAAGTCCGGCAGATCCCTGGTTCCCTCATAGAAGGTCACCGGCAGCTTTCCGGAGGGGGCAGCATCGCCGAAGAGTACGGCTGCCACATTTTTGCCGCCCCGGCCTCCCGGATACCAGACCTGAAGAACGGCAGACGCATGGTCCTCCGCGATGCGCAGATTCACCGAGCTTCCCGTCATATTCACCACAATCACCGGCTTCCCTGTGGCAATCATGCCGCGCAGCAGCTCCAGCTGCGGGAACGGCAGCTCCAGATCCTTCTTATCGCCCGAGGCATAGGCGTTCCCGGTGTCTCCCTCTTCTCCCTCCAGTGTCTCGTCCAGCCCGAGCACCACGATCACCAGATCCGACAGCTCCGCGCATTCCTGGGCCTCTGCCAGACGATCGCACATCGTAGGATCCGAAAGGGTCTGCACATTGTCCTTGAACAGATGGCACCCTTCCGAGTAATGCACCCTGACATCTTCCCCGAGATAATCCTGAATCCCCTCCAGAACGGTTGTATAACGGGAGGCCTCTCCGTGGTAGTTGCCCTTCAGCGCAGCGCGGCTGTTTGCGTTGGGTCCGACCACCGCAACGTCCTTGAGCTTTTTCTTATCCAGCGGCAGAATTCCGTCATTTTTAAGGAGAACGAAGCTCTCCCTTGCCGCCCGGTCTTCCAGAGCCAGATGCTCCCTGCACTCTACAACAGAGTACGGAATGCTGTCATATTCCGTCTCACCGAACATTCCCAGGAGGAACCGCGCCGTGAAGAGCTTCACCGCAGACTCCGTAATGTACGACTCCTCCAGCATGCCCTGCTCCACCGCATTCATAATCTTCTGATAGGTGCAGCCGCAGTTCACATCGGTGCCGTTCTCCAGTGCCATGACGACGGATTCCTCCGGCGTCGCCGTAACCTTGTGGTTCTCATGGAAGTCACGGATCGCCCAGCAGTCCGAGACATAATGTCCTTCAAATCCCCACTTGCCGCGCAGAATGTCCTGCAGCGCCGGTGAACCGCAGCAGACCTCGCCGTTCGTACGGTTGTAGGCTCCCATGACGGCCTCCACTCCGGCCTCCTTGACACACGCCTCAAAGGCCGGGAGGTAGGTCTCCTCCATATCCTTTTTCGAAGCCACCGCATTGAAGTGATGCCGGTCTGCCTCCGGTCCCGAGTGCACCGCAAAATGCTTCGCACACGCTGCAGTCTTCATATACTCTCCATCGCCCTGCATGCCTTCAATGAACCGGACGCCAAGGCGCGATGTCAGATACGGATCCTCTCCGTAGGTTTCATGTCCGCGCCCCCATCTGGGATCCCGGAAAATATTGACGTTCGGCGCCCAGAAGGTCAGTCCCTTATAAATATCCCTGTCGCCGCGGCGGGACTGCATATTGTATTTGGCGCGTCCCTCCGTCGCCGTCGCATCGCCGATTTCCTGCATCAGATCGGCATCAAAGGCTGCAGCCATGCCGATGGCCTGCGGGAACATGGTGGCAATGCCCGCGCGGGCCACGCCGTGCAGGGCCTCGTTCCACCAGTTGTAGGCAGGAATGCCGAGCCTCTCGATGGCAGGCGCATCATAGCGCAGCTGCGATGCCTTCTCCTCCAGTGTCATTTGCGCAACAAGCTCCTGGGCAAGTTTCCTTGCTGTCTTTCGATCCATGGTTTCCCCCTTTACAAAATCAGTAGATTGTTCTCCCCTTCTCATCCTGGATTCCGCTCTTGCGGAAGAAATAGGAATTCACCTGATCCCTCCATTCCCGCGCATTCTCCAGCTGCCGCTCGAACCGCTCCGAAATGTTCTCATAGGCGTCCTCCGGAATCTGTCCCTTTAATTTCCGGAAGGAGTCCGCCATCTGCTCCGCTGCTGCATATCCGTCAAAGTGCGAATCATAGATGTGCTGAATCAGCGTCTTGCCGGTGGAAAGCTTCCAGGTATACGGGATATGGTGGAAGAACAGCAGCAGCTCCTCCGGGCACCGATGCGGATCCTCGTATTGCTCTGCATTCTCCGGATAATACTGCTGTGCATACCCTGTCCCGTGGCTGGAGCGATCCACGCCGATGCCAAGGTGATCCGCCCGGTGATAGGTCCCCCACCGGGAATATTCATACCCGTCTACGCTGCAGCCGTAATGAACGCCGGGATTGACCATCCAGCCTATGCCGAGCGGACTGGTATATTGTTCATAAACCGCCCGGGATTTCATGAGAATGTCAACGATCACCGCCGTTGCCTCCTCCGTTGCACCGAACGTCATTTTCGCCCACTCCCCGGCTATTTCCTCTGCGGAAAGCTCTGTATCGAAGGCCAGACGGCCGAAGCCGTACCAGTTGGCAGCGGCAAGATCATTGCCTGTCCAGTTCGCGTCGTCTCCGGTGTTGGCCACCGCTGCGATGCCGGCCATTCCCTTTCTCTGATTGCCGAAGGTCCGGCCGCTGACGATATCCTTAACCCGGTCCCCTTCCTGCGTCTCTTTCTCTCCTGTCTCCGGATGCTGCGTGCAGTACGTACGGTACTCCAGCACCTCCTTGAACATCGGCATCAGATAGCACACATCGATCTGATGTCCGGTGTACTCCTGTGCGATCTGCACCTCCAGCATCTGATTGGTCCTTCGCAGCCCGCCCAGAAGAGGGTGCACAGGCTCACGGATCTGGAAATCCATGGGGCCGTTCTTAATCTGCAGAATCACATTGTCATGATAGTCGCCGTCCATCGCCTTGAAATTGTCATACCCGGAGCGGGCGCGGTCCGTCTTATAATCTCTCCAGTCCTGCGTACAATTGTAGACAAAGCAGCGCCATATGATCGTGCCGCCGTAGGGCTTTACCGCATCGGCCAGCATATTGGCGCCGTCTGCCTGGGTTCTCCCGTAAGTGAAGGGTCCCGGACGTCCCTCCGAGTCCGCCTTCACCAGGAAACCGCCGAAATTCGGGAGCTCGCCGAAGATCTCGGCCGCCTTTGCCTGCCACCAGGCGATAACCTCTTCATTCAGCGGATCGCAATTGTCCAGTCCTCCCAGCTCGATGGGGGCTGCGAAATTCAGACTCAGATACAGACGGATGCCGTATCCTGCGAAGATTTCCGCCATGGCCGTCAGCCTGTCCCGGTATCTGGCATCGATCAGCTCGGTTGCGTGTCCCTTCACGTTCACATTGTTGATGACAACGGCATTGATGCCGACACTGGCGGTCAACCGGGCATAATCCGTCGTCCTCTCATTCACCAGGACCTCTCCGTCGCGGAAAAAGAAGGATTCCCCGGAATATCCGCGTTCAATGTCATTGGTCATGTTGTCCCAATGGTTCAGCATGCGCAGCGGGTTCGACGGAACGGCCGTCTCCGCCGCCTCCTGCGGAGTCTTCTCCAGTGCAATGCTGCGAAGAAGGGCAAAGGTGCCGTACAGAATGCCCTTTTCTCCTGCCGCCTCAATCCGGATTTCCTGCTCCGATGCCTCAATGCGGTACGCCTCCGCCTGCTGGTCACAGGAGAGCGTCTCCTTCCTCTCCGGAACAATCCACGAGAGCTCCTCCCTTCGGATGCGAATGCATCGGCCGGATGCCTCCTTCGCCGTCTCCGGCTCTGCTCCCAGCATCCCCCGCAGTCCTCTCTGCAGCTCACGGACCGAATTGTCAATGACCGGAGATGCTTCAAAGCCTTCCGTCACAATGGTGCCTGCGTACGCCCCGAAGCCCCGATCCTTCACCGGGTGCCAGGACAGCCACAACTGCTTCCACTCCTTCATGTCAGAACTCTCCCTTTCTCTCAACTTTCAATTCAAACGGTGACATCGGCAGCCCGGCACGGTTGTAAATCAGGGCCCCCTTCAGAACGCTGTGAAAGCCGAAGCGAACCTTCGCCGGCTGCACCGTTTCGTCTTCGCAGCGGATCAGCAGGCAGGCCGCAGCCGTTTCGCTCCCGTCGGTCTCCTTTTCTCCTGTGCCGTCCCGCAGGAGCCTCCCCTGTACCAGCTCTGCGGAGGCAGGATAAACAGCTCCGCTCTCCGCCACCACCTCGGCATCACGGAGGCTCTGACCCTTGCCGCAGGAATCCGCATGAACTCCCGCAGCATGCGAAAGCTCTACCACAACCGTCCCCGGATTCCTTTCCGAGAGCACCGCATGCTCCGGAACCGGACCGGTGTATTCGCCGGCTGCGCCGTACAGATCATGCGCCGCCATCAGGGCAAGCCGCCGGCCGATCTCACGCTTCCCGTGCGGATGCAGATCATTGTCCTCGCCAAGATCCATGGTGACAGCCATTCCCGCATGCGCGATCTCCTGTGCCGCCAGACGCTGCCTTTCCCGCAGCGGCGCCCAGGATGCGTCTCCATCCATCGACACATCATAATTGGGCAGCTGCACATAGTAGAACGGCAGCTCCGGTTCCTGCCGGAGTGCGCGGTATCCCTCCGCATAACGCTTCAGGAGATCCTTGTAGTCATAGGGCTCATGCGTATTGGCTTCTCCCTGATACCACACCATGCCCTCTGCCGGAAAGCGGCAGCAGGGCGCCGCCGTACCGTTGAAGAGGCCTCCGGCCTTCCAGCTGACAAAGTCCGTCGGCGGTACCGCCCCGCAGGCAGCACCGATGCGGCAGCTCCAGCTCCCTCTCAGATCAATGACTCCCTGATCGTTGTAGATGTAATAACCCTTTCCCGGCGTGACCCTGCCCTTCCCGTTCTCGACCACCAGCCGTATGACGATGCGGTTCCTGCCGGTCCGCAGAATTCTCTCCGGAATCCGGTATTTGCGCGGCGGATACTGATATCCCGTCTCACCGACACGAACGCCGTTGACATAGGTGACATCCGAATCCACCATCGTTCCCAGCCACAGTCCCGCACTGTGTCCCGCCATCTCCTCCGGAACGGTGAATTCTCTCGCCAGCCACAGAGCGCCGATGAAGTCCTTCAGCTGCGTATCCCGGAAATAACACGGGAGCTCCAGCGTTGTTCCCTTCTCCAGAATTTCCTCCGGATGCTCCTGCCATCTCCCGGCATTTCCCGCATCCGTCCGGTCCAGCTCCTCATGCCAGGCTGCAGGTGCTGTCTCATTGCGCCGCAGAATTTCCCCTCGGAAGGAATCGTCCGCATATCGGTCCATCTCCTCCAAGAGCGGCCGATAGGCTTCCTCCCCCTGCAGCATTTCCCGGGACATCCAGGAGGTGATCCGGGATCCGCCGAGGGAGGCCTGCAGAATGCCCACCGGCACACCTGTCATCTCGCGCAGAGCTCTTGCGTAAAAATACCCCGTCGCAGAAAATTTCAGAATGGAATTGAGCTCTGCCTTTCTCCACTCACCGGTAAGAGGCTCCTCAATCGGTCCGTGATAATCTGGATTCTCCGTCACGCGGAAGCTCCGGATCCCATCATCCGTGCAGTCACGGAGGATCTCCGGATAGCTGTCACCGCAGCGCTCCATGTCGACATCGATGTTGGATTGTCCGGATACATACCACACGGCGCCGATGAGAATGTCCCGTACTGCCGCGCAGCGGCCCTCTTCATCGCACACGGTCAGGGAGTAGGGGCCTCCGGCAGGAAGCGGATCCAGAACCGCAAGGAACCTGCCGTCCGCTCCCGCAAGGGTCTGCGCCCTGCGCACCTCCCGCTGCCTTCCCTCTGCCGGGCGGCACAGCTCCGGCCGCTCCTCGCCCTCCGGCAGGAGCAGGACATGCAGGCAGGTGCCGGGCTGTGCCTTTCCCCTGACAGGAATCGGCTTGTTCTGCTGCAGCACCGCGCCGTCGGAGAGGAAACGGGTCAGACGGATATCCTCTCCCGCCGGTCCCGCCGCTGCTTTCTCCCTGAATTCTGCTGCATTCCCTGTCTCTGCTGTCAAACCTTCCTCCTATCTGTCATCCCCCGCCCTTTTCTCCTGCGGGAGATTCTGATTTCACCGCCGTTTTCTCAGATCCGCCCGCCCTGATACAGGAACCAGTCGAATTCTGCCGCATTGCGGCTCTCGGCTCCGGATGCGCTGGCATACATGCCCACATATGCGCCGGTGAAGCCGTGATTGACATTGGTGCTCAGCAGCTCTGCCGGCAGGCCTTCCGCAATCACCACGCGGCGTCCTGGATCCATGGCCTGTGCTGCCTCTGTCCGGGTATCCGGCAGTGCATACCAGAAATCATAGGCTCTGCCGCGGCAGGAGCTGCCGAGGATCACACCGCTCCCCCTCAGGCGCTCCGGCAGCGCTGCATCTGCAAGTGTCATCTCTGCAAGGATTGTATGACGACCCTCCTCGCACTGCGCCAGACGCAGCACGATCTTGCCAGCGCTGCTGCATCCCACCGTCAGAAGGTAGCTGAAGCGATCATCCTGCAGCAGCACAATGCCGGCTTCCTCCTCCGGCGCTGCCGGTGTGAAGCGCATCGCTGCCGCCATTTCAAAGCTTTGGTGCTGCTGCCTCCTGCAGATGCAGGCCGGCTGCCTTGTGTGCCAGCGATCCTGCAGGTCTGTCTTCCACAGGGTTTCCTTCGCCAGCTTCAGACGCAGGCACCCCGGATGCTCCGACAGCGACCAGAATTCCGTTGCCGGCGGCTGGATGGTATTCCAGCGCAGATCCAGACAAGGTGCGTCAAAATGATCCAAAACCGTCTGCTCCATGGGATCCACCCCCGGGAGAATGCACTCCGGCAGCGCCGGACGCCTTTCCCTGCGGTGAACCATGCCGCCCTCGGTGTCGATGAGCGGCCAGCCGTCCTCCTCCCAGTGAAACGGCACCAGAAAGGTTTCCCGGCCCGTGTTGAAGTGAAACTCCCCGGAGCAGTCGTCCTTTCCGGAAGCGCCCTGCCCGAAATCCTTCTGCTCAGGAACACTCTGATCAGGAACACTCTGATCGGGAACATTCTGATCGGAAGCCTTCCCGTTCACATACGGCCGGACCGCCAGAAGGACCATCCACCATTCGCCGTTCTGCGTTTCCACAAGATCCGCGTGGCCTGTGACCGAAATCTCTCCCGTGAGCGGGAGGTGGCGGTGCGTCAGGATCGGATTCCGCGGACAGATTTCATACGGTCCCTCCACCCGCTCCGCCCGCGCCATCATGACGCAGTGATTGGAAAAGGTTCCGCCCTCTGCCACGATCAGATAGTAATATCCATGGATATGGTACAGGTGCGGCGCCTCGATCCATTTGCCGGTCGTACGCGCTCCGTCCCAGATCACGATTCTCTCACCGATGAACTGGAAGGTAGCCGGATCCAGCTCCTGAAGATAAATGCCGTGATGCCCTTCGTACTGCGGATGCGGCTCGATGTAATTGCCCGTATACCACATCCGCCCGTCCTCATCCCAGAACAGAGACGAATCAATGCCGTCTGCCCCTTTGATGAAGACCGGATCCGACCAGGGCCCCGCAGGGTCCTTTGCCGTCACGATGTAATTGTCGCGGTTGACCTCCCGGCCCTCCGAGACGAAGGTGTTGATGACATAGAACAGACCGTCATGATAACGGATCGTGGGCGCCCACAGTCCAAGGCTGGCCTCGCAGCTCCTGTAATCCAGCTGGTCCCTGCGGTGAATGGCATGGCCCAGCTGCTCCCAGTGCACCAGATCCCTGCTGTGGAAGATCGGAATTCCCGGGAAATAGATGAAAGAGGAGGTTGCCATATAGTAATCCTCTCCCACACGGCAGATGGAAGGATCCGGATAGAAGCCGGACAGGATCGGATTGTGAAAGGTCTCTGAAGTCTGGAGCATATTATTTCACCTTGATTACAACTTTCAGCGCATCGGTCTTGTTGTTCAGGGCCTCCTGATAGGCCTCCTGAATATGATCAAAATCATATTCATGCGTCACCAGCGGCTTTACATCGATGGCTCCCTTCGCGACCGCCGCGATGGCCTTCGGGTAGATGTTGCGGTAACGGAACACCGACTTGATGGTGACCTCCTTGTCCATGATCTGCGCAAAATTGTAGCTGATCTCCGGCTTGACCGAGATTCCGACCAGGACAATGGTCCCGCCGCGCTTTACCAGGAACGGCGTCTGCGCAATGGTTACGGCAGAGCCTGCTGTCTCGAACACCTTCTGGGCGCCGGCTCCGTCGGTTGCCGCCAGGACAGCCTCTGCAACGTCCGTCTTCCCGCTGTTGATCACGACATCGGCGCCCATCTTTCTGGCCAGCTCGAGCTTGGCATCGATCAGATCGGCCACAATGATTTTGCCGGCCCCGTGGGCCTTGCAGGAAAGGAGCGTTGTCATGCCGATGGTCCCCGCACCGAGGATCAGAACGCTCTCGCCCACCTGCACATCCCCCTGGTTGGCCGCATGAAAGCCCACCGAAAGCGGCTCAATCAAGGCGCCCTCCATGGTGCTCACATTATCCGGCAGTTTGAAGCAGTAATCCGCCGGAAATTCAATGAATTCCTCATTGCAGCCGGGTACCGGCGGCGTCGCCAGGAACTGAACGTCCGGGCAAAGATTGTATTTGCCTTCCCTGCAGAATTCGCAGGTCCCGTCGGTAATGCCGGGCTCGAGGCAGACGCGGTCGCCGACCTTCAGGCCGGTGACGCCCTCTCCCACCTCCGTGACCGTTCCGGCCGTCTCATGCCCGAGCATGTAGTCGTGCTCCAGATCCACCTCGTAGGCACCGACGCGGCCGCTGTGATAGTAGTGCACGTCCGACCCGCAGATGCCGACATACTCCAGCGACACCACCACATTGCCCCTGTGGGCCGTCGGCTTCGGGATCTCCTTGATAATCATGTTGTCCAGACCGCGCATGAATGCGCCCTTCATCGTTTCCATTGTCTTTCTCCTTTCCCGTCCTTTCCTGTTCTCTTCTGTCACATTTTCTCTGTCTGTGAGGATTCCTCCTCTGCCCGCTGTGCCTCTTCATAACGTGCATCCAGCTTCATGTCATGATCCAGTGTGCCGTACATGATCCGCACCGTCATAAAGGCGGGAAACCATACGCCCAGCAGGACCAGGAATACCATGGAGTAAGGATACAGGATCAGCATGAGTCCCCAGTAGACCGCCCGCAGCAGCACTGCACCTGCGGTAATGAGGGGATGCATCAGACACATCAGCCAGCTGTTCCGGATGATCTGCGGGAGCGAGAGATCAACCATCAGCCGCTGTGTCCACAGATAGGTATAGATCGCCAGCGCCGCCAGCAGCATAACGACGATGCACACGAGCATCTTATCCGGGAGCCGATTCCCGCTGTAGAGGTTGGTCACCGCATTGATGACCATTGCAGCGATCAGGCCGACCGCCATGCCCGGCAGCAGGCTCCCCTTCCACTCGCGCCGGAGCACCCTGACATATCGTTCCCACCATCTGCCGGGATAACCGCGGTAAGACATCAGTGCCGCGTCATACATGGCCGCGTAGAAGGGGGCTGCCACGAGACCGCCCAGAACCCCGGAAAGGAGCAGTACCTGAGGGCGGTTCCACATGGATCCCAGGGTGAAGCCCGTCAGCGCCGGTACCATTGCCAGTACACACAGCAGATTGGACAGAAAAAGTCTCGGGATGTTGTCCACAATGGCATGCCAGGTGTACCCGCGCGATGCGCGGTCCTCCTGTTCCGCATCCAGCGTCCCGCCAAGTTCGTTGTAATTCAAGCCCCCGAACATCGCCATGCGATTGCCTCCCTTCGACAGACCTTCATTCTGTCTGTATCCTACCTTCCTTCCGCCCGTTATGCTATGCACTCCTTGCGGTCTAACCTTCAAGTCATGCGTATCCGAATCTCCTCCTGCGGCCTTGCGCAAAAGGGGGCAGATTCCCGGCGGAATCTGCCCCCTTCCCAGACCGTCATTCCGCCGTAAAGCTCTTACAACAGTCTCTTAGAGTTTAATTTCTTAGTTTGCCTTGCTGTTCTGATAATAGGTATTGTACATATCCAGAACGTTCTGCTCGTTCTGTGCCTCCAGCTCTGCCGTGTAGGTATCCCAGTCCTTGTCGACATCCGCCTGGCCCATGGCGAACTTCAGAGTCCATGTGTTCTCCGTATCGAACAGAGGAGTTGCCCAAAGGTTCATGGTCTCGGAGTCATCCTCGGAAAGCGCGATCACCGGGTCCAGCGGAGCCAGCTCTCTGTACTCGCCCTGCCTCTTGTAGAAGTCCTGCAGATCGTCAGAGAAATTCGAGGTCAGCAGCTCCTCTGTGCCGCCGTACATGAAGTTGCCGCAGGCAAAGCCGTACTTAAGCCGCATATCCTCCTGATCTTCAGAGGTCTGCGCGATGGAAAGGCCGGCGCAGTAGTACTGCGGATTCAGAGTGTACT
>CAVKMX010000025.1:0-22174 GCA_963657295.1 Clostridium sp. CAG:302
TTTGTATCTGTTCAGCACCTGCCACATTTCAACGTGAATTGACTGCTTGCAGGCAAATTCACGATGGGTGCTGAATAGTAACCACGGTTTTATGTCTGTTCCCATGGCTTTACGCCGAGGGGCTCCAGGAAACGGGACGGACGGCGGGGATTCTGCCGGGTTCCGCGGATATACAGGAGATGCAGCTCATCCCTGGCCCGGGTTACGGCAACATAAAAGAGCCGGCGCTCCTCTTCGATGGCTTCCCTGGCCCGGGCACTGCGCACCGGGAAAATTCCCTCGTTTAAATCCGGCAGGAATACCGTGCCGAATTCGAGTCCCTTGCTGCTGTGCATGGTGAGAAGAAGAACGCCCTTTTCCATTTCATCAGCTGCCGGGGAAAAAGTGGTGTTTCCGGCTTCCGGCAGCAGTGCGCCGGGCTGCAGGCGCTGCAGGGCTGCGGCAAACGGTTCCGGGGCGGCAAAGTCTCCGGCCAGCCGCAGAAGCTGCGCGGCGATGGGCGTGCTGCAATGGAGGCGTCCCAGCAGGAAACGGCAGGAATGGACCGGCTGCAGGCGCTGCAGGGTCATCAGATCGCGGCAGAGGATGGTCAGAGCCTCCGCCTCCCTCGAGCTCGCAGGATAGACGCGGCACAGCTCTTCTTTCGTATAAACGGACTGCGTGAACCGGCTCCGCAGCAGGAAGCGCTCCGGGACATTCAGAATCGGAAACAGATCCCTTCGGAGCAGCCGGTTGTGTGCCAGTCCCGAGGAAAGCCGGTAATAGGCCAGAACCGTCTGCTGCAGATTCTCTGCCTCTAAGAGAAGCTCCCGGGATGCAGGGGAAGGGGACGCGGCATTTTGCCGGGAACCGGTCAGAGAATTCCGATCGGATGCCGGTGCATGGAGGAGGCGGCAGGGCACACGGTCTGCGGCGAGCGCCCGGGCAGCCCGCTGCATTTGATGGTGTCCGCGGAAGATCACCGCGGCATCTCCTCTCTGCGCGGGGGTCATATCCCGAAGGCAGCGGCTGAGCGCAGCATATTCCTCGGACTCAGAGGCATAGGGAGACAGACGGACACAGGATGCCGCTTTGCCGTTTCGCGCGGTACGGGGCTTTTTGGCAATCCGTATCTCATTCTCCCGGATGATTTTCTGGCTGCAGTCGATTATGGGGCGCAGACTGCGGTAATTGACGGACAGGCACACCTGATGTGTGTCCGGATAGTATTCCGGGAATTGAATCATGATGCGGGGGTCCGAGCCGCGGAAGCCGTAAATGCTCTGATCGTCATCTCCTACCACGAACAGATTTGCAGCCGTGCCGGACAGCAGACGGATTCCCCTGAACTGCTCCCGATTGATATCCTGGAATTCATCGACGAGGAGAAAGGGGAAGCGCTTCTGCCACAGGTCCCGTACATCGGGATGTTCCTTCAGCAGCAGGACACATTCTGCAATGATGTCATCAAAATCCAGAAGAGAATTCTCGCGAAGATATTGCTGGTAATCCCGAAGAAGAAAGGGGAAGGAAGGATCCGGAGGGGAAGGGGGCGAGGAGCCGGCACCAGATTTGAACAGAGAAATCCTGGAAGAGAGATCGGTAATGTCTTCTGCCGAAACCGGGGAGGAATCCGGCCGGTACCGCACGAGAAGCGTCCGCAGGAGCCTTCTGGAGCGGTCACCGTCGATGATCCGAACGGAGCGGTGCCGGGATCGCTGCAGGATATGAAAGAAAACAGAATGAAAGGTTCCGAACGTGACCTCGGCCCCGGCAGCCGGCAGATATTCTGCGGCGCGCCTTCGAAACCGATCCTGCATCTGTCTTGCCGCAGCCGCGGAAAAGGTCAGCACCAGAATCTGCGAAGGAGGAATCCGGCGGACAAGGAGCAGAAAGAGAATCCGCTCCACGAGCACGAAGGTCTTGCCGCTTCCCGGCCCTGCGATGACCTCGCAGGGACCGCGGAAGTGGCAGATCGCCTCCTGCTGGGAGGAATGCCCCTGTATGCGATAGGCGAATTCGTTCATGAGAGTCTGGCAATGGCGGTGCGGATGCGTGAAAGCGACTCTTCCCTTCCCAGAATTTCCATGATCTGTGTGGCGCCTGCCGGTGTCACGGCTTTTCCGGAAACCGCGATGCGCAGTGCCCAGATGACGGTCTTGTTCTTCAGCTCCTTTTCCGCTGCATAGGCAGAGAGCAGTTCAAACAGGGAATCGTTGGTGAATTCCGCGGCATTTTCCAGCACCGGGAGCAGATCCTGCAGGATCTGCAGAGAATTCTCCAGGGTCGCCTTCTGCTTTTTGTTCTCAAAAAGAGCAGCCTCATATTCCGGCAGTTCCTGGAAGAAATCCACCATTTCCGCAATGTCCGGAAAGACCTCGATGCGGGTGCGCACCAGCTCTGCGATTACCCGCAGATCAAGGCCCTCCCGGGTGAGAGCCTTCCTGAGATACGGCTCGGCCAATGTGTAGAACCGGTCCGGGTCCATGGCCTTTAAGTACTCTCCGTTCATCCAGCGGAGCTTGGTATAATCGAATACCGCCGGCGATTTGCCGATGCGGCGGTAATCAAATTCCTTTACCAGCTCCTGCAGCGTGAAGATCTCCTGATCCGAATCCGGAGACCAGCCGAGAAGCGCAATGAAATTCACCACGGCTTCCGGAAGAAAGCCCTGCTCGATCAGGTCCTCATAGGAGGAATAACCGCTCCGCTTGGAGAGTTTTTTGTGGTCGGCATCGGTGATCAGCGGGCAATGGATGTAAGCCGGAACCTCCCAGCCGAAGGCAGCATACAGGCGATTGTATTTCGGACTGGAGGAAATGTACTCGTTCCCGCGTACGACATGGGTGATGCCCATGAGATGGTCATCGACGACGTTCGCAAAATTGTAGGTGGGGAAGCCATCGGACTTCATGAGGATCATGTCGTCCAGCTCGCTGTTGTCCACCGTAATGTCGCCGTAGAGCTCATCATGAAAGGTGGTTGTGCCTTCTGCGGGATTGTTCTGGCGAATGACAAAGGGCATGCCGGCGGCAAGGTTGGCCTCCACCTCTTCCTTGGACAGGTGCAGGCAATGCTTGTCGTATACGCTGATCTCCTTCCCGTCCACAACCTGGCGAAGGGAGGCAAGCCGTTCGGGCGTACAGAAGCAATAATAGGCCTCGCCTTTGTCGATCAGCTTCCTGGCATACTCCATGTACAGACCGCTCTTGACGCGCTCGGACTGCACATAGGGGCCGACCGGCCCGCCAAGCTCCGGGGATTCATCCGGGAGCAGTCCGGTCTGCTGCATGGTGCGGTTGATGATGTCCACGGCGCCCTCAACATAACGCTCCTGATCGGTGTCCTCAATGCGAAGGATGAAATCGCCGTTCTCATGCTTGGAAATCAGATAGGCGTACAAAGCGGTGCGCAGATTTCCCACATGCATGCGGCCGGTGGGACTGGGAGCATAACGGGTTCTAATTTTCACTGCCATAATGTCAGAATTCCTTTCAGTGTGGTGTCCTGCAGACGATGACGGACCGCAGGTCCGCGGATGCCGCAGGTGCCCTTCAGTATATGCCCTGCAGAATGCAAAAGCAAATCGCGTCCCGGTCTCATCCCGGGTGAAATAAGCCACAAATGAAAATGTCCCGGTCTCATCCCGGGTGAGCTTCCGGGCGGCGCGGCGGTTCATGCAGCGTCCGCCTGCCGTTACTGACGGCCGGTACTGCCGAAGCCTCCGCGGTTCCTGCCGCCGAGGGAGGTCACCTCCTCGAATACAATCCGGGGCTGATGCTCCTGGATACGGAACTGGCCGATGCGGTCGTTGACATGCACCACCGTATCTCTCGTGGCATAGACCGGCATCTTCAGCACATCGCCATCGCCGCAATAGGATTCGTCCACCACGCCGATTCCGTTGGACTGCAGCAGGCCGTAGTTCTTGAAGGTGGAGGAGCGGGGAGCCGTGATCATCTCATACCCCTCCGGAAGCTTCACGCTGATGCCAAGGTCGATTAAGGCAAAATCCCCGGCCTTGAGGTGGTATTCCGCGGCAGCGCGCAGATCAATCCAGTCACTCTTGCCGTCCACATAGGTCAGATGCTCGATTTCCTTGCTGTGATATAAAATCTGGATGGTTTTCTCCTGCATGGTGTTTCCTCCGGTGTGAAATGCGGTAATGCGTGTTTCCTCAGAGCTCTTCTACATTCGGCTTCTTTACCTGATACATCCGGTCCGCCGCCGCCGTGGCCAGCCGATCGCAGCGTTCATTCATCTCCTGTCCGGCGTGTCCCTTCACCCAGTGCCAGGTGATCTGATGTCGGCCGGCGGCCTTCAGCATGCGCTTCCATAAATCCTGGTTCTTGACTCTGGCCTTTGCGGCGGTTTTCCAGCCGTTTTTCTGCCAGGAGGCGAGCCACCCTTTTTCAAAGGCATTGACAAGGTAGCTGGAATCGGAATACAGGTCCACCTCACAGGGACGGTTCAGGGCTTCCAGGGCGGTGATGGCACCCAGCAGCTCCATGCGGTTGTTCGTTGTGGGATTAAAGCCCTCCGACAGCTCTTTCTCGTGCAGCTGTCCTCCGGGGTCCGTGTACTGGATGACGGCGCCGTATCCTCCCGGTCCGTCCGGATTCCCACGTGCGGAACCGTCGCTGTAAATGACTACGTGCATAAACTCTCCTTCCTGTGGCTGTGTCAGCTCCAGCAGCCGTCGGCGTCGAAGCGCTCTGCCCGTTCTGCAGCAGCCTTCACTACGGCAGGAGCATAGCCGACAATACCGAGCAGACGGATGGCATTCCGGGTGACGGCGGGACCCTTTTTCAGAAGATAGGAAAAGGCGATGTCCTCCCCGCGGAATTCCTCTTCAAAATGGAAGTTGTCGAAATCCTCCGCAAGGAGGGAGGTCAGCTCCACATCATGCGTTGCCGCAAGGCAGAGGACACCGGCCCTCGCCAGCGTCTGCAGAATTTCAGAGGAGGCGGCAATCCTCTCCACGGTATTGGTCCCCCGGAGGACCTCGTCCACGACGCAGAGAACCGGTGCCCGGCCGGCAGCCGAGCGGTCAAAGATGCGCTTCAGGGATCGTATCTCCACCATGAAATAGCTCTCGCCCTGCAGAATGTTGTCCCGCAGTGCCATGGAAGAGCAAATATCGAATCTTCCGGCCTGATATTCTGCGGCAGGACAAAAGCCCGCTGTCTGCGCCAGCAGAGCACAGACAGCAACGGCCTTCAGGAAGGTGGATTTTCCGGAGGCATTGGAGCCCGTCAGCAGAATGCTGCGCTTTGTTTCGACATCATTTGCAACCGGGGATAACAGCAGCGGATGATACAGTGCCCTTGCCTTCAGCGGAACCGGCAGGGGCTCCTCTGCAGAGATCTGCGGCTCGCAGGTATAGGGCAGGCTCTTCTCATAGGAGGCCAGAGCAACCGCCGCATCCATTCTGCCCAGCAGCAGCATCAGACGCTCCAGCTCCCCGCTGCGGGCCCTGGTGCGCTTCAGCATGGAATTGAAGCAGATCAGGTCCAGATGAAAGAGAATGCGCAGGTAATCCATGAGAAAATCCAGAGGATTCCCGCCGGACACCGTTGTTCCGGACAGCAGAACCCAGCTGCCCCGCTTCATGTTCGCGCAGGCTGCAAGGAGCCGGCGCATCTCCTGCCTCTCCTCCTCGAAGACCGGACCACCCCTATCCAGAATCTGCCTTCCGCAGCGCAGCACGCGCAGCAGGTAGCCAAGAGCGGCAATGTAGGGCTCGATCTCGCCCTTTCTGCGGAAATAGGTCACTGTGTTCAGCACGAAGGAGCCGATGAGGCAGAGAATGCCGATGCGGACGCTTGAGAGCATCAGGAGAACCGAAAGGGTCGGCAGCAGCCAGGCCGGCAGATGGCGGAGGTTGGATTCCGCCGGTGCCTGCTCCAGAAGTTCCAGATAATCATACAGGGAATACGCGCCCGTGTGTCCGAGCTGCAGGAGGGACAGCTGCAGGGCAGCCCGTTCATCGGAATGGCAATCTTCCTCCCAATATCGGACAGACGCACGGGGAATGCCCGCCTCTCCGGAGGCGGACCGCAGCAGCGCGTAGAGATACTCCTCACCTGCCGCGCTCATGGTGGAATCCATGCGATGGAACAGATGGTCCATTTCAAGGTCATTCCATGTAATATCGTCAATTTCCAGTGCCGGTCTGCGGCGCAGGAAAAGGGACGGGACCCTTGCATAACGCTCTGCGGACATCTGCTTTTCAGAGGGCCTGCCGAAGGCGGCCTTCAGGCGGAGAAGGTCTCCTTGCCGCTGGCGCCTCCGCTGCGTGCAGCCAAGGCAGGTAAAGACAAGGAGAAACAGAAGAAGGCCGATCAGGACCTGCATATTAAATAGATACCTTTCTTGTACATATAACCGGGTTACATCAGGATCAGGCCTTTTCCACGATATGCTCCCCGTCCTTGTAGATGTGATTGGCAGGAATGCAGCCGCGAACCATCGACAGCGGATAGACATTGGAGCGGCGGCCGACAACAGAGCCCGGATTCAGTACGCTGTTGCAGCCGATTTCACACCAATCTCCCAGCACGGCCCCCATCTTGCGCAGTCCCGTTGCGGCATCCTCCCCGCCGTCATGAACTGAGACGTTCGTGCGGTCGGCCTTGATGTTCGAGGTGATGGCACCGGCCCCCATGTGCGCATGGAAGCCCAGAATGGAATCGCCGACATAATTGTAATGGGGAACCTCACACTTGTTGAACAGAATGACATTCTTCAGTTCACAGGAATTGCCGACAACGCAGCCCTTTCCCACCAGGGCGTTTCCGCGGATAAAAGCACATTGTCGGATCTGTGCATCCTCATCAATGATGCAGGGACCGGCCAGATAGGCGGAGTCGAAGACGTCTGCGCTTCTGGCAACCCAGATGTTCCTGCCGCGCTCCTCGTAGCGATCCTTCGGAAGAGAAGGACCAATCTGCAGCAGAATCTCCCCGATGTGAGGCAGGACCTCCCAGGGATAGGTATAATTCTTCAGATATTCGGCGGCGATGCTCTCCTTTAAGTCCAGCAGATTGGCAATGGTATAATCCTGAATCATGTTGATCACATCCTTTTCAAACAGGTACAGCAGTTTACGTTTCTTTTGCCGATGCGCCTGAGGACCTGCCTGTCTTCTTCGCACCCCTGCGGGGGCTTCCCTTTCCGGCATACTTGGCCTTGAAGTGCATGGGCTTGGGATAAAAGGCAGCCGCCTGCCGGTACATCGTCTGCAGAGCGGCACGGTGATCGGACAGCTTCACGGCATCCGTGCGGCGGCGCACATAGTCATTCAGCTTCTTCTGGTATTCCTCTTCTGTGGTACTGCCCTCCGCAACCTGCGTCAATCCCTTTTCCCAGCTGGCCGTGAGGCGGGGGTCCAGAAGAGGCTTGAGCGAAATGTCGACCGTGTCATAAATCATTTCACCGAGCTGTGTCGGCGTATATACCTGCGTTTTCGTATTGAGGGCCAGGTATTGGTTGTCGACGAGCTTCTCGAGGATGCCGGCCCGCGTTGCGCTGGTGCCGATGCCGGATCCCTTGATCTGCTCCCGAAGGGTTTCGTCTTCAATGAACTGCCCGGCATTTTCCATGGTGAGAATCATGCTGCCGCCGGTATATCGCTTGGGCGGAGAGGTCTCGCCCTCCTTCTGCACATAGGAAAATGCGTGAAGGGAATCTCCCTTCCGAAGCCTTCGGAGAATGTTCTCCAGACCTGCCTGCTCCCGGGGCGCATTCTGTTCATGCTCTGCCGAAGGCGCGGCGTCGGCCTCGTCCTCCCTGCCGGCTTTCGGCAGACTGCGGCCGGAAGACCGGGCGAGAGGTTCGGTACAGACCTGATATCCCTTTTCCTTACAGATGCGGAGCGAGGCCGTCAGCGTCTCCGACCCGACGCCGACCTGCAGAGTCATTTTATCAAAGACAGCGGCAGGATAAAAGACAGACAGGAAACGCCGCACGACAAGGTCGTAGACCTTCTGCAGCGTCGGCGTGAGGCTGCCCAGCGCGGAAAATCCCTCCCCTGTCGGGATAATGGCATAGTGATCGGTGATGGCCTTGTCGTTGGTATAACGCGTGCGGGCAATGTTCTTCCAGCTGCCGGACACGGCAATGGCGCGCACCAGCTCGCGGTAGGCGGGAAGATTCCCGATTCCCTTCAGATTTCGGTCGATTTCCTTTGCAACGGCGGAGGAGAGCACGCGCGCGTCCGTTCTGGGATAGGTGGTCAGCTTTCTCTCGTACAGCGTCTGGGCGGCGTCAAGCGTCTGATCGGGGCTGAGCCTGAGGATCCGCGAGCAGTCGTTCTGCAGCTCCGCAAGGTTATAAAGGAGCGGTGCATTTTTCTTCTCCTGCCGGTGGCTGATTTGCTTCACAACGGGAAGCGGATCGCCCTGAACGGAGGGCTCCAGCTCCCGGATCAGAGCCGCGGCGTCCTCGGATCTGCGGAAGCCGTTTTCTTTATACAGCAGGGGAGAATTCTCGTAGCGGCTTCCCTTTGCGGCAGACCATTCCGCTTCAAAGGAGGAGCCATCCTCTCCGGCGAAGGTGCCGATGACACGGTAAAAGGGCGTTTTGGTAAAGGCACGGATCTCGCGCTCCCGCCGGACCACAATGCCGAGGACGCAGGTCATGACGCGTCCCACGGCGATGACGCAGTGTCCCATTCCCAGATAATCCCGGATGCCGCCGGCGTATTTGAGCGAAAGGGCCCTCGAGAAATTGATGCCCATCAGGTAATCTTCCTTGGCACGCAGGTAGGCGGCGGCTCCCATATTGTCGTATTCACTGTCATCCCGGGCTTCCCGGATGCCCCGCAGGATTTCGGCTTCCGTGAAGGAATCAATCCATACCCGGAGCTGACGCTTCCCGGAGACGCCGGCCTGCGCTGCCACCAGGCGGTAGATGTACTCGCCCTCCCGCCCGGAGTCGGTGCAGATATAGATGGTATCCACCTCCTCGGAGGTCAGAATTCTCTGCACGGTTTTGAATTGTCTGCGAACACCGGCATCGTCAATGACCTGGTACTTATACTGCTCCGGGATGAACGGTATGGTGTCCAGCGACCATTTCCGAAGAGCAGCATCGTAGGCTTCCGGATAGCACATGGAAACAAGGTGGCCGAAACACCAGGTTACAATGCTGGCATCGGACTCCTGAAAGCCGTCGCCGTTTCTGAAATTCTCGTGCAGCGCCCGGGCAAAATCCTTCGCAACGCTCGGCTTTTCCGCAATGAATACTCGCTTTCCCAAAGAATCCTCCTGCTGCAGTGCTGCCGCGGATAAAAAGCCTGCAGACCGAAATTTCCGATCTGCAGGCGAAAAGATGCAAGAAGCTGTTGGAGCAGAAAACGTCCTTACTTGTGCTCAATATAGTGGAGCGCACACAGAAGCTCCGCGCATTCCACGGCACCGCCGGCGGCTCCGCGGAGTGTATTGTGGGAGAGACCGACGAATTTCCAGTCGAACAGGGTATCCTTCCGAAGGCGTCCGATGGATACGCCCATGCCGCCCTCGTAGTATACGTCCCTGGTCACCTGCGGACGGTCATCCTCCTCCAGGTACTGGATGAAGTGCTCCGGTGCGCTGGGGAGTCCGAGCTTCTGCGGGACGCCGGAGAAGGAGCGAAGCTTCTCGATCAGCTCCTCCTTGGAGGGGTCCTTTTTGAAGCGTACGAAGGCTGCGGCCGTATGCCCGTAGAGAACCGGTACGCGGATGCACTGACAGGTGATCACCGGAGATTCTGCAGGAACAATGGCATCGCCCTCAATGTGCCCGAAAATACGGAGGGGCTCTCTCTCCGACTTCTCTTCCTCTCCGCTGATGTACGGAATGACATTGCCGACCATTTCCGGCCAGTCCTTAAAGGTCTTTCCGGCACCGGAGATGGCCTGATAGGTTGTGGCTGCAACCTCATAGGGCTCAAACTCTCTCCATGCGGCGAGGGCGGGGGCGTAGCTCTGAATGGAACAGTTGGGCTTTACGGCAATGAAGCCGCGCGTTGTGCCGAGCCGCTTTTTCTGTGCTGCAATGATGTCTGTGTGCTGCGGGTTGATCTCCGGAACAATCATCGGGACATCCGGGGTCCAGCGGTGCGCACTGTTGTTGGATACCACAGGGGTCTCCGCCTTGGCATAGGCGTCCTCGATGGCGCGGATTTCGTCCTTGGACATGTTCACGGCAGAAAGGACAAAGTCAACCCTTTCACACATTCCCTCAACATCATTGATGTCACGGATCACAATGTCCTTTACACCGGCGGGAATGTCTCCGTCCAGCTTCCAGCGTCCGTCAACGGCCTCCCGATAGGTCTTGCCGGCGCTGCGGGGGCTGGCGGCAATCTCAGTCACCTCAAACCAGGGGTGATTGTCCAGAATCTGGATGAAACGCTGGCCGACCATTCCGGTTCCGCCCAAAACACCAACTCTTAATTTCTCCATAATCTCTGCTCTCCTCTATGTGACAATTATCGTGAACAATGATCCTTCTCTTCGGAGGAACGCGCGTGCTCCAGCCACGCTTCCGCCTCCTGAATCTCCGCCTCCATGGCTGCCTTTCCGGGAGCTCCGAGGGTAAGCCGGCGATCCACACAGGCTTTCAGGCTGATGGCATCGTAGATATCCTCTTCAAAGGCCTCGGAAAAGCTCTTGAATTCCGGGAGCGTCAGCTGATCCAGGCTCTTGTTCTCTTCAATGCAGCGGAGCACCATCCGCCCGATGATGCCGTGGGCATCCCGGAACGGCACCCCTTTTCCGACCAGATAGTCCGCCGCGTCGGTTGCATTGGTGAATCCGTTCTGCGCGCTCTTTTCCAGAACATCCCGGCGGAAGCTCATGGTGTCGAGCATGCCGGCCATCAGCTTCAGGCACATGGTGACGGTATCAAAGGCATCAAAGACGGGCTCCTTGTCCTCCTGCATGTCCTTATCGTAGGCCAGAGGAAGGGCCTTCATCGTGGTCAGGAGACTCATCTGATCACCGAATACCCGGCCGGTTTTGCCGCGGATCAGCTCTGCGACATCCGGGTTCTTTTTCTGCGGCATGATGCTGCTGCCGGTGGAATATCCGTCGTCAATCTCAACAAAGCGGTACTCATTGCTGTTCCAGATGATGATTTCCTCGCTCATGCGGCTGAGATGAACCATCAGCAGGGACAGATCCGAGAGAAACTCAATGGCATAATCCCGGTCCGAGACAGAATCCATGCTGTTGCGCGTGGGGCCGTCAAAGCCAAGACTTTCCGCGACAAACTCACGGTCCAGCGGATACGTTGTTCCAGCCAGTGCACCGGCTCCGAGCGGGCACTGATTCATGCGCTTCTGGGTATCGGCAAGGCGGTCGGCGTCCCTGCGGAGCATTTCAAAATAAGCTCCGAAATGATGTGCCACAGTCACGGGCTGCGCCTTTTGAAGATGCGTGAACCCGGGCATGCAGGTTTCCTTGTGGTCCTTCATGATGCGGAGGATGACGGAGGCCAGCTCCAGTACATTCTCCCGCACCTCGCCGGCGGCGCGTCTTGTGAAAAGGCGCATGTCCAGGGCCACCTGATCGTTCCGGGAGCGTCCTGTGTGGAGCTTCTTGCCGTCGTCACCGATGCGCTGAATGAGGTTGGCTTCCACAAAGCTGTGAATGTCCTCATATTCGTCGGTCACGGTAAGCGCACCGGATTCCAGATCCGCCTGAATCCCCAGGAGGCCGTCCAGAATGTTCTGTGACTCCTCCTTGGTGAGAATGCCCTGGCGTCCCAGCATGGTGGCATGCGCAATGCTGCCCTCGATGTCCTCCCGCCATAATCTCTGATCAAATCCGATGGAGTCGTTGAACTCCTTTACAAGATCATTGGTTGCCTTTGTGAATCTTCCGCCCCACAGCTGCGCCATGCGATACCCTTTCCTTGTCGAACTACGCCGAAATCACTCTGTCGGATCGCGCAGGCGTCCGCCTGCACCATGTTGCCGGTACTGCTGTTTGAAATCAGCCGGACCCAGGTACATCGATTTTTAAATAGCTTCTGCGTTATTAGGCCAGTTATTCTGCAAACGATGTACCGGCATCCCGGTGTGGACAAACGGCTGTACGAGAAAGGGCTCTGCATACTGCAGAGCCCTCCGAAAAGCTGGAAAAGGGACTTGAACCCTCGACCTACTGATTACGAATCAGTTGCGCTACCAACTGCGCTATTCCAGCCTATGCGTTCAATCGTCAGAAGCGGTCGAACGCATTTGATTATACAGGCACTGTCTCTTCAATGCAAGCATATTTTGTAAAAAAGTAAAGATTGCCTTTATTCTTCGATCCGATGCAGAAAGAGCCCGGACAGGAGCTTCGGCTCAAACCAGGTGGACTTGGGCGGCATCAGCCTGCCGGCATCCGCTACGGCCAGAAGCTCGCGGATGGAGGTGGGATGCATCAGGAAGGCTGCGCCGTCGGCCGCATCGGCCTTCTCCATCAGTTCTCCTGCACCGCGGATTCCGCCGACAAAGGAAAGCCGTCTGTCTGTACGCGGATTTGCAATCCCGAAAATCGGGCGCAGCACATACCGCTGGAGGATGGAAACATCCAGCCCCGCCACCGGATCACCGCTCTTGACATTATTCTTGGCGGACAGCAGGAACCAGTCATGGTCCAGATACATGCCGATCTCCCCCTTGGCCGCGGGCTGCGGCATCTTCTTCCGGCAGGGGATCACGTTGAAGTTCGGGCGGAGCTGCTCCAGAATCTCCGCACGGCTCTTTCCGTTCCGGTCCAGAACAACGCGGTTGTAATCCAGAATCTGCAGCTCCTCCTCCGGAAACAGGACGCAGAGAAAATAATTGAACTCTTCCTGACCGGTATAATCGGGGTGCTCCTCTCTGCGCTTTAATCCGACCTTTACGGCCGAGGCAGCACGGTGATGTCCATCCGCGATGTAAATTGCGGAAAGCCGCTGAAAGGCAGTCTGAATGGACTGAATGGCCGCAGCATCCTCAATGACGAAAACGCGGTTCTGCACGCCGCCCTCCGAAACAAAATCGCAGACCGGTGCGGATTGCCTGACAGCCGCCTTCTGCTGCGCCAGCTGGGCATCCTCGCGGTACGTGAGGAAGATCGGCCCGGTCTGGGCACTGCAGGCATCGACATGGCGGATGCGATCCTGTTCCTTGGCCTCCACCGTGTTCTCATGTTTCTTTATGATGCCGTTCGAATAATCGTCAATGGAAGCGCAGGCCACAATTCCGGTCTGCGTCCGTCCCTGCCAGGTCTGCTCATACAGGTAATAGCACGGGGCCTCATCCTGAAGGAAAATTCCCTGTGCGATCTTCTGATCCAGGAGCTCCCGGGCCTTTGCGTAGACCGCCGCATCGTAGGTGTCCGTTTCGGCCGGCAGATTGGTCTCTGCGCGGTCGATGGCGAGAAAGGAGGACGGATGCAGCCGTACGTAGGCGCTTGCCTCTTCCCTGGAATACACATCATAGGGAAGCGCAGCAATCTCCGGTGCCAGTCCGGCTGCCGGACGAAAGGCACGGAAGGGTCGAATGTCTGCCATGCTCTGCCTCCGTTATCGGATGACGCGGACGCGGAACACGCCGCTTACCGCGGCAAGCTTTCCAACGACCTCATCGGAAACTGCAGAATCCAGATCCAGAATCGTATAAGCCACATCTCCTCTGGACTTGTTGGTCATTTCTGCGATGTTGATGCCGGCCGCTCCCATGATGGCGGTGAAGCCGGTAATCATGTTGGCGACGTTCCGGTGAAGGACGGCGATACGGCCCTGCGTCCGGCAGAGGCCGGCGTCGCAGGCAGGATAATTGACGGAATTGCGGATGTTGCCGTTTTCCAGATAGTCCTGCAGCTCATCCACGGCCATCATTGCGCAGTTGGTTTCCGACTCCTCCGTGGATGCACCAAGGTGCGGCGTTGTGATGCAGCCTCTGTGGCCGGCAACGACAGGGTTCGGGAAATCCGACACATAGCGGCGGACCTTTCCGGCGTCAATGGCGGCCATCATCGCCTTCTCGTCCACCAGAACGTCACGGGCCATGTTCAGAACGATGACGCCCTGCTTCATTTCCTCGATGGCTTCCCTGGAAATATATCCCTTGGTGGAGTCCATGGCAGGAACGTGTATGGTGATGAAGTCACAGTTCCGGTAGATTTCGTTGATGTCCGTCACATGGGTTACCTTTCTCGAAAGGTGCCATGCATTCTCAACACCGACGTAGGGGTCATAGCCATAGACATCCATGCCGAGGTAAACCGCGGCATTTGCCACGCGCACGCCGATGGCACCAAGGCCGATGATGCCGAGCTTCTTGCCGTCCAGCTCGGTCCCTGCGAACTGCTTTTTCTCCTTCTCCACCTGTGCGGCAATGTCCGGGTTGTTCCAGTTGGCTCTCGCCCAGTCAACACCCTCGACGATGTCGCGGGAAGCCAGCAGCATGCCCGCGATCACCAGCTCCTTTACGCCGTTGGCATTGGCGCCCGGGGTATTGAAGACCACGATGCCCTTCTCTGCGCAGCGGTCCAGCGGGATGTTGTTGACACCGGCGCCGGCTCTTCCGATGGCCAGCAGACGGTCGGAGAATTCCATGTCGTGCATTTTGGCGCTGCGCACCAGAATGGCATCTGCCTCCTCCGGATGCTCGGTTTTCACAACGTTGTCATGAAAACGCCGGGTTCCCTCTGCGGATATGTTATTCAGCTCTGCATACTTGAACATCTCATCTCTCCTTCCTTGCCGCGGTGCCCCGCGGGCGGCCTCCCCGCATCAATGACGGGCTTCGAATTCCTTCATGAAGCTGACCAGCTTCTGTACGCCTTCGATGGGCATGGCATTGTACATGGAAGCACGCATGCCGCCGACGGTACGGTGTCCTTTCAGGGATACGAGTCCGTTGGCCGCCGCCTCCTTGATGAATTCGGCATCCAGATCGGCATCGCCGGTTACGAAGGGAGCGTTCATGAGAGAACGGTCCTGCCGGCGGACGGTTCCCTTGAAAAGACGGGACTCATCCAGATAATCATAGAAAATCTTCGCCTTCTCTTCATTATGGCGGGCAATTCCGCTCAGTCCGCCCTGCTTCATCAGCCATTTGAAGACCAGCCCGCAGATGTAAATGTTGTAGCAGGGCGGCGTATTGTACAGCGAATCCTTGTCCGCCTGCGTCTTGTACTGCAGCATGGTGGGGACATAGGACGGCAGATCATCGCGGATCAGATCCTCCCGGATTACGGCAATCACGACGCCGGCAGGTCCCACGTTTTTCTGAACACCGCCGAAAAAGAGGCCGTACCGGTTCACATCGATCGGACGGGACAGGAAATTGGATGAGACATCCGCAACCAGATCGTGTCCCTTGGTGTTGGGCAGTGTGAAGTACTCGGTGCCGTAAATGGTATTGTTCTCACAGATGTAGACATAATCCGCGTCTTCCGGGATCGGGAGATCGGAGCAGTCCGGAATATACGAGAAATTCTCGTCCTCGGAAGAGGCAACCTTGACTGCTTCGCCGTACTTCTGTGCCTCCTTCCAGGCCTTTTTGGCCCACTGGCCTGTTACAATGTAGGCCGCCTTGCCGTTCTTCATCAGGTTCATGGGAACCTGTGCAAACTGGGTGGAGCCGCCGCCCTGCAGGAACAGAACCTTGTAGTTGTCCGGTACACCGACCAACGTTCGGAAGTCCGCCTCTGTTTCCTTGATCAGCGCATCGAAAACCTTGCTGCGGTGAGACATCTCCATAACGGACATGCCGCTGCCGTTGTAATCGAGCATCTGAGCGGCTGCCGTTTCCAGAACCTCAACCGGCAGCATCGCAGGACCTGCGGAAAAATTATAAACTCTGCTCATAATAACCTCCTCTTCTCTTCTGCCGCGTGCAGCGGACTTCGCTGCAGGCGTATCAATACAGAACAACCGGTGTTCCGACGGATACCATACTGTACAGCTGCGGCATTACCGAAGGCGGAATGTTGACGCAGCCATGCGAGCCGTTGGTCAGATAGATGCTGCCGCCGAAGCGTGAACGCCAGCTGGCATCGTGCAGACCGACACTGTTGCCGATGAAATTCATCCAGTAGCTGACAAAGGATGCATAATCCCGGCCGGTGAGCGTTACATTGCGCTGCTTGCCGAGAATACGGTAAACCCCGGTGGGCGTATCGTGACCGGCCCTGTGATTGCCGGTTACGATGGAAGTGGTGAACCGGCAGTCACCGTTCTCATAGTAGTACAGAATCTGATTGGCGATGTCAATCTCTACGTAGGTTCCGCTGCAGCGGAAGATCGGCACATGCTGCTCAGAGCGCTGCTCCATGATGGCCTGTGCCAGATAGTTGATTTCACTGTCGACACACAGGTAGCCGGATGTCTGAAAGGTTCCGTCCAGCGCAAGGAAGGTGCCGGCTGTTGTCTGAAAGCCTGCCGTATTCGGCGCGGCCTCCGACGGAGGGAACAGATGCTGCAGACCGCTGAAGAAGCTGCGCATTTTGTTGCTGTCACACACGTAGTAGCCGGTCGCCGGATCGATGTAATAGCTGCCGTCCGCATTGGTCACCATCATGGTCATCGCCAGTTCCGGCGTTACGGTATAGGTGCCCCTGTTTCCGAAATCGTAGACAATATTGCACTGCGGCGGTACCGGCATTTCGGCAGCGGATGCTGCAACGGACGGAAAGGCGGCTGCTGCCAGGAGGAGCATCGCTGCCGTAAGAACCAGGCGGCGCGCATTCCGGATCATCTGCAAAAGGATCTCCCTCATACGATTTCTCCCACAATTCGTAACTGTTCAGCACCTGTCGATTTCAACAGGAATCAGCCGCTTGCGGACGGATTCATGATTGAAATCGACAGGCAGCCAAGGTCCGAAGGACCTCTGGCCAGCCGCATCGAGGTTTTCCGAAGGAAAAACGAGATGGGTGCTGAACAGTTACCACAATTCTCTTCTGTGTATCCGATTCCGACAAACGAAGGCGTCTGTCAGTCGGTCGCTTCCGCCAGATCCTGCTCATCAAAGGCTTCCATGATCGTACTGCCGGGGGAAACCATCGGGAACACCTTGTCGTCCTCCTGGATCACGCAGTCGATGACGACAGGAACCTCGGATCGGACGGCCTCCTGCAGCGCAGAGAGCAGTTCGGAGGGCTCCGTGACGCGGATGGCTCTGCAGCCCAGCCCCTCTGCCGTCCGGCAGTAATCCACCGTATCCTTCAGGACCGTGGCACTGTAGCGTTTCCCGTAGTACAACGTCTGCCATTGCCGAACCATCCCGAGCACCTGATTGTTGATGACGATTTCGACGATCGGGATATGATAGCGGCTGGCAGTTGCCAGTTCAATCAGATTCATGCGGAAGCAGCCGTCGCCGGCGATGTTGACGCACAGTTTGTCCGGCCTTGCCGTCTTGGCTCCGATGCACGCGCCCAGTCCGTAGCCCATGGTGCCGAGGCCGCCGCTGGTCAGGAAGGTTCTTGGCTCGGAGAAGGTATAGTACTGGGCCGTCCACATCTGGTGCTGCCCTACATCGGTGGAGACAATGGCCTTGCCCTCCGTCACCTGATCAAGAGCCTCGATGATCATGGGACAGGTCAGACGGCTGTGATCGTAACGAAGCGGGTGCTGTGTCTTGAGCCGCGTGATTTCCTCCATCCAGGACGGATCCGTGTGCAGGAGGTCCTTCGAGTCTCTCAGCTCCGCGTTGATGTGCTGCAGGACCTCCTTCAGGTCACCGACCAATGCCAGATCGATCTTTACGTTCTTGTTGATCTCTGCCTCGTCGATATCAATCTGCAGAATGCGCGCCTGCTCGACAAATTTTCTGGGGTTTCCCGTCTGCCGGTCGGAGAAGCGCGTACCGAGGGCAATGACCAGATCCGCCTCGGAGAGGCCGTAATTGGAGGCCTTTGTTCCGTGCATGCCGATCATGCCGGTATAATGCGGATCGTGTCCGTCAAAGACGCCCTTTCCCATCAGGGTGTCGCAGACCGGAGCATCCAGAATGGAGTCCAGTTCACGAATCTCGCTGCTGGCGTCCGAAATGACAGCGCCGCCTCCCACATAGAGGAAGGGACGTCTGGCGCGCCGGATCATGGCAATCGCCTCCCGGAACTCATCCTCGGTATAATGGCGCAGCCGCTTTCCGGCTTCCCTGGCCGCCTTCTCCAGCTCTCCCGGCTCGGCGGGGGTAAACTCGCAGACAGCACCCGTCACATCCTTTGTGACATCAACGAGAACGGGGCCGGGCCGGCCGGTCCTGGCAATGCGGAATGCCTTGCGCAGAGCCGGTGCGAGGTCCTCGATGTTCTTGACAATGACGCCGTGCTTGGTAACGGGCATGGTGATGCCGGCAATGTCCACCTCCTGGAAGGAATCCTTTCCCAGAAGGGGAAGGGTCACGTTGCAGGTGATGGCCACCATTGGAACAGAATCCATGTACGCCGTAGCAATTCCGGTTACCAGATTGGTCGCTCCGGGGCCGGACGTTGCCATGCAGACGCCGACCTTTCCGGAAGCCCGGGCATAGCCGTCGGCGGCATGGGCCGCACCCTGCTCATGGCTTGTCAGAATGTGCCGGATTTTATCGCTGTTTTTGTACAATGCATCGTAGACGTTGAGAATGGCACCTCCGGGATATCCGAATACGGTATCCACCCCTTCTTCCAGCAGGCATTGTACGATGATCTCGGAACCGTTTAACTTCAACTTAATCCGTCCTCCCTGTTCATTGCTTCGGCAGCTCCAGAACAGCGCCGCGGTTGCCGGAGGTAACAAGCGCCTGATAACGGGCAAGATATCCGTCCGTAACCTTCGGCGTTCTGGGCTTCCAGGCGGCTCTGCGCCTTGCCAGTTCCTCGTCCGATACCTTCAGCTCAAGAGTGTTGTTGGGAATGTCGACGAGAATGATATCGCCCTCCTCCACCAGCGCAATCGGTCCTCCGACGGCGGCCTCGGGGCTGACGTGCCCGATGGCGGCACCGCGGGAAGCACCGGAGAATCTTCCGTCGGTAATCAGGGCAACGGTGGAGCCAAGGCCCATGCCGATGATGGCTGAGGTGGGATTGAGCATCTCGCGCATGCCGGGGCCTCCCTTGGGTCCCTCATAGCGGATGACCACAACATCTCCCTCATGGATCTTTCCTGTCGTGATTGCCTGAATGGCATCCTCCTCACAGTCGAACACCCGTGCAGGCCCCTCATGCGTCATCATCTCCGGAGCCACGGCGCTGCGCTTCACAATGCCGGTATCCGGAGCCAGATTCCCCTTGAGCACCGCAATGCCGCCGTTGGGCATGAACGGATTCTCCAGCGGGCGAATGACCTCCGGATTCCGATTGACCGCATCCGCAATGTTCTCACCTGTCGTCCTTCCGGTCACCGTCATGCCGTCCAGATACAGCAGGTCCTTCTTGGTCAGCTCCTTCATTACCGCATAGATTCCGCCGGCTTCATTCAGGTCCTCCATATAGGTCGGCCCTGCGGGAGCCAGGTGGCACAGATTGGGGGTCCGGTCGGAAATCTCGTTGGCGAACTCCATGTTCAGCTCTACACCGCACTCGTGTGCAATGGCGGGAAGGTGCAGCATGGTGTTGGTGGAGCAGCCAAGAGCCATGTCCACGGTAAGGGCGTTGGTAAAGGCCTGCTCTGTCATGATGTCTCTCGGACGGATGTTCTTTTCAATGAGGTTCATGACGGCATATCCGGCCTCCTTGGCCAGCCGGATCCTTGCAGAATAAACCGCAGGGATGGTGCCGTTTCCGCGCAGTCCCATGCCGATGGCCTCGGTGAGGCAGTTCATGGAATTGGCGGTGTACATGCCGGAGCAGGAGCCGCAGGTGGGACATACATTCTCCTCGAAATCATCCAGCTGCTGACGGGTGATTTTGCCGGCATCATAGGCGCCGACCGCCTCGAACATGGAGGAAAGGGAACGCTTCCTGCCGTCCACATGGCCGGCGAGCATCGGGCCTCCGGAGACAAAGACCGTCGGAATGTTGACCCGGGCTGCCGCCATCAGAAGGCCGGGAACGTTCTTGTCGCAGTTGGGAATCATAACAAGGCCGTCAAACTGGTGGGCCTTGGCCATGCACTCCGTGGAATCCGCGATCAGATCACGCGTCACCAGGGAATACTTCATGCCGATGTGTCCCATGGCAATGCCGTCGCACACGGCAATGGCCGGGAACATGACAGGTACGCCGCCCGCCTCTGCAATGCCCAGCTTCACCGCCTGTGCAATTTTATCGAGATTCATGTGTCCCGGGACAATCTCATTGTACGAACAAACCACGCCGATCATCGGCTTTTTCATTTCGTCCTTGGTAAATCCAAGGGCGTTGAACAGACTCCGGTGCGGAGCCTGCTGGACTCCTTCCTTTACGTTGGCACTCAGCATACTATCGTCCTCTCTTTCTGTGTACCGTATCGGTTCTCTTAGATGCGCTCCGCAATGGCATCGCCCATGCCGGAGCAGCTCACTCTGATCAGGTTCTCCGCTTCCGCCGGGTCCTTCGGCATAAGATCTGCACTGCGGATGCCGTCAGCCAAGGTCTGCTTCACGGCCGTCTCGATGGCATCTGCCTCTGCGGAAAGGCCAAAGGAATAACGCAGCATCATCGCCGCCGACAGAACCGTGGCAATCGGATTGGCAATGTTCTGTCCTGCAATGTCCGGCGCACTGCCGTGGCTGGGCTCATAAAGTCCGAAGCTGCTCTCGTTGAGGGAGGCAGAAGACAGCATCCCGATGGAGCCGGTGATCATGGAGGCCTCGTCTGAGAGAATATCTCCGAACATGTTCTCCGTCACGATGACATCAAACTGCTCCGGGTCCTTCACCAGCTGCATGGCGCAGTTGTCGACCAGCATGTCGCTGACGGCAACATCCGGATATTCCGCAGCCACCTCATGGACAATCTTTCTCCAGAGGCGGGAGGTGTCCAGCACATTGGCCTTATCTACGCTCGTAAGCTTTCTGCGGCGTCTGGCTGCAATGTCGAAGGCGGTCCGGACAATCCGGCGGATCTCGTTCTCGTTGTATTGAAGCGTATCCACCGCCGTTTCCACGCCGTCAATCTCCTTTGTCCACCGTTCGCCGAAATAAAGACCGCCGGTCAGCTCCCGGACAATGATCAGGTCAAAATTCCGTCCTCCGTCCCGTGCGGCAAGAGGGCAGGATGCAGCCAGCTCCGGGAACAGATAGGCGGGGCGCAGATTCGCATACAGGCCAAGGGCCTTGCGGATGGCGAGGAGTCCCGCCTCCGGCCGCTTGTCCGGGGGCAGCTGATACCAGGGAGATGTCCTGGCGTCTCCGCCGATGGAACCCATCAGAACGGCATCGCTTGCCTTTGCAACGGAAACGGTCTCCTCGGTGAGCGGTTCGCCGTAACGGTCAATGGAGCATCCTCCCATCAGAATATCCGCGTAATGAATGCTGTGTCCGTAACGGACACATACCTTGTCGAGAACCTTTCTGGCCTCCGCTACAATCTCCGGCCCGATTCCATCTCCGCCGATGACGGCAATCTTCATCTCCATCGTCTTTCGTCTGTCTCCTTCCTCTTCCCTAACTGCACAAAAAGAAGGCGCTTTGTGCCTTCTTTTCGTCCCTGCATGCTGCTGCCGGCTCCGGCAGCAGCGGCTCCTTTACCGCGCAGTCAATTCTCGCTTACTTGCTCTCCTGCTCGAGAGCATCCTCCGGCTTTTCCACCTGAACGATGGAGGCCTTCTGCATCGGAATCCGGCAGTTCTTGTTGTTGCCGAACTCAACGATGACGGTATCGTCGTTCATGTCGACAATGACGCCGTAGAAGCCGGCTGTCGTCAGAACACTGTCTCCGATGGCTGCTGTGGACAGCATGGCCTCCTTCTGCTTCTTCTCCTTGCTCTGCGGGCGAATGAAAAAGAAATAGAAAATGGCAACCAATGCCACCATATAGATGATCGGAAGGATTGTGCCGGTGCCGGTGGCTGTCGTTGTAAGTGCGTACATAATGAATGCTCCTCCTAGAGATACAATGAGTTCGTGCGGTTGTCTCGGCCGCCGGGGCAGAGAGCCTTTGCCTTCTGCAGGCAGATCCTGAGCACAACTTCGTTCCATGATACAACAAGGGTCAGGAAATGTGCAACATTTTCAGCGGTAACGCAGCGGTCACGCACAGGTCACGTTACTGTACAGACGCCCGCCGGTGACGGGTCCTGGCGGAGCTGTCCGTCCT
>CAVKMX010000026.1:0-22053 GCA_963657295.1 Clostridium sp. CAG:302
GGAGTGAGAACGTCCCCAGGACGGACAGCTCCGCCAGGACCCGTCACCGGCGGCGTCTGTACAGTAACGACAGAGGATACAATTGTTAACCAAACAAGAATCACAGGTTGACAATAAAAGACCCGAATGGTAGTCTACCTCGTGGCGATAATCAATATCATCCACGAGGAGTGAAGACAATGACGAATACAAAGACGAAGAATCTGGTCCTGTGTGCCCTGTGCGCGGCCATTACCTGTGTGCTGGCACCGATTTCCATTCCGATTGAGCCGGTTCCGATCTCGCTCTGCACCTTTGCGGTCATGCTGGCGGGCGTGCTGCTGGGCGCCAAATTCGGTTTCATTTCACAGCTGATTTATGTGCTGCTGGGCGCGGCAGGCGTGCCGGTGTTCGCAGGATATAAGGCCGGCCTTTCGGTCCTTGCCGGAATGACAGGCGGATACATCGTGGCTTATCCCGTTCTGGCACTGATCACGGGATTTCTTTACTGGAAATTCGGAAAAGGGAAAACCGGAACCGCCCGGGTTCTGTGGATGCTCCTTTCCATGGTCACAGGGACCATCGTCCTTTATGCCTTCGGAACAGCGTGGTTCTGTGTTGTCAGCGGAACCGGCGCGGCGGCGGCTCTCGGGCTGTGTGTGGTTCCCTTCCTTCCGGGGGATCTCCTCAAGATGATTGTGGTCATCCTGATCAGCCTGCCCATTGAAAAGGCTCTGGCCCGGATGGCCAATTAGCCGCACCGTTTTTCCTCTGCTCCTGTCAGCGAACAGGAAGGACTGCCGAAAGGGCGCGTGAAAAATGAGAAATCATTTTTCGCGCGCCCTTTTTGAGCGGCGTGGATGGCGGCCGGCCCACCCGGGCACGGCTGTGCCCCGGAATCCCTTCGGCATGGGAAGGGATTCGTTACTGTACAGACGCCCGGCGGGCGAATGAACTGTAACAGGGATTCCGGGGTTTTCCGAAGGAAAATCGATATGGGTGCGGAATCGCTGCCAATCTGTGTATAATAGGACGGCGCGATGCGCATGAAACATGAGATATGAGACGAAAGAAGGATTCCGCAGACGAACGGAGGCAGAATGTACACATTTGCAGGGCGTGTTCGCTACAGCGAGACGGATCCGGAGGGGTACCTGAGGATCGAGTCTCTCATTGACTATTTTCAGGATTGCTCTACCTTCCAGTCCGAGGATCTGGGGATCGGCATCGGTTATCTTGGCAAACAGCATCTGGCGTGGCTGGTGAATGCCTGGCAGCTGGACATCCTGGAGCTTCCGAGGCTGGGGGACAGGATTCGGGTCGGGACCTCGCCGTATGCGCTGAAGGGATTCATGGGACTGCGGAATTTCATGCTGGAGACCGAGGATGGACGAAGGCTGGTGAATGCGAATTCGGTATGGTCGCTCTTCGACATGGAAAAGGGCATGCCGGCAAAGGTAACGGAGGAGATTGCCGCGGCCTATGAGCTGGCCCAGAGGTTTGAGATGGAATATCTGCCGCGCAAGATTGCGGCAGGAGGAGAGAAAGGGACGGCCGGAGAGGGAATCCTGATCACGGAGCCGTTTCTGGACAGCAATCACCACGTGAACAACGGACAATATGTGCGGCTGGCCATGGCGAGCGTGCCGGCAGGGCGCAGACCGGTAAGAGTGCGGGCGGAGTACCGCCGGCAGGCACATCTGGGGGACGTGATCGTTCCGACGGTCTGTGAGGAGCCGGAGGGGAAAACGCTGGTCTGCCTGCGGAGCGAGGCAGGCGAAATCTATGCGGCGGTCGAGCTGTACTGGGGGCAGGACCGGCCGCAGGCATGACAGAGGTCGGCAGCCGGGGATACGACAGGGAGGACAAGATGCTGAGAATCGGCGAGAAACAGACATTGATGGTGGAGAAACGGGTGCCCATGGGTGTTTTCCTGAAGGAGAACGGGGCAGAAGAGGAGCATGTGCTCCTGCCGAGCTCTCAGGTGCCGGAGGGCTGCAGGGAGGGGGATGAGATCCCGGTGTTTCTGTACAAGGATTCGGAGGATCGGCTGATCGCAACCAGGAAGGAGCCGCTCCTCACCCTGCACCAGATCGGGCGGCTCACCGTCCGCGAGGTGGGACGGATCGGCGCCTTCCTGGACTGGGGCCTGGACAAGGATCTGCTGCTCCCCTTTCATGAACAGCCGCGGGATGCAAGAGTCCGGAAGGGACAGGAGGTTCTGTGCGCGGTCTATCTGGACAAAAGCGGACGCCTTGCGGCAACCATGAACGTGTATCCCTGGCTGTCGACAGAAAGCCCGTATCGCAAGGGGGACACGGTGGACGGAACGGTCTATGAAACGAGTGAGAATTACGGACGCTTCGTCGCCGTAGACGACCGTTACTCCGGCCTGATACCGAAAAAGGAGCTGATCCGGGAGCTCGCGGTCGGTGAGAGAGTAAAGGCCAGGGTGATGCGGGTTCGGCCGGACGGCAAGCTGGATCTCTCGCTCCGGGAGCCGGCGGCGGACCAGATGACGCAGGATGCTGCCGTCCTTCTGGAGCGGCTTGAACAGGAGGGCGGAAGACTTCCCTTTACGGATAAGGCGGAGCCGGCGCTGATCCGCAGCGAAATGCAGATGAGCAAGGCGCAGTTCAAACGGGCCGTGGGACACCTCCTGAAGGAGGGCAGAATCGTGATCACGGAGGACAGCATCTGCAGGAGGTGATATCGGCAATATTCACAAAACAAAAACAGCCCCTTTATAGATTTTTTTATTACGTTGCTTTAGAATGGAGATTACGCAGGGTCAGGCATGCTTTCGGGTGATTACTGGGGGATTCGGAACGGCCGGACCGGATACAGCATGGTTTCTTGGGGGAACTGCAGGGAGACCTCGGTCGATGAAACGAGATATCGTGACCGTCCGGGGGCGTTTTCATGCAGCAGAAGGCAGCAGCGGAAGCGTGCAGAAAGAGTGTGGGGGCATGATTTCAAATCAGGTATTGCAGAGTACGATCGAGGGGATCAAGGACATTTCGCATCTGGACATCTGTATCATGGATGCGGGCGGAAGAGAGGTCGCTGCGACGCAGCCGGTCTTCGGAGCCGCGGGGGCAGCCATTCCGGAGTTCGCAGCGTCACCGGCGGATTCCCAGTCGGCAGGACCGTTCCAGTTTTTCAAGGTATTCGATGAGAACCAGCTGGAGTATATTCTGGTGATCAACGGCTCGACGGATGCGACGCTCATGGTGGGCCGCATGGCGGCCTTCCAGCTGCAGGGCCTCCTGGGAGCCTTCAAGGAGCATTACGACAAGGACAGCTTCATCAAGAACCTTCTTCTGGACAACCTGCTGCTGATCGACATCTATGAGCGGGCCAAGAAGCTGCGCATTCAGGCCAACAGCCCGCGGGTTGTGCTGCTGATTGAGATGGACAAGGAAAAGGGCAGGGACCGGAACGTGCTGGTGCAGCTGCAGGAGATGCAGGGAATCAGCTCCGGGGATTATGTCACGCAGGTGGACGAGAACAGCATTGTTCTGGTGCATCACACCGAGGAGGACCGGGAAGAGGACGCGCTGGAGAACTATGCGCAGGGAGTCATGGAGCATCTGCATGCGTCCGGAACAACGGATGTACGGATTGCCTACGGCACCGTGGTCAGTGAGCTGAAGGAGCTCAGCCACTCCTTCAAGGAAGCCAGAATGGCACTGGATGTATCGCGGATCTTCTTTGAAGACAAGACCGTGATTGCATACAACCAGCTGGGCATCGGACGGCTGATCTATCAGCTGCCGCTGCCGCTGTGCAGAATGTTCATCCGTGAGATCTTCAAAGACAAGCGGCCGGATGAATTCGACGAGGAAACGCTGACCACCATCAGCAAGTTTTTTGAGAACAATCTGAACGTGTCCGAAACCTCCAGACAGCTGTTCATTCACCGCAATACACTGGTATACCGTCTGGACAAGCTGCTCAAGAGCACCGGACTGGACCTTCGCATTTTTGAAGATGCCATCACCTTCAAGATTGCCCTGATGGTCGTGAAATACATGAAATACATGGATCGGGAGAATCAGTAATACATGAAGAAGAATTCCTACAAGACAGCGGATGACGTGGTGGTTTCCCTTCAGCACGTCAGCAAGCAGTACTCCAAGGATGCACCGGGGGTTCTGGATGCCAACCTGCAGATTCGTGAGGGCGAGTTTGTCTTCATCACAGGGGAGACCGGCTCCGGCAAATCAACTCTTCTCAAGATGATCATGCGTCAGCTCCGGGCCACCGAGGGCTCCGTGGAGGTGCTGGGGTATGACCTCAACCGCATCCGGCACAGCAAAATTCCGAGATTCCGCCGGAACCTCGGAATCGTGTTTCAGGATTTCCGCCTGCTGAAGGACAGGGATGTTTACGAGAACGTTGCCTTTGCACAGCGCATAATGATGGTGCCCAAGAACCAGATGAAGCACAACGTCACCAGCGTTCTGCAGATGGTTGGCATGGCGGACAAATACAAGCGGCAGGTTACGCAGCTCTCCGGAGGAGAGCAGCAGCGTGTTGCGCTGGCCAGGGCACTGGTGAACAAGCCGCTGCTGCTGCTGGCCGATGAGCCGACCGGCAATCTGGATCAGGATACGGCCTGGGAGATCATGCAGCTGATTGAGCGCGCCAACAAGGAGACGGGGACAACGGTGCTGGTGGTCACGCATGACCGGGGCATCGTGGATCGGATGCACAAGCGCGTCATCGAGATGAAGCGCGGAGAGATCATCAGCGATACCGCGGCCGCGGCGGTTTCGGACTACGAGGAGCTGCAGCCCTATGCACAGCCGGCAGTTCGAGATGAATACCATGAGGAGTATCATGAGGACTACCGCGAGGAGTACCATGAAACGTATCGCGAGGGGTATGCGGACGGATACGAGGAACAGGATGATTATCAGGACCGCTACATGGATCGCTATCAGGACGTGGACGCAGACGGCTACGACGGTTACGATGAGTACGATGATTGAGCGCTGCGAATGAGGTAGGAATGAGAATCAGCAACATCTTTTATTCAATCGGACAGAGCTTCCGCAATATGTTCAAGAACCGGGGCTACACGCTGGCCTCCATCGCGACCATCTCGGCCTGTCTGTTCATGTTCGGCATCTTTTTCTCCATCCTGTTCAACCTGCAGTCGCTGATGGACACCGCGGAGCAGGGCGTCTCCGTCACCGTGTTCTTTCAGCAGGGAACGACGGAGGAGGACATTCTCCAGCTGAAGGTTGCCATTGAGGAGCGGGAAGAGGTGGCCAGCGTGGATTATATCTCGGCGGATCAGGCCTGGGAGGATTTCTCGGCAGAGTATCTGGGAGATTACGCGGACGGCTTCACGGAGAATCCGCTGGCGGATTCCGCGAATCTGGAGATTTTCCTCAAGGATGTTTCCAAGCAGTCCGAGCTGGTGGATTACCTGGAGGGTCTGGATCAGGTCCGCGAGGTCAACCGCTCGGAAATCACGGCGGATACGCTTTCCGGCGCCAATACGCTGATCATGTATGCCTCCGGCGCCATCATTCTGATGCTGCTGGTGGTCTCCATCTTCCTCATCAACAACACCATTGCGATGGGCATTACCACCCATTGGGAGGAGATCTCGATCATGAAATACATCGGCGCGACGGACCTGTTCGTCCGGGCTCCGTACGTGATCGAGGGTGTCATCATCGGCCTTGTGGGGACGGTGATACCGCTGTGCGTTCTGTATTTTCTCTATAATACGGCCATCGATATCATCACCGGCAAATTCTCGATCATTACGAACTTTATGACCTTCCGCAGCGTCGGCGAGGTGTATTACTATCTGATTCCGGTGTCCCTGGTTCTGGGAACGGGAATCGGATTCTTCGGAAGCCTGATTACAGTGAGGAAGCACCTTCATGTTTGATCACCGTTGGAAGAAGCATTTCATACAGAAGCATTTATCCGGAGGACGGATTCGGCGGTGCGCAGTCAGCTGCGCACTGCTTTTTGGCATTATTGCACTGGCGAAGCCGCTGGCCTTTGCCGTGCAGGCGGAGACCGTGACACAGGAGACCATCAAGGAGAAGGAAAATCAGATCGAGGCGGCCAAGCAGGAGCGGCAGGAGGTACAGAACAACCTCAGCAGCCTCAAGAACATGAAGGCTGCACTGGAGGATAAGAAATCCGATCTGAATGCCTATGTTTCGCAGATGGATGAGCAGCTGACGCAGATCCAGGCGAACATCGACAGTCTCAAAACGCAGATTGCCGATAAAGAAGCGGATATCGAGAGAACCGAGGCGGAGCTGACGGAGGCAGAGGAAACCCAGCAGACCCAGTATGAGAACATGAAGAAGCGGGTCCGCTTCATCTATGAAAAGGGAGACACCTATCTTCTGGAAACCCTGCTGAAGGCGACGACCTTCGGCGACCTGCTGAACAAGGCGTACTACATTGAGCTGCTGTCCAACTATGATCAGGAGCTGCTGCAGCGCTACAAGGAGCAGACGCAGCTGGTAAAGGCAACCAAGGAGGCGCTGGAGGAGGAGAAGGCGACACTCGATGAGGAGAAGTCGGCGGTGGAGGAAGAGGAGGCCAACGTCGAGGCACTGATCAAGGAGAAAAAGGCGCAGATCGCCTCCACGGAATCGGAAATTGCGGAATCCGCGGCGACCATCGAGGAGTACGAGAGCCAGATGAGCCAGCAGAACGCCACTATCGCGGCGCTGGAGGCGGCGGTCGCCGCCGATCGGCAGACCCTGGCCAACCAGAACCGCAAGTACACCGGCGGCACCTTCGTCTGGCCGGCACCGTCCTATACCTATATTTCGTCGGAATACGGATACCGGACGCACCCGATCTACGGCAGGACGATTTTCCACAGCGGCCTCGATATGGCGGCCCCCAGCGGCTCGCCGATTCTGGCGGCGGCGGACGGCGTGGTCGTGGCAGCCTCCTATGAATCCTCCATGGGCAATTATGTCATGATCAACCATGGAGACGGCCTGTATACCATTTACATGCACGCGAGTGCACTGTACGTATCGAGCGGACAGGAGGTCAGCGCGGGAGACCAGATTGCGGCGGTCGGCAGCACGGGCAACTCCACCGGTCCCCACCTGCACTTCTCCGTGCGTCTGAACGGATCCTATGTATCGCCCTGGAACTATCTGGGAAGCTGAAAGGGAAGTGAGAGGAATTGAACAAGAACGCAGAAGAGAGAGAAGAGCTGCAGCAGGGAAATGCCGCGGATGGATCGGCGGAGGGCCCGCAGGAGAGGCCGCACGCACGGAGCGGAAGGCTCGGAAAGGCAGGGCTGTTCCTCGGCGGAATGACAGCGGGGGCGGTTCTTGCCGTTGTCTGCTGGCTCCTTGCGGGCGGAGACGGCCTGCTGTCCGCCCGGATCAGAGCCAAGGTGACATCACTGCGCAGACTGATCTCACAGCACTACTACCAGGCGGATTCCGTCACGGACGAGCAGCTGGAGGAGGGAATGTACGCCGGCCTCATTGAGGCCCTGGAGGATCCGTATTCCGTCTACTACTCCGCCGACGATGTGGAGGCTCTGCAGGAGAGCATCAGCGGCACCTATGTCGGAATCGGCGCCTATGTATCCAGGGATGAGACCACCGGCTGTCCGAAGATCTCCGGTGTGATGGAGGATTCTCCGGCGGAAAAGGCAGGGCTTCTGGCGGACGATATCCTTTGGAAGGCCGACGGAGAGTCGCTGCAGGACCTGGACCTGGATGTGGCGGTCAGCAAGATCCGCGGGGAGAAGGGTACGACCGTACAGCTGACCATTGTCCGGGACGGTGAGGAGATGGAAATCGATGTTACGCGGGATGAGGTGGCGTCGGTGACCGTGGCCGGAGAGGTGCTGGAGGATGGCATCGGCTATCTGCAGATCGCGGAGTTTGATACCGTAACCTCCGATCAGTTCATCAGGAAGCTGCAGGAGCTGCAGGAGGAGAACATCAAGGGCCTGATTCTGGATCTTCGCGGGAACCCCGGCGGAACGGTGGATGCGGTGACGACCATTGCGAGATACCTGATCCCGGAGGGTCTGATTTTCTATATGCAGTATCCGGACGGCTCCACGACGGAATATGAGACGGACGGGACGGAGTACTGCGGTCTGCCGATTGTGGTCCTGGTGAACGGCAATTCGGCCAGCGCATCGGAGATCCTCTCCAGTGCCATTCAGGATTCGGGCGCGGGCACGGTGATCGGGACCCAGACCTACGGGAAAGGTGTGGTGCAGACCCTGTATTCCCTGGGAGACGGCTCCGCGGTTCGGATGACGGTGGCAGAGTATTTTACCCGGAACGGCAGCAGCATTCACAAGATCGGCGTGACGCCGGATGAGGTGGTGGAGCTGGATACGGATGCCTACCGGGAGAACGGATCCGACAACCAGCTGGATGCGGCTCTGGCGGCGATGCGTGCAAAGCTCGCGGAATGAGCCCTTGTATATTGTATGAAGAGACGATGAAGAGACGGTATGGAAACCGGCTTCTGGCCGCGGCTCTGGCGGCCCTGATGCTGGGGGGCTGCACGGCAGCAGAGAACGGCGGCGCACAGGAAAACGCGAAGGCCCCCTCCGGAGAAGCCTCCGACGGGGCAGGACAGGAGGCCGCTTCCGAGGAAGAGGAGGCGGCAGACGGCGGGACGGTGCTGAACATTTATTGCTGGGATGCGGAATTCCGGCATTGCATGGAGCGGTATTATCCGGATTATGAGAAGGTGGACGAGGAGACCGGACGGATCGGTGACGTAACCGTCCGGTTTCTTGTGATTCCGGCGGAGGACGGAGCCTACGAGGAGAGGCTGGACGCGGTTCTGGCAGAGAACGAGGCGGCAGCGCCGGAGGAGAAAGCGGATATTTTCCTCGTGGATTCGGAGAATGCCGCGCGGTATACCGCGGGGGAGACGAAGAGGGCGCTGAAGCTGTCCTCCCTCGGCATTGACGGGGAGGAGCTGTCCTCGCAGTACGATTTCACGCAGAAGGTGGTTATGGATGAGAACGGTGCGCAGCGGGGAGCGGCCTGGCAGGCCTGCTCCGCGGGGCTTCTCTACAACCGCTCTCTTGCGGAGAAGGCGCTGGGAACAGAGGACGCCGCGGCGGTTCAGGAGGCGGTAAAGGACTGGTCTGCCTTCGCACAGACGGCAGACAAGGTGAAGCAGGCCGGATACCGGATGACAGCCGGTGTATATGACACCTGGCGGGCCTATGCCTGCGCAGAGACCGGCAAGGCTCAGAGCGGCGGCACGCAGCCGGGGGACAGTGCGGGTGCGTCGGCTTCCTGGCTGCAGAGCTGGGTCGAGGATTCGATGGCACTGCTGGACAAGGAGGAAACCGGCACAGCCATGCTCTGGAGCCGCGAGTGGGACAGCGGCTTTTATGAGGACACGCAGGTGTTCGCCTACCTGGGACCGCTTTGGTTCATCCGTGATGCCGTGCATGCCGGAGAGGAGGGAACCGTTGCAGGTGCCGGGGGTTGGGGGCTGGTCAAGGGACCTGCGAGCTTCTTCTGGGGAGGCACCTGGATCTGCGCCGCAGCCGGAACGGACAACAAGACGCTGGTGAAGGACATTATCCTGACGCTGACCGCCGATCAGACGGTCATGAAAAAGATGGCGGAGGATGAAACGGAGTGCGTCAACAACAGGGAGGTGCTGGCGGAGCTTGCCGCGGACGAAGCCTTCGGCATGGAGGCCCTGGGCGGCCAGAACCCCTATGCGGTGCTGGCAGAGGCAGCGGAGAGCATGGAGATAAGGGCCTCCTTTGCCTGCCCGGAGAATCCCGCGGAGGCCTTTCGGGACGCACTGACAGAAAAGGAGAAGGGGACCGTGATGCAGGATCCGCAGAAGGAGGCCGCCTCTTCTAAAAACATCGCAGATATGGAATAATGCAGACAGAGATTCGGAATACAGACGGTGCACAGACGCCGGGGCTCCCGGCGCGGAAAAGGGGGACTTGATGGGACTGTTACAGGTTGGCATAAGCGCAGCATCTTCGGTGTTGGCGGATCAGTGGAGAGAGTATTTCTATTGTGATTCCATGGATGCGAAAACCCTGGTGACGAAGGGAACAAGGCGCAGACAGGCAAGAGCCCGCAACCACGGCACCGACAATGTGATTTCCAACGGCTCCATTGTGGCGGTCAATGACGGGCAGTGCATGATCATCGTAGAGCAGGGGAAGATCGTGGAGGTCTGTGCGGAGCCGGGCGAGTTCGTGTTCGACAGCGCTGCATCCCCGTCGCTCTTTGCCGGGAATCTGAAGGGCGGCCTTGCGGATTCCTTCCAGGCCTTCGTCAAGCGCGTCGGCTTCGGAGGCGACACGGCGGTGGATCAGCGGGTGTACTATTTCAACACCAAGGAGATCATCGGGAACAAATACGGGACAGCCAACCCGGTTCCCTTCCGCGTGGTGGACGAAAAGATCGGTCTGGACGTGGACATCTCCATCACCTGCTTCGGTGAGTACGCCTACCGCATTGAGGATCCTATTCTGTTCTACAAGAACGTGTGCGGCAATGTGACGGAGGCTTATACCAGAGATCGGATCGATTCCCAGCTTAAATCGGAGCTGCTGACCGCACTGCAGCCGGCATTCGCCGAGATTTCCGGGCAGGGGGTGCGCTACAGCGCCGTTCCGGCCCATGCGGATGATCTGGCCGCTGCACTGAACCGTGTTCTGTCCGATTCCTGGGGGAAAACCTACGGCATCGTTATTTCGGCATTCGGGGTATCGAGCCTCAAGGCCAATGCAGACGATGAGAAGATGATCAAGGAGCTGCAGCGCAATGCGGTTTACCAGAATCCGGGGATGGCGGCAGCTGCGCTGACGGCAGCACAGGCCCAGGCCATGCAGGACGCGGCCCGGAATGCGAACGGCGCCATGATGGGCTTTGCCGGCATGAACCTGGCCCAGCAGGCGGGCGGCGTCAACGCGGCGCAGCTCTTCCAGATGGGCGCCCAGCAGCAGGCGGCAGGACAGCAGACCGCCGTGCAGCAGAATGCTCCGCAGATGCAGCCCGCAGGTGCCTGGACCTGCCCCTCCTGCGGACAGGGAGGCAATATCGGACGGTTCTGCCAGAACTGCGGGAGTGCGAGGCCGCAGCCTGCCGGCCCCTGGACCTGCCCTTCCTGCGGGCAGAGCGGCAACACCGGCAAATTCTGCCAGAACTGCGGATCCCCCAGAGCATAGGAATTCAGAACGGAAGGCACGCTGACAATTGCGGATGCTCTCTGGTGCAGCTGCGCCGGGGAGATCGGGAAACCGGGAGGAGGCGCGATGGCCCAGCAGGTTACGAATTATACCTGTCCCAACTGCGGCGGTCCGGTGCATTTTGACGCCGCCACAGGCAAGGTGAAATGCGATTATTGCGACAGCATCTTTACCATCGAAGAGGTGAAGAAGGCCTATGAGGAGAGAAACCGGAGGGCAGACGGGCAGGAGCAGCCTTCTGCGGCACCTTCGGCAGAGGAATGCGGGGCAGAGGCTCCGAACGTGGAGACGGCCGCAGGAGACAACTGGGGCGGCGATACGTCCAAGCTCCGGGTATATCATTGCGGGAACTGCGGTGCGGAGCTGATCGTCGATGCGGCGACAGCGGCGACCGCCTGTCCCTATTGCGGGAATCCCCTGGTGATCCCGGCGCAGTTCTCCATCGGGCGCAGTCCGGATTACGTCATTCCGTTTGCCTGTACCAGAGAACAGGCCATTGACGGCCTGAAGGGGTACTATAAGGGCAAAAAACTGCTGCCGAAGTCCTTTACCGACGGCAACCACCTGCAGGAGATCAAGGGGGTCTATGTCCCTTACTGGCTCTTTTGCGGGAAGGTGAATGCGAAGATGACCTTTGAATGCGGACAGAGCTCGACGCATACGGAGGGAGATTTTGAGGTAACACGGACCAGAATTTACGATGTGCAGCGTGGCGGGGAGATGTATTTTGACAAGATTCCGTGCGATGCCTGCCGGAGCATTCCGGACGATCTCATGGATTCCATAGAGCCGTATCATTACGACAAGCTTGCGAAGTTCGAGCTGGAATATCTGCCGGGATATCTGGCGAACAAATACGATGTGGAGCCGGAGGACCTGCAGAAGAAGGCGGACGAGCGCGCCGTGGCGACCTCCTGCGATGAGCTGCGCGGGAGCGTCGGCGGGTACAGCTCCGTGCGGGAGAAGAGCAGGAGCGCGGCAGTGTCCCATGGAGCGACCGACTATGCCCTGATGCCGGCCTGGCTCCTGTATACCCGGTGGAACGAGCAGGATTTTCTGTTCGCCATGAACGGACAGACAGGAAAGATGACCGGGAATCTTCCGATTGACCCGGGCAAATCCGCCGCCTGGTTCGCGGGGGTTGCGGCGGCGGCCTTTGCTTTCTTTACGGCAGTCATGCTGCTGATGGACACGGAGCTGACCGGGTCGCTTCTCGCCGTTGCCGCAGGGCTGGCGCTGGTGGTGGGGGGCATCACGCTCGCTGCCATGCGGGGACAGATGCGGCCGGTGGCGCAGGCAACACGGGCGGCCTATTATCTGGATCAGAAGAAATCGTCCGTCACGCTGCGGCGCGACACCTATGTGCGGACGGTGGAAACCCGCAGGCCCATTCAGAAAAACAACCAGGGCAATCCCGGCGTGCATTCGGGCGGTCCGCACGCGAGGTGAAACGAACATATATTCGAAAACAATGGACGAAGGACATGACCTGCGGTACAGTATGAGAGTGCCGCAGGTCATATTGCATGGAAGAGACAGGACATCAGAATGGATCATTTTGTATTGCATTCCGAATTTCAGCCAACCGGAGACCAGCCCCGCGCCATTGCCGAGCTGGTGAAGGGCTTTCAGGAGGGAAATCAGTTCGAAACGCTGCTGGGGGTAACCGGTTCCGGCAAAACCTTCACCATGGCGAACGTCATTCAGGCCCTGAACCGACCGACGCTGATCATTTCTCACAACAAGACGCTGGCGGGGCAGCTTTACGGAGAGATGAAGGAATTTTTTCCGGAGAATGCCGTGGAATATTTCGTCTCCTACTATGACTACTACCAGCCGGAGGCCTATGTGCCCCAGACGGATACCTATATTGCCAAGGACTCGGCAATCAATGACGAGATCGATAAGCTGCGCCTCTCGGCGACAGCCTCCCTGTCCGAGCGGCAGGATGTCATCGTGGTGGCCAGCGTTTCCTGCATTTACGGCCTTGGCTCGCCGGATGAGTTCAAGGGCATGTCCATTTCCCTGCGCCCCGGCATGCAGCGGGATCGGGACGATGTCATCCGGGAGCTGATCGCCATTCAGTATAAGAGAAACGATCAGGTTCTGGAGCGCTGCAATTTCCGCGTGCAGGGAGATACGCTGGAAATCTATCCGGCACAGGGAAGCGAGTACCTGATCCGTGTGGAATTCTTCGGAGACGAGATCGACCGGATCTGCGAGGTGGAGATTGTGACAGGACGGGTGCATGCCAGCCTTCAGCACGTCATGATTTATCCCGCCTCCCACTATGTCGTGCCGCAGGACAAGATCAATCTGGCCTGTGAGAACATCGAAAAGGAGCTGGAGGAGCAGGTCCGCTATTTCAAGGGGGAGGACAAGCTCATTGAAGCCCAGAGAATTGCGGAGCGAACGAATTTCGACATTGAGATGATGCGGGAGACGGGCTTCTGCTCCGGCATTGAGAATTATTCCAGACACCTGAATTTCATGCCGGCGGGAGCTGAGCCGCTGACGCTGATGGATTTCTTCCCCGATGATTTTCTGATCATTGCGGACGAGTCCCACATCACCATTCCGCAGATCGGCGCCATGTTCCACGGAGACCGGAACCGCAAGCAGACCCTGGTGGATTACGGCTTCCGGCTGCCCTCGGCATTGGACAACCGGCCCCTGAATTTCGAAGAGTTTGAACGGAAGATTGACCGCATGCTGTTCTGCTCGGCGACACCGGGAAGCTACGAGAAGGAGCACGAGCTCCTGCGCACGGAGCAGGTCATCCGTCCCACAGGCCTTCTGGATCCGGAAATTGATGTGCGGCCGATCGAGGGTCAGGTGGATGATCTGATTGCAGAGATCCGGAAGACCACAGACGGCGGGAACAAGGTTCTGGTCACTACGCTGACCAAGAAAATGGCCGAGGATCTGACGGATTACCTGACGGAATCCGGGATCCGCGTCCGCTATCTGCATTCGGATATCGATACGCTGGAGCGTGCGGAGATCATCCGGGATATGCGTCTGGATGCGTTCGACGTTCTCGTGGGCATCAATCTGCTGCGGGAGGGCCTGGACATTCCGGAGATTGCGCTGGTTGCGATTCTGGACGCCGACAAGGAGGGCTTCCTGCGTTCGGAAACCTCACTGGTGCAGACCATCGGACGCGCCGCCCGCAACGCGGACGGACACGTTGTGATGTATGCGGATCACGTCACGGATTCCATGCAAAGGGCCATAGAGGAGACCGGGCGCCGGCGAACGATTCAGGCGGCCTACAACAGAGAACACGGCATTACGCCGCAGACCATCCGGAAGGCAGTCCGTGAACTGATCTCGATTTCCCGGGAGGTCAGCCAGGAGCAGGTGCGGTTCGCCAAGGATCCGGAGTCCATGTCGGAGCAGGAGCTGGAGCAGCTGATCCGCAAGGTGGAGAAGCAGATGAAAAAGGCGGCGGCCGAGCTGAATTTCGAGGCGGCGGCGCAGCTGCGGGACCAGATGATGGAGCTGAAAAAGCACCTGCTGGAGCTTACCGGCGGAAGGTGAGCGCGAAGGCAGGCGCGGGAAAGGGAAAACATGCATTCTGCGGTGCGGGCAGAGATGCGTACGGAACAGGAAAGAGCAGGAGACGACGATGGCAGCAAAGATGAAGAAGCCGGATTACTGGCCGGCGCTGCGCGAGGCCGAGGAGCTGGCGCAGGGACAGAAGAAGCACGATCAGGAGCGCCGCAGCCTGATTCACAAGGAGGACTGCATCCGCATCCGCGGTGCCAGAGAGCACAATCTGAAGAACGTGAACCTGACCATTCCGCGGAATGAGCTGGTGGTGCTGACGGGGCTTTCCGGGTCGGGCAAGTCGAGTCTGGCCTTCGATACCATTTATGCGGAAGGGCAGAGGCGTTACATGGAGTCCCTTTCCTCCTACGCCAGGCAGTTCCTCGGACAGATGGAGAAGCCGGAGGTGGATCAGATCGACGGCCTTTCCCCGGCCATTTCCATCGACCAGAAATCGACCAACCGGAATCCGCGCTCTACGGTGGGAACCGTGACGGAAATCTACGATTATTTTCGCCTGCTCTATGCCAGAATCGGCATACCGCATTGCCCGAATTGCGGCCGTAGCATTGCCAGGCAGACCGTGGACCAGATGGTGGACCAGGTGAAGCGGCTGCCGGAGGGAACGAAAATACTGGTCCTCTCCCCTGTGGTCCGCGGCAAGAAGGGACGCCATGAGAAGGTGATCGAGCAGGCGAGGCGGGCCGGTTATGTCCGTGTCCGCGTGGACGGAAGCCAGTACGATCTCTCCGAAGAGGAGATCTCGCTGGATAAGAACATCAAGCACAGCATCGAGGTTGTGGTGGACCGTCTGGTAGTGCGGGACGGGATGGAGGGGAGACTGGCGGACTCCCTGGAAAATGCGCTGAATCTGGCGGAGGGTCTGGCCCAGGTCCAGGTGCCGGGCGGAGAGCTGCTGCAGTTTTCCCAGAATTTTGCCTGCCCGGAGTGCGGCATTGCCATCCAGGAAATCGAACCGAGGAGCTTCTCCTTCAACAACCCGTTCGGGGCCTGCCCGGACTGTGCGGGAATCGGCTACAGGATGGAATTCGATCCGGAGCTCATGATCCCGGATACGACCAGATCCATCCGGGAGGGAGCCATTGCCGTCCCGGGATGGGCCAGCTGCATGAAGGAGGGGAGCTGGACCAATGCCATGCTCCTGGGAATGGCGGAGCGGTTCCATTTCAGCCTGGATACCCCCTGGAAGGACCTGTCGGAGCAGGCGAGGGAGGTGCTCATGAACGGCTCTCCGGAGGAGTTTGAGATTTATTACAAGAGCCAGACCAGCGTCAGCAAGGTGGCATACCGGATTACCTTCGAGGGCCTGCTGGAGAATACCTATCGCCGTTATCGGGAGAGCAGCGAACGCATGCGGCAGGAGTATGAGCAGTACATGCGGATCAGTGCCTGCAAGCGGTGCGGCGGGAAGCGCCTGAAGCGGGAGGCCCTGGCGGTGACGGTGGGAGAGAAGAACATCTACGATGTCACCTGTCTTTCCATCCGGGATCTTCTGACCTTTGTAAACGGACTGCAGCTCGATCCGCAGCAGCAGCGCATCGGGGAGCAGATTCTGAAGGAAATCCGCAGCCGGGTCAGCTTCCTCGGCAACGTGGGACTGGATTACCTCTCGCTCTCCCGGGCCACCGGGACCCTCTCCGGCGGGGAAGCTCAGCGAATCCGGCTGGCTACGCAGATCGGCTCGGGACTGGTCGGCGTCTGCTACATTCTGGACGAGCCGTCCATCGGACTGCACCAGCGGGACAACGACAAGCTGCTGCGGACGCTGAAGAGTCTGCGGGACATGTGGAACACCGTCATCGTGGTGGAGCACGATGAGGACACCATGCGGGCAGCGGACTATATTGTGGATGTGGGACCGGGCGCCGGCTCCCACGGCGGAGAGATCGTAGCCTGCGGGAGTGCGGAGGAGATCATGGCGAATCCGGCCTCCATCACCGGACAGTATCTGTCCGGCAGGAGGAAAATCCCGGTTCCGGCCTCCCGGAGGAAGCCGTCCGGCTGGCTGCACATAAAGGGCGCCGCCATGAACAATCTGAAGAACATTGACGTGGACGTTCCGCTGGGGGTCCTGTGCCTTGTTACCGGCGTTTCCGGCTCGGGGAAAAGCTCCCTTGTCAATGAGATCCTGTACAACCGGCTGGCAAGAGACCTGAACCGCGCCCGAACCATTCCGGGCCCGCATAAGAGTCTGGAGGGAATGGAGCAGCTGGACAAGGTCATCAACATTGATCAGTCTCCCATCGGACGCACGCCGCGCTCCAATCCGGCAACCTACACGGGGGTCTTCGACATCATCCGCGAGCTGTTCGCGGGAACGACGGATGCCCGGGCGAGAGGATACACCAAGGGCCGCTTTTCCTTCAATGTCAAGGGAGGACGCTGTGAGGCGTGCGCAGGCGACGGGATTCTGAAGATCGAGATGCATTTCCTGCCGGATGTCTACGTGCCCTGCGAGGTCTGCGGCGGGAAACGCTACAATCGGGAGACGCTGGAGGTCCGCTCCAAGGGGAAGACCATTTACGATGTTCTGGACATGACGGTTGAGGAGGCGGTGAAGTTCTTTGAGAATGTGCCCTCGGTGCGGGATAAGATTCAGACGCTGTATGACGTCGGACTTGGCTATGTGAAGCTGGGACAGCCCAGCACGGAGCTCTCCGGCGGGGAAGCCCAGCGCATCAAGCTGGCGGCGGAGCTCTCCCGAAGGTCCACCGGCAGGACCATCTACATTCTGGATGAGCCCACCACCGGCCTGCATTTCGAGGACGTCCGGAAGCTGACGCAGATCCTGCAGAAGCTGGCAGAGGGGGGCAACAGCGTGGTGGTGATCGAGCACAATCTGGATGTGATCAAGACAGCGGATTACATCATCGATATGGGCCCTGAGGGCGGTGACGGCGGCGGCACGGTGGTGGCCGCCGGAACGCCGGAGGAGCTGGCACAGTGTCACTGGTCCTACACGGGATACTATGTGAACAAGGCTCTGCGGCAGGCTCATTCCTGAACACCGCTGGGACGCAGCGGCGTGAGCCTGCTGCGCAGCAGCAGCTCATTGACCTCCAGGATGCTCCCGGGTCTGTTGTGAAAGCAGGCGATCAGCAGGGCGTCCCGCGGGTCTCTGGCATAAAGCGTATCCATCCGGTACAGACGGAGAGCCTGCTGGGTCTCCTCCAGAGTGAACTCCGCGGCATAGCAGATGCGGAGCAGCACATCCCGCTGACGAGTGACCTTCTCCTCGGAAAGGAGCTTATATCCATAGCGCAGAGAGATGTCCGCCCGCAGCAGCACCTCCTGCTTCTGCAGATGCCTGGCCTGCAGCCGCTCCTTCATATACTGTGCAAAGGCGTGGTGCTCCGGCAGCAGCTCATCACGATTTGACCTGACGTAAGAGGGGAGCTCCGAGGGATGCGTCTGCAGGAGCTCCTGCTCCAGATCGCCGGTTTTCTTGCTGAACATTTATATATGCTCCTTTCTGCCGCATTGACAGACACTTGGGGACACTCGAAAAGGCCATGGGCCGGTATGAAGACAGAGACCGAATTCGATGCGGGGATCTCCCGGCAGACAATTGCATCTTACCGACGAATCGCGGAGCTCCGGCGGGAGCACGGCGTCACGCTGGTGCAGCAGGTCCGAACCGGAGAAGTCTGTGTCCGGAAGGATCTGCTGATTTATGATACCGCGGTATACCGACAGCTGCAGCGGCATCCGGTCCGGGGCGTTCCGAGAATTTATGCCCTCTGTGAGAACAGCAGAGAGGGCGCCGAGGCCGGGGAACCGGGGGATGGGGCACCGGGAACCCTCACGGTGATAGAGGAATACATTCCGGGCAAAACGCTGGAGGAGCTCCTGCAGGAAGAGGGGGCACTGCCGCAGGAGCGCGTGAGGGAGCTTGTCCTGCAGCTGTGCGATGTGCTGGAGCAGCTCCATACGATGGATCCGCCGATCGTTCACCGGGATATTAAGCCCTCCAACGTAATGCTGAAGGAGGACGGCAGCGTGGTTCTGATCGATTTCAATGCCGCACGCCGGAATGAGCCGGGAGACCGGCGCGACACGCGGCTCATCGGGACGGCCGGCTACGCCGCCCCGGAGCAGTACGGCTTCGCCAGCTCTACGCCCCGGGCGGATCTCTATGCCGTCGGCCGGCTCATGTGCACCCTTCTGACGGGAAACGAAGAAAGCGGTGCGGTGCTGCCGCGCGGAATCTCCGCCGGCATGCGGCGGATCGTGAATCGATGCACGCAGATGAATCCGGGGGATCGCTTTTCATCGGCTGCTGCCCTGCGGAAGGCACTCCGACGCCGCGGCGCGGTGTCCGGCAGACGATGGGTGCCGGCGGTCTGCGCGGCCGTATTCCTGCTGGGTCTGGCCGGCACGCTGCGGACCCTGTCCCGCTCTGCCGAGCAGCCGCAGGAAACGCAGAGCACGGAGAGCACGGAGAGCGCCTCCTTCGCAGGCATTTACAAGGGGGACTCCGATGACTATCTGGAGATCCTCGGCAGCGGCCTGGCCAATTATTACTGTGCAGAGTATACGGAGCTGGCCTGTCCGTGGAGCTGTACGGACGGCATCCTCTCCCTGTATCTTCCAAAGCTCCACTGTACCATCTCCGCAGAGCTGGAGGAAGATGCAGAGAGGCTGTTCTTTGTATCGGATCATCCGGGCTGGAACGATGAAACCTTCCGGAAAAGCGAGGGAATCTCACGGCAGACGCTGCAGCTGGCACAGCGGCTGCAGGACGGCAATACGGTGCTGCAGGAGGACGGAACGATGCTGTGCTCACTGGGCGGATTCCGATTCGTCCTGCCGAGACAATACATTGACAATACGAACGGGGAGGCCGCGGGAAGATACTCAAGCTTCTACAGCACCGATGTCGAAACGGGAGACTGCTCCTTCCTTCTTTTATACCGGGAGGAGAATCCGGCGGGCTCCGGTGCGGAGGCAGCACTCCGGAACGAAGCGCAGGATCTTCTGGCGCTGTTCTATGACGACGCAGAGCTCACAGAAGAGACGGGAACGCCGGTTACGGCGGGCGGCTGCCCCGGCTATCAATGGGCCTTCGGTGGGCAGCTGCAGGCTTCGTTCGGAGCGGATCTGGAGGCAGAACGATCCGCAGGATACATCACCCTGGTATACGACGAGGATACAGGAACGGTCCTCACGGCCCTGTTCTCGCAGCTTGAAAATTCCGCAGCCGATGAGAGCGGGGACTACCAGCACATGCTGCAGGAGGCCCGAAAGGCAGAATGACCGAGCAGCCGATGCCCGGGATTCTCACCGCAGACAGATACAGCATAACGGATTCTGAGACCCAAAACTCCCACCGCTGCGGTGGGAGTTTTTGATGCGGAAAGGTTATATGATGACGGCAGTACATGGAAGCTGCGGCACAGAACGAGCCGGCAGCAGAGGACTGCAGAATCCTTTGACGACGGAGCGTCCGGCGCAGCTGCAGGAGAGAGCGGGAGGAGAGCAAGGATGGCATTCTGTAGGAATTGCGGAGAGGAAATACCAAAGGGAGCTAAGTTTTGCACGAATTGCGGAGCGCCGGTGGATCTGCCGGATGCGAAGCCGGAACCGGCAGAGATTCCGCAGCTGACCCCGGAGGTGAGCCCGGAGCGGCTGTATGACGATTGCGGGAGCGGTTCCCCGCAGGAGGCTGCTGCGGCCCGCGGCAGGAAGGAGGGGCGGCCCGGGAAGGCGGTTCCTGTTCTGGGCATCCTTGCCCTGGTGCTGGCGGTGATCGGATGCCTCGGCTTTTCTGTCGTGCCTCCCGTCGTATCTGTCGCTGCGCTGGTTCTGGCAATCCTGTCGCTCGTCAGGAAGGAACGGCGGAAGGGACTTGCAATTGCGGCCCTTGTGATTGCGGCGCTCGGTCTGCTGGCTGCCGCGGGAAAGAGCGGAACCGGTTCTGCCGCGGCCCGTGAGGAAAGCAGTGCACCTGAAACGTCGGCAGCGGACTCCTCCGCAGCAGACGAGGGAGAAGAGGAGAAGGAAGAAGAGAAGAAGGAAGAAGAGGAGGTTCAGAAATTCAGTCTGGACGGCGTGACCTTCCGCATTCCGGTGAAATATGAAGCGGATGACGATTCTTTTGTATCCAAAGGGGATTATGCCGGCATCTACATTCGTGATACGGATGGAGTAACAGAGGATCAGTTTGACCGGATGGAAGATAAGCTCGATGAATGGATGGATGACCAAATTGCGGAGTCCTTTACCTCTCCTGTGAGGAAAAGCGCGCTGGGATCAGAGGTGGCCGGACATAAGGCAAGATCCTATTGCTACACCGTCGAGGCGGATGATCATCCGGTGACGGCGTATATTGACCTGATCAACGTGGAGGAAAAGGGAAAGCTGCTGATGGTAATGGGGTTTGTTGAGGAATCTCACACAGAGGAATTCGAGGCGGATTACAGAAAGATCATTGACTCGGCAGCGTACACCAATGCAGCCGACACAAAGCGGCCGGAGAGCGCAGCGGATTCGGCGGACGATGAAGCCGGAGAGGCATCGGCGGAACCGGCCGGCGTGAATCCGGATCTGAAGGCCTTCCTGGATGGGTACGAAGCCTTCATAGATAAATACATCGATTTCATGCAGAAATACCAGGCGAATCCGACGGACCTCGGTCTTCTGATGGAATACGCGGACATGATGCAGGAATATGCGGATTTCATGGAAAAGGTCGATGATTATGATTCCGATGAAATGTCCGCTGCAGATGCGGCATACTATCTGGAGGTGACGAGCCGGTGCACCCAGAAAATGCTCCGTGTGCTGGGGAGCACAGAGTAACGGGGCAGCAGCTCCGTCAGCGCAGCCGGTTTATCCTGCAGACGACGCTCCGGGCTGTAACATCGTCCGGATCCCCTGCGTACGTATCTGTGTCAGGAGCAGCAAACCTACGGATCAGGCGTCAGAGGCGGATCCGATCGGACAGGACACGGATGCCGTGCGCAGGAAAGGCGGGAAATCATGGGAATCGTTACGTTGGCAGTTGCATCAGTTTTCGGATATGTGCTTTGCTGTTTTGCATCGCTGGCCCGCAACTGGTAATCGGAATTTCCATCATGAATTCGTCCGCAGGCGGCCGATCCACGATGGAAATCGGCGGGTGCTGAACAGAGAGAAGGGAACGGACGATGCGTGCAGATCCAGTCTCCCCGGAGGGAACATTCCTTCCGGGGAGATTTTACGTGCAAAGCGTCGTCTGCATGTTACAGTTCATTCGCCCGCCGGTGACGGGTCCTGGCGGAGCTGTCCGTCCTGGG
>CAVKMX010000027.1:0-17493 GCA_963657295.1 Clostridium sp. CAG:302
CATCGAATGGCAGATGGAGGGGTATGAAATCCGGCTTCCGCGGATGCGGCAGGCGGAGGGAATTCTCTGGGTGACGGGAGAGGATCTGGAGCAGCGCTTTCCGGTTCCGTCGGCGTTTGAGGTGTACCGGGACTTGGCGATGCGGTGAAGGTGCGGGAGGAGAGCATGCGGATCGAATATCCGGATTATTACGAGAAATTCCATTGCCTTGCGGAAAAGTGCCCGGATACCTGCTGCAAGGATTGGGAGGTGGATGTGGATGAAGACACCTTCTATTATTACCGGGTGCAGGAGGGCGCACTGGGAGAGAAGCTGAACCGCCTTCTGCGTGAGGAGGGGGAGGCAAAATACATCCCGCTTGGTGCAGACGGCCGCTGTCCCTTTCTGCGGGAGGACAGGCTCTGTGAGATCTGTGCGGCGCTGGGGGAGGAGGGTCTGTCACAGACCTGCCAGGAATATCCGCGCTACTACATGGGAATCGGAGACTATGAGCAGATCGATCTGAGCCTTTCCTGCATGGAGGTCGGAAGGCTCCTGTTCACAGGACAGGGACCCGTCCGTTATCGGAGATCGGAGGACGGGGAGGAGCCCTGGGAGACGCTGGGGCCGGAGGAGAAGGAACGGCTTGCAGACATTCTGCGGCAGAGGGATGAACTCCTGCAGAAGCTGATGACAGAGGAGGAGTCGGGACTGCCCTTTTCCGTTCTCCCGGATGAGCGGGGGGATGCCGAGCTGCTGCAGCGGATCCCGAGACTGGAGATTCTGGATACGGAGGGAGCCGATCTGATCGGAAGGGTGTGCACGGAGTATGCGATCATCAGGGAACACGAGGCTGCCTTCCGGGCACAGTACGATGACCTGCTGCGCCGGCTGTTCCGGCGCTTTGCGGTGTATCTGGTCTACCGCTACGCCATCGATTCCTATTACGAGGAGGTGCAGGCGGTGCACCGGATGTGGCAGCGGAGCCTGCGGCTGCTGCTCCTTCTGTGTGTCAGCCATGAGCAGCGGGAAGGTGCCTTCGGGATCGGTGTTATGATCCGGCTGGCCCACAGCTTCTCCCGTCAGATTGAGCACAGCGACGAGAATCTGCAGCTGTGGAAAATGTGATATGATCATGGCGAAACAGAAAGAACCATACTTGCATCGGGAGGAAGAACATGAACATTGTATGCCTTGATTTGGAAGGAGTGCTGGTGCCGGAGATCTGGATTGCGTTTGCAGAGGCCTCCGGAATTCCGGAACTGACGAGAACGACGCGGGACGAACCGGACTATGACAAGCTGATGAACTGGCGTCTGGGAATTCTGAAGGAGCATGGGCTGGGGCTGAAGGAGATTCAGGAGACCATTGCGACGATTGATCCGCTTCCCGGTGCAAGGGAGTTCCTGGATACGCTGCGGAAGGAGACGCAGGTCATCATCATCAGCGATACCTTCTCGCAGTTCGCGGGGCCCCTGATGGCGAAGCTCGGATATCCGACCATCTTCTGCAATTCGCTGGAGGTCTCGGAGAGCGGGGAGATCACGGGCTTCCGGATGCGGATTGAGAACTCCAAGCTGACCACGGTAAAGGCATTGCAGTCCATCGGCTTTGAGACGATTGCCAGCGGGGATTCCTTCAACGATCTCGGCATGATCGGTGCGAGCAAGGCAGGGTTCCTGTTCCGCTCCACGGAGCAGATCAAAAAAGACCATCCGGAGCTGCCGGCCTACGAGACCTTTGAGGATCTTCTCGCCGCAATCGAAAAGGCGCTGTGAGAATGCGGTTTTACTGTGCCCCGCTGGAGGGCATTACAGGACATTGCTTCCGTACGGCACATCACCGTTTTTTCCCCGGAATGGAGGCGTACTATACACCCTTCGTGGTGGCGACGTACACCAACAGGCTGAAGTCCAGGGAGAAGCGGGATGTTCTGCCCGAGAACAACCGAGGGGTCCCGACCGTGCCGCAGATTCTCACCGGCCGACCGGAGGAGTTCCTTCATTGTGCCGGGTTTCTGGCGGAATTCGGATACACGGAGGTGAATCTCAACCTCGGGTGTCCGGTGGGGACGGTGACGGCCAAGGGAAAGGGCTCCGGCATGCTGCGCACGCCGGACATCATGGACCGGTTTCTGGATGCGGTTTTCGAAGGAGCGGAAAAGATTCCCGTGACGGATGCAGACGGGAACCGAAGGCCGCTGCGCATTTCCGTGAAGACGCGGCTGGGCTGGGCGGATCCTGCGGAATTCGATGGCCTCCTTGCCGTGTATCGGCGCTATCCGCTGGAGAAGCTGATCGTTCACGCCAGAACGAGGCAGGAACTCTACCGCGGGAAGCCGGAGCTGGAGACCTTTGCCGCAGCGTACCGGGCGGCGGGAGGAGAGGTGCGGTTGTGCTACAACGGCGACGTACGAAACGGTGCGGATCTGGATGCCCTGGAGCGGAGGTTCCCCTCTCTGGACGCCGTCATGATCGGGCGCGGCCTTCTGTCGGATCCAGGGATGATCACAGAACGGGTTTACGGCATAAGGGCGGGGAAAGAGACGCTGCGGGAGTTTCATGACGCACTGTACCAGGCTTACGAGGAGCAGTTCCGTGATGACCGGATCCGCATAGGCTGCATGAAGGAGCTGTGGACCTTTCTGGGGGAGAGCTTTGCGGACGACGGAAGATATGTGAAGGGCATTCACAAGGCAAAGAACCGTACGGAATATGAGTCCGCTGTGAGAATGCTGTTCGCGAACTGCGGTCGGAAGCCGTTGCAGAGCGGAATTGCACAGATGCAGATGTTCCGGGAAGCCTGACCTCCCGGGCACCGGGCTCCGTCGATGAGAAACGGAACGGAAAGAAATAGAACTGAAAGAAATAGAAGTGCAATAGAATGGAGAGCGGCAGCAGGCTGTGAAGATCACGATTTTGTGCATCGGACATATGAAGGATAAGGCGCTGGATCAGCTGCAGGCGGAATATCTCAAGCGGCTTTCCGCCTTCTGTCGGGCGGAGGTCGTGGAGGTGAAGGACGAGCCGAACGCCCATGCGGACCGCGCAGGTGAGGCGGAGAGGATCAAGGAGAAGGAGGCGGCACACGCGCTGGCAAGGCTCCGGCCCTCCGATTACTGCATTCTGCTGGACCTTCACGGAACGGAATGGAGCTCGGAGGAATTCGCAGAGGAGCTGGCGGGCTGGCAGCTGCGGGCCTCCTCTCTTGTATTCGTCATTGCCGGCTCTCTGGGGCCGGGGCGGGCGCTGCTGGAGCGTGCGGATGTGCGGTGGAAGCTCTCACCGCTGACCTTTACGCATCTGATGACACGGGTGCTGGTGCTGGAGCAGATTTACCGCGGCTGCATGATCGGCGCGGGAAGGGAATACCACAAGTGATGGAGCAGGAAGCAACACGCAGATTCAGCGCATCGGAGCTGGCGAGGATTCAATGTGAGAAGTGCAACGGCTGCGGGGAATGCTGCCACGGGATGGGAGAGAGCATCCGGCTGGATCCCTGGGATGTAGATCAGCTCACGCGAGGCCTTGGGAAAAGCTTCGAGGAGCTGCAGAGGGCCGGTGTCATCGGACTTCATACCGAGGAAGGTCTGATCCTGCCGCACATGCAGATGAGGGAAAACGGAGACGGGGCCTGCAGCATGCTGGCGGCGGACGGGCGCTGCAGCATTCACCCGTACCGCTCCGGCTATTGCAGGCTCTTCCCTCTGGGCCGGGACTACGACGCGGAAACGAGGAGCTTCCGGTATTTCATCGTGGACAACGGCTGTGCCATGCCGGGCAAGCAGAAGGTGAAGATCAGCAGATGGCTGGGCATTGAGAACCTGAGACGGTATGAGCAGTTCGTGTGCGACTGGCATTATTACTGCAGAGACGTAAAGGCCTTCCTGGCATCGTGCGCTGATCCGGACTACGGACGGCAGCTGAACCTCTTCCTCCTGAAGGTTTTCTATGTGACGCCCTATGGGACGGACGGAGCAGACTTCTATGCACGGTTCGACCGGCGTCTGGAGCAGGCCAGAGGGGTGCTGAGCTGAAAAATACGGAGGTGCTGCACCGTGGGGCAGAGTTCTTTGCAGATGAAAGGATGGAGAAGAGTCTGGGCACCGGTTCTGCTGCTCCTGATGGCAGCGGGAATTGCCGTCCGCACCCGGGAGCAGACGATGGGGATGATCCGGCTGCTGGGGGGACCGCATCGGATCGGCGCGACCTATGCGACGCTGAGCGATTCGTTTTATGAGACCATCAACGATGAAATAGATCAGCAGGTGCGCAGCCGCGGAGATCTGCTGCTGGTCCGGGACCCGGAGCAGAGCCAGGAGAGGCAGAACCTGGAAATCGAAGAGCTTCTGGAGCAGGGGGCGGAGGTGCTGATCGTCAATCCGGTAGACGATCAGGAGGTGAAGCCGGCCCTGGAGGCGGCATACCAAAGAGGAGTGCCGGTGATCCTGATCGATTCCAGAACGGATGCGGAGGAGCTGGCTGCCTGTACCATCACCTCCAACAATTACGGGGCAGGACTTCTGGATGCGAGACACCTGATCAGCCAGACCAAGGAGGCGCAGATTGTCATGATCCGCAACGAGGATTCCTTTTCCTGCCGGGAGCGGGCGGAGGGCTTTCAGGAGACGCTGGAGAAGAGCGGCAATCCTTATGAAATCCTCGCGGGGTATGACTGCGGCGGCCGGACAGAGGAAGCCATGGAGGGAATGCGGCAGCTGCTGAAGGAGTATCCGCAGATCGACGCGGTGATGGCGGTGAATGATCTGTCCGCCCTCGGTGCGATGGCGGCTCTGGAGGAGGCGGGGCGTCTTGCAGATACCCTTGTTTACAGCGTGGACGGATCACCGGAGGCCAAAACGCTGGTGGAGGAGGGCAGAATGACGGCGACAACGGCCCAGTCTCCGCTGCGCATCGGACAGAAGGCGGCGGAGGTCGCCTATGAGATCCTGGAGAACGAGCCGCATCTGACGAACATTGTTGTGCCGGTGTCACAGATTACGGAGGAGGATATTCCGCGTTTCGGAACAGAGGGATGGCAATGAACGATTTCGATCAGAATGCACTCCTGCACAGGCTCTACCGCGCCATGGCCCTCCTGACCGTCATGTCGGTGCTCATGATCTACGGTGTACAGGTGGTCACGCCGATCTATGCGTCGCAGACCGAGCAGGCAGAGAGCTTTCTGCAGTCCCTGCAGTGGCTGCCGTATCATCCGGCGGTGCTCACAGCGGCGGTGGTTATGACCGGCCTGGGGATGCTCCTGGGAAGGCAGACAGAAACGGCCGGCCCCTCCTGCAATGGCTGGCAGCGGTATCTGGCGCAGGCGGTGCTCTTTGGCGCGGCCTCGCTCCTCTTCCAGCAGAACTGTGACAAGATCGCGCTGTTCGCGATCGCGGACCGGCTGGATGACGCCAATACACGGAGGCAGAGGAATTACCTGACGGGGATGACGATCCTCTACCTGCTGTGCAATCTGGATTATTTCACGGATGTGCTGCATGCGGTTTCACTGCAGCAGTATCTGAATTTCTATGAGCTTCCGGTTCGGAGCATCCTGCAGCTGATGATTGATGGCCTCTCTGCGGTGGGGGCGGTGCTGTTCGTGCTGTATCTGGTGGTCTTCATGGTATGGCAGGTTCGAGAGAAGCTGGAAATGCAGCAGCAGAACCGCAGACTGGAGGAGATGAACGAGCAGCTGCTGGACTACGCGGAGGAGCGCGCCCACACGGCACAGGTACAGGAGCGAAACCGGCTGGCCCGGGAGATTCACGATACCCTGGGCCATGTGCTGACAGGGATTGCGGCGGGGACGGATGCCTGTCTCCAGATGCTCGATGACTCACCGGAGCTTGCCAGGAAACAGATGGAGCTCATTGCGGATACGGCAAGGGAAGGCATGCAGGAGGTGCGGCGGTCCGTGAGTGCGCTGCGGCCGGACTCGCTGGAGCAGCAAAGCCTGTCCGTTGTGCTGAACAGGATGTGTGCCAATATGGGGGCGGGGACCGGGACCGAGGTCCGGCTGGAGGAAAATCTGGCAGGGGCCAGGCTCATGCAGGATGAGGAAGATGCCATATACCGGACGGTGCAGGAGGGAATTACCAATGCCATCCGCCACGGACATGCCACACAGATGAGGATCCGCTGCCTTGCAGAGGCCGGGAGGATGACCATCGAGGTGCGGGACAACGGGAGCGGCTGCGGAAAGGTGGTGCCGGGCTTCGGCCTTCTGCATATGCAGGAGAGGATGTCTCTTCTGGGCGGCAGTCTGCAGTACGAGAGCAGAGACGGATTCTGCATCCGGGCAGAATTCCCGCTGCGCAGGAAACCGGAGCAGGAAGAAGGCAAATGACCGTGCGCCGCGGTGCCGGAGCGCACCGGCTGCAGCAGGGAACGGACGGGGGAGAGACATGATCAAAGTGGTGCTGGCGGACGATCAGGAACTGATACGGCAAAGCCTTGGCTTTGTCCTGAACAGGCAGGAGGATATCGAGATCATAGGGACCGCGAGGAACGGGCAGGAGGCCTTGCATCTGGTGGAGGAGCATCAGCCGGATGTGGCATTGCTGGATGTGCGCATGCCGGAGATGGACGGCGTGGAGTGCACGCGGCGGATCAAACAGCTGTATCCGCGGACGAAGGTCATCATTCTCACCACGTTTGACGATGACGAATACATCTATGATGCGCTGCGGTACGGCGCCACGGGCTATCTTCTCAAGGGGGTATCGGTGGACAGACTGACGGAGGCCGTGCGGGAGGCGGCACACGGCGGATCGATCATTGCACCGGAGGTAGCCTCCCGGGTGCTGCAGATGTTCGCACGGATGGCGGGGAACACCGCAGCGGAACGCGTGGGGCGAACGGACGCGGCGGAGCTGACCCGAATGGAGGGCAGAGTCGTCGGGGCGGTAGGCCGGGGACTGTCCAACAAGGAGATTGCGGAGCGCCTGTTCCTGTCGGAGGGGACGGTCCGCAATTATATCAGCGGCATTCTGCGCAAGCTGGAGCTGCGGGACCGTACGCAGCTGGCCATCTGGGCCGTGCAGAACTCGTTTCATTCGCCGGAGGAGGACGAATGAAGCGGGGGCAGTATGTGCGGACAGGATTGCTCCTTGCAGCCATTGCTCTGGCAGGGGTCCTGCTGCTGCGCCGCTGCAGCGGGACCGTGCTGTACATCGGATTTCCGTGCGACAGCTACTGGGATGTGCCGGGAGAGGACACCTATGGATTCATGGATGCCGCCATCGCGCAGTTTGAAGAGGAACATCCGGGGGTCCGCGTGGAGTATACCAGCGGGATCCGTACAGAGGATTACGGGGAGTGGCTTGCCGGGCGGCTCCTGGAGGGGACGGAGCCGGATGTGATGGTGATTCTCCCGGAGGATTTCACACAGTACAGTGAGATGGGAGCGCTTCGCGGGCTGGACGCATGCATGAAGCGGGACGGCATTGCGGCAGAGGATTTCTATACCGCAGCCATTGCGGCCGGGACCTCCGGAGGACGGCAGTATGCGCTGCCGCTGGAATGTGTGCCCCAGATGATGTTCGTCAACAAGACGCTGCTGCAGAACGCGGGACTGGAGCTCCCGCAGGAGGACTGGACCTGGAGTGATTTCTATACCCTGTGCGCATCCGTGACGAGGGACACGGACGGGGACGGCAGCATGGACCAGTTCGGCGTCTACGGATACAGCTGGAAGGAGGCCATGGTTGCCAATGGCTGCACCCTGTTCCGGGAGGACGGGACAGGGTGTCTGCTCAATCAGGCAGATCAGCAGGAAGCGGTACGGTTCGCTCAGGAGCTGGATCTGCTGAACGGGGGCACGGAGGTCAGCGACAAAATGTTCGATGCGGGCCGGGTGGCCTTCCGGCCGATGTTCTTCTCCGAGTACCGCAGCTATGAACCGTATCCCTGGAGGATCCGCCGTTCAACGAGCTTTGAGTGGGACTGCATTCCCATGCCGCGGGGGGACGGAGAGAAGGCAGGAAACTATTCGCAGGTCAGTACGCTGCTGCTGGGAATCTCACGGCGCAGCACGAAGGCAGGGCTGGCATGGGAGCTGCTGAAAACCATCACCTGTACAGAAGAGTCGCAGCTGCGTGTGTATACGGACCTGCGCGGTGCGTCGGCGCTGCGCAGCATCACGGAGTCCGATGAGGTGGCAGAGCTCCTGCAGAAGGATTCTCCGAGCGCTTCGTCCGCCGGCTTCGGCGCTCTGCCGCTGATCCTGGAGCAGGGAGTAGCCGCAACGCATTTCGCCCGCTACGAGGCGGCGATGGAGCAGGCCGACAGCCTGATCACCGAGGCAATACGCGCGGACAGAAATCTGGAGCTGCAGCTGATGGAAATACAGCAGAAGCTCCAGCAGGTACTGATGGAATAAAAGCTGACGAACAGAATGAGCGGATGCCGGCAGGTGTTTGTGCGATGTGCACAGACACCTGCCGACATTTTTGGTTGAAATCACGTCAAAAATGACAAATGTCACAGCGAATTGGAGAAATGTAATGCTAAGATTATGACAAGAAACAGATGTTGGCGAAATCTTTACATGCTAAGCTACATCCAGACCGCAAACATCAGCGGAATAGACAAAAGGAAATGAAAAGATACACGGCGAGGCAACAGATTCAACAAAAGGGGAAGGGCAATGAGAAAGAAAACAACGTGTTTTGCAACAATTGCATGTATGGCAATGGCGGCAGCCGTGGCGGGCTGCGGGAGCTCCGGCGGATCGGGGACGTCGGCCTCCAAGGAGAGCAGCGGAGCGGAGACGGCTGCGGCCTCCGATGAGGTATACGAGCTGAAGCTGTCCACAACCCAGACCGAAACCTCCATGATCTACGAGGGACTGGAGGCGGCGGCAGAGAAGATTTCCGAGGATACCGACGGACATGTCAAGGTAACTATTTATCCCTCCAGTCAGCTGGGCGCCGAGGAGGACATGATCGATCAGGCCCTGCAGGGCGTCGGAATTGCCGTTCTGACGGATGCGGCCCGTCTTTCCAGCTATGTCAATGACATCGGTATCCTGAACATGGCCTATGTCGTAGACAGCTATGAGGAGGGAATGAAGCTCATGGAAACCGACACCTTCCAGGGCTGGGATAAGGAGCTGTCGGAAAACGGCATCTGCACACTGGCCTACAATTATTTTGACGGCGCGCGCTCCTTCCTGGGGCACAAGGCTTATGAGACGCCGGCGGATCTGAAGGGCGTTGTCATCCGTACTCCCAGTGCAGACCCCTATGTGGAATCCATTTCGGCACTGGGCGCCACACCGTACAACATTGCCTTCTCCGAGGTCTACAACGGAATTCAGACCAAATCCATCGATGGCTGCGAGATCGGATATACCAGTGCGGTCTCCGGAAAATTCTATGAGGTCTGCGAGTATCTGAGCAAGACGGAGCACATCCAGCTGTTCAACATGGTCATCTGCGGACAGGCCTGGTTCGATAAGCTGCCGGCAGAGTATCAGGAGATCGTGAAGGCGGACTTCCATGACTGCGCTTATGAGAACGCACAGAAGATCATCGATGCACAGCCGGAGCTGGAGCAGACGCTGATCGACAACGGCATGAACATCGTAGAGGTGGACAAGGATGCATTCCGCGAGGCCGCGGCGGCTGCCTATGAGAAGCTTGGCTGGACAGAGCTGCGCGAACAGCTGTACGAAGAGGCCGGCCTGGAGAAGTAACTGCGGAAACGACAGGGATAAAGCTGCCCTGCATCGTCCGGACTGCAAGGCGGTGCAGGGCTTTTTATGGGATTTTTATGGGATAAGGGATGATTTGCCATGAAGAAAATTTATGAGAAGGCGTGTCTGCTGGAGGAATGGATTGCATTGGTGCTGGTCGCCGGGATCGCCGCGCTGGTCTTCGTGTCGGCCCTGATGCGTACCTTCGGGCATCCGCTGAACTGGGCCCAGGATGTGGCATTGATCGCCTTTGCATGGCTGATCTTTCTGGGAAGTGACATCGCCATGCGGGGGGCCGGCCTGATCGGCGTGGATCTGTTCGTCAAGAAATTTCCCAGGGGTGTGCAGAAGGGAATCGATATCCTCTTCAAAATTATCATTGCCGCCTTCCTGTGCGTTTTGATTTACCACGGCTACGGAATGACAACGACCGGCTGGACGCGCCAGATCACGACGCTGCACATCAGCTACGGCTGGGTGACCATGGCGGTGCCGGTAGGCTCGGCGTTTATGCTCATCACAACAATATTGAAGCTGATAGAGCGGATCAAGACACCGGCCGCAGAGGAAATGAAAAAGGAAGCGGGGAGGGACATCGGATAATGTTTATCGCAATCGGAGTTTTTCTGGTTTTCTTGCTGCTGGGGATGCCGGTGGCATTTGCAATCGGCCTTTCAGGATTTGCGTTCTTTGTCATCCGGGATCTTCCCATGACGGTTCTGGTGCAGAAGTCCATTTCGACCTCCCAGAGCTTTACCATGCTGGCCATTCCGCTGTTCATTCTGGCCGGCAATCTGATGAACAGCTGCGGCATCACCAAGCGTCTGATGCGCTTTGCCAACGCATGTACGGGACATATGTACGGCAACATCGGGCAGGTGTCCTGTCTGATGTCCACCTTGATGGGCGGTGTCTCCGGATCCGCGGTTGCGGATGCATCCATGGAGTGCCGTATTCTGGGGCCGGAGATGCTGCGCCTCGGCTACAGCCGCGGCTGGTCGGCAGCCATCAACGGACTCTCCGGACTGATTGTTGCGACGATTCCGCCCAGCATGGGACTGATCATTTACGGAACCGTGGGTGAGGTGTCCATCGGCCGCCTGTTCATGGCAGGCTGGGTTCCCGGCGTATTGATGTGCGTGCTCTTAATGCTGGCCACCTCCTGGAGCGCCCACCGCTTCGGATATACCCCGGAGCACAGCAAGCCTGCGCCGTTGTCCGAGATTCTGAAGACCCTGCTGGACAGCATCTGGGCGATCCTCTTCCCCGTGCTGCTGATCCTGCTGATCCGCTTCGGCATCATGAGCCCTACGGAATCCGGCTCCTTTGCCTGTGCCTATGCGCTGCTGGTCGGTACGGTCTGCTACCATGAGCTGACCTGGGAGAGTCTTCTCCAGACCCTGCGGGACAGCGTAAAGGACATCACGGTCATTACGATCATTCTGGCCTTCTCCGGCGTGTTCGGGTACGGCATTGTCTACGATGACATTACCGTCACCATTGCCAGTGCTCTGACCAGCGTGACGAGCAACCGCATCCTGCTGCTGCTCCTGGTGGTATTGTTCCTGCTGCTGTGCGGGATGTTCATGGAGACCACCGTCATTGCCCTGATCCTGACGCCGATCCTTCTGCCGGTCATGCGCAGTGTGGGGGTCGATGAGGTCGTCTTCGGTATGATTATGATGACCACCGTGACCTTCGGTGTTATGACACCTCCGGTGGGGACCGCCCTGTATGCGGTATCCGACATCATGGAATGCCCCATTGAAGATACCTTCAAGGAGGGGTGGCCGTTCTACCTTGCCATTATCTTCGTGATACTGTTCATGGTCTTCTTCCCGGATGCGGTGCTGCTGCTGCCGAATCTTGTATACGGCACAGCAGGGTGACCTCCGAGATTCGGACGGTGACGGCACCATAGGGAGGAATCAACAGAACAGCCGGCAGCGATCTGCATCAGGTGATGCGGGATCACTGCCGGCTGTTGTTTCATGGTCGCTGTACAGCGGGGGGAGCGAAACAGACACTCCTACTGCAGATATTTTTCAAGGCATACCAGATGTACGTTCGGAATTCCGTTAAAGGTACAGCCAACAATGCCGACCTCTTCATAGCCTAAGTGCTGGTATAGAGCTCTTGCCCGTTCGTTCCTCTCATTCGTGTCCATGCGAAGAGCGGGGCAGCCATGCGTTTTCGCATATTCTTCATAAAAGGCGACAAACGCTCTTCCATACCCTTTACTCTTTTGATAGGGATCAACTGCCAATCCGTGGAGCACCATAACTTCATCATCCGCTGCAGCATGCTTCCACGCTGCATACTGATATTCGTTTACCTGGATCTGATTAATTACAGCCACTGCTGCAATTTTGCCGCCGTTCTCCAGAACAAACAGATCTTTTCTCGCCAGCGCATCCTCAGCTGTTTTTCTGGTTGGATACACATTCCGAATCCAGCCGATCGTGGTTGCTCCCTTTTCCTCTTCATCATGAATGTTTTCATAGATGGTTTCAATTGCATCGATGTCAGCCGCAGCAGCCTTACGTATTTTCATCGAATCAGACAGTCCTTTCAGATAAAAGTGATCCATTGTGTCATGAAGTACACACAATGGCTTTTCTATTTGTTTAAATCCGAGCTTCTCGTACAGCTTCATCGCAACCTTCAGATTCACAGCTTTCTGTTTGTTTTCACCCGGCGGGAGCCTTCGCCCGGTAAGCCGGTCAGACCAGACCGACCGAATCCTCCACCGGCAGGGAGACGATCACGCCCCTGGCGGGGGTGTTGAGCCCGCAGGATTCGGTGATGGCCTGCATCACGGCGGCCTTTGTGTCCGTCGGAACAATGATCATGACGAAATCCTGCTCCTCCTGTCCGTCGAATCCGAGGTAGGAAACGGTGGCCTCTCCGATGCGGCGGCCGTGGAGAACGGTGCCGCCTCTGGCACCGACCTCGCGGGCGGCATTGACGACATCATCGCTGTGGCCGGACACGACACTGACCCAGAGAAGGTGATAACGGGGGGCTGCACTGCGGTTCACATCTTTTTCCATCGTCTGATTACCTGTTCCGTTCATTGTCTGCTGCGTTCCATCGTTTGTCAGAAGCTGTACCAGCGCGCCCTGTGCCGCGTTCAGAGGCAGGGAAACGGCGATGCCGGTTCCTCTGCGGCCGTAGGCGAGGGCGCGGTTCATGCCGTCAAAAATCTCCTTCACGCGGGATCGGGCGGTATAACCGATGGTCAGGATCCGCGTGGTATCACCTAGACCGAGAATATCCAGAAATTCCGAAGGTGCCGTTCCTCTGGCACGGAGCTCACACAGAAGAGGGGCGCCGTGGGCATGGAACAGCTCCGCAACATGGCGCTCCGCCTCCTCGTTGGTGACAGAGAGGAGAAGGCGGAGAGAAGCCTTTGCAGAAGGCGGGGCATCCGCAGCTGCCGGTTCCGGCGAAGGAGCGGCGCGCAGGCCCTGCAGGCCGGGAAGGGGGAGATCAATCTTACCTATCATATAAACTCCTTGTATCTCTTATATATCAGGCATCCGCAGAGTACCGATTCAGAGAATCCGCGAAGGCGGATTCTCTGAATCGTGAAGTGAACGGGTGCAGAGCGCCCGTCACTTCAAGGTAGGAGAGGATGCCATCAGGCATCCTCGAGTACCAAAATGGTGTCATCAAAATGGGTGGGCAGGGCGGCCTTCTGGGCAGCCGTCTTCCGGTTGTACAGGAGCCCCATGATCTGAATGGCGATGAGAGGGGCCAGAGCGACCAGCGCCACCACGCCGAAGGCATCGGTGACGATGTTGCCGCCGACGGCTTCACAGGCTCCCATGGCGAGGGGCAGCAGGAAGGTGGAGGTCATGGGACCGCTGGCAACACCGCCGGAATCGAAGGCAATGCCGACGAAGACGGATGGAACGAAGCGGCTCATGATCAGCGCGGCGGCATATCCGGGGATCAGGATCCAGTAGATGCTGATGCCGGTGAGGACGCGGACCATGGCGAGAGCCACGGCACAGGCAACGCCGGCCTGGAGCGCAAGGTTCATGGAGCTGCGGGAGATCATACCGCCGGTGATCTCCTCAACCTGTTCGTTGAGGACCTGTACGGCAGGCTCGGCCTTCACGATGTAATAACCGATGAGGATGCCGATGGGAATCAGAATCCAGGGGGCACGGCCCTCTGCGATGCCGCTGCCCAGAAGATTGCCCACCGGGGCAAAGCCGACATTCACGCCGGTGAGGAACAGGATCAGACCGACGATGGTATAGGCAAAGCCCATGAGCATGCGGATGATCTTGTTCTTCTTATAATGATGGGTCAGGAGCTGGAACAGAAAGAAAACGCCCACGATGGGGAGGGTGCTGCGCAGAACATCCGCGGTGTACTCCGGGAGCTCCTGAATGAACTGCAGCGCGACATCCTGGGTGGTAATCACCGGGGCCAGCTCCACGGCATTGTAGGCTGCCTCGGAGGGATGGTAGAAAATGCCGAGGAGCATCACCATGAGAATGGGGCCGATGCTGCAGAGGGCGATCAGACCGAAGCTGTCGTTGCTGCCGTCCTTGCCGGCGCGGACACTGGAAAAGCCGATGCCGAGGGCCATGATGAAGGGAACGGTCATGGGACCGGTGGTGACGCCGCCGGCATCAAAGGCAACCGCCAGAAAGTCCTTCGGGACGAAGAAGGACAGAAGGAACAGGAGACCGTAGAGCACCAGCAGCATGCGTGCGAGAGGAATCCGGAAGAGAATGCGGAGCACGGCAACGGCCGTGAACACACCGACCCCGGCGGCGACGGTCCAGATCAGGACAGCATTCGGAATGGCAGCCACCTGATTGGCCAGAACCTGCAGATCCGGCTCGGAGATGGTGATGAGTGCACCGATGAGGAAGCAGATGAAGGCCGCGATGGCGATGCTCTTCTGGCGAACGATCCTGCCGCCGATGCCCTGGCCGAGCGGCGTCATGGAGATCTCCGCACCCAGCTGGAAGAACCCCATTCCGACGATGAGCAGCACGGCACCCATAAGGAACAGCGCGAGCGTCCCGATGCGCATGGGGACCACAGTCATGCTCAGGATGAGCACGATGACGGTGATGGGAAGTACACTGGAGAGGGATTCTCTGGTTTTCTCTTTAAGCTTCTCGTTCATGGGACTCCTGCTGATGTGATGTGGACAAATATGGCAGATGCTAAACAGATACATTTTATCATAAAGGGAGGGGGCAGACGGCGGCCGCTAATAAATCTTAACGCAAAATTCAGAATTGCAGAGGATGCTGCGATACCCTGTACGGCGTCTGCACCGTGTGAAACGAAGACGGGAAAGCCCCGGCACTGGATCCATGGTCACAGTCCCGGGGCTAGGTCCTCCCTGTCATATGCAGTTCGTTCTCCTGTTCTACTTTCCAATGTACATGTGATCCGGGAACATATCGCCGAACTGAACCAGGAATTCAACCAGTGCGGATAATCTCTTCATGCTGTACCTCCTTTTGATGTCCTCTTGATGGTGTAAGGGTGGTTTTACGGAAGCTCTTTTGTGCTCCCCTCTTTCTGATTCACAGAATACTGCGGACAGCGATAATAATAAAATACGAATAATTGAACGCTAACGATACAGAATTAATATCATATAAAACATAGTCTGTCTTCCCTCGCCATGGGAGAGTCGCTATACTTAGGGGAACGCTGATGGGGAGACCATTCCCGTGAAAAGTCCGGCGCGGAAATCGCTTTTGCCTGCGCTTCCCCGGCGGAACGAAGAAAGGAAGGAACATGGAGACTGCAGAGTCACAGATCAACGAGACGTATGATACGGAGGAGCTGCTCGATCGGGTGTTCCGTGCCATGATCCGTTTCGATGACGCGGATCCCGCGCGAATTCAGCATTTCACAAAGGTGCACAGCTACGCAAGGCTGATCGGCAGAATGGAGGGTCTGGATGCGGACACCCTGTTCACACTGGAGGCAGCGGCCTACGTGCACGATATCGGCATCCGCGTCGCGGAGCGTAAATACGGCTTCCAGAACGGGAAGCTGCAGGAGCAGGAAGGGCCGGAGGCGGCGGAGGAACTGCTGAAGGCGCTGGGTTTCCCGGAGGCGGTGATCGGGAGAGTGCGTTTCCTTGTGGGACATCATCACACGTATACGAATATGGAAGGAGCAGATTATCAGATTCTCGTGGAAGCGGATTTTCTGGTGAACCTGTTTGAAGACGGTGCGCCGAAGGAAGAGGCAGAGACCGTGCGGGAGAGAATTTTCCGGACCGCCTCCGGCAGGTGGGTATTGGATGAAATGTTCGGACTGATGGACGGCACACAGAGGTAAAGGAAGATGAACATATTCGATGTTGTGGGGCCGGTGATGGTAGGCCCTTCCAGCTCGCATACCGCAGGAGCGGTGCGGATCGGCAATGTCAGCCGCAAGCTCCTGGGGGAAGAGGTCAGGGATGCGAAGCTGTACCTGCACGGATCCTTTCTGGCGACGGGAGCGGGGCACGGCACGGACCGCGCCCTGATTGCAGGACTGCTGGGACTGGCCGTGGACGATGAGCGGATTCCGGACAGCTTCGCGCTGGCGAAGGAGGCAGGGATGAGCTTTTCCTTCGGGGATGTGGATCTGGGAGAGGAGGCACATCCCAATTCCGTAAAGCTCCTCCTCACCGCGGTATCCGGCAGGGAGCTGGAGATAGTAGGGGCCTCCGTGGGCGGCGGCAGAATTGTGATCCAGGAGCTGGACGGGCTGCGGGCGAATTTCAGCGGAGATTATCCGACGCTGATCGTACACAACGAGGATCAGCCGGGACATGTGGCGGAGGTGACCTCCATGCTGCAGCATAAATCCGTGAACATAGCGACGATGCAGTTGTATCGGGCCCACCGGGGCGGCAGTGCGGTGATGGTCATCGAATGCGATCAGGAGATTCCGCTGCCTGCGGTGCACTGGCTGGAGCATCTGGAGGGCGTCGTGAAGGTCACCTACTACAGCACACAGGGATGAAGGATAAGGAGAATCTGCGATGTTTCAGTCTCTTGAGGAAATCATCACGGCCTGCAGCGAGGAGGGAAAGCCCTTCTGGAAGGTGGTGCAGCAGGAGGACTGCCGTGAGGAAAATATGACAGAGGAGGACTCCTTCGCGCGCATGACGGAGATCTATCGGGCGATGCGCGGATCGGATGAGAATTATGACCCGAAGCTGCGCTCGGCCAGCGGTCTTGTGGGAACGGACGCCGAGAAGCTGCGCAGAAGGGCAGAGCAGGGAAAGCTCCTTAACGATGCGTTTACCGTGCGCATCATGGAGCGAGCGCTGCGGGTGGCGGAGTCCAATGCCTGCATGAAACGAATCGTTGCGGCGCCTACGGCGGGATCGTGCGGAGTTGTGCCGGCGGTGCTCCTGTCCATGCAGGAGAAGCTGGAATATTCGGATGCGAGGATGACCGAGGCCTTATACGTGGCGGCGGGCATCGGCGGCGTGATAGCCGCCAGGGCAAGCCTTGCGGGGGCGGCCGGCGGCTGCCAGGCGGAAATCGGATCCGCCTCGGCCATGGCGGCCGGTGCGGCGGTGTCGCTCCTCGGAGGGAGTCCGGCGCAGATGGCCCACGGCGCGGCCATGGCTCTGTCGGCCCTGCTGGGTCTGGTATGCGATCCGGTGGCCGGCCTTGTGGAGGTCCCCTGCGTGAAGCGGAACGTCGCCGGCGCGATGAATGCGGTTCTCTATGCGGATCTTGCGATGTCGGGAATTGAGAGCCGCATTCCCCCGGATGAGGTGATTGATGCCATGAAGAGCGTGGGTCATGCCATGTCGCT
>CAVKMX010000027.1:17503-21528 GCA_963657295.1 Clostridium sp. CAG:302
GGCCGGTACACCGACCGGACAGCGGATCGCCGAGCGGATCCGAAGCAGCGGCGAAGGCTGAAAAGGAAGGCTGAAAAGCGGCCGGCGAAATGGAATTCGCCGGCCGCCGGGAGGGGGAGTATGAAAAAGCAGTATTGCGGCACACCATGCGGAGGGATTCTGCAGGTGCCTGCTGTGTGAGAGAAGCGCGGAGAATTCTCCGCAGCTATCCTGCTGCGCACAGGAGCAGAGCGCCGACGAAGACAATGGCAGCTACGATCGCCACGGTGCCGAAGAGGCACAGCGCAGCGCCGACAGCGCCGAAGGCGACGCTCACGGCCAGCCTGCACAGCCGGCATACGAAATAGGTGAACGTCAGTCCGATCAGGACGAGGCACATAATCCATGTAGTCGCAATCATCATCCGCTCCTTCTGATTCCTGTTCTGAAGGAATTCATTGTGTGTACCTGTACATACGAGCAGAAGCGGGAAATGTTACAGGAACAGCCGAAGACAATCGGCAGAGGACCGAAATGCAGAAAGCCCCCGGCGGTCATTCATGACCGCCGGGGGCTTTCTGCTGAAAACAAAACCGTCAGGAATCCGCCAACAGGCTGCTGTCCGCCTTCGGACCGGCGAAGGGCAGTACCTTCGCCGAATCCGAGGGAACGGCGCACCGCCGGGGCTCAGCCCTCAATGGCAATGTAGCGGTTCTCCGGCACGGCCTTCTGATCCTGTTTCGGAAGAGAGAGCTTCAGCGTACCGTTCTCATACTGTGCATGGACATCGGACTCCTTCAGGGCATCTCCGACGTAGAAGCTGCGGCTCACCGTGCCGACATACCGCTCCCTGCGGATGTACTTGCCATGCTCGTCCTTCTCATCCTTGTCGGCGTTGTGTGTCGCCGCCATGGTCAGATAACCATCCTTAAGCTGCAGCCGGATGTCCTCCTTCTTCACACCGGGCAGGTCCACATCCAGTTCATAATGATCGCCGGCATCGCGGATATCCGTTTTCATCATATTCTGCTCCTGACCGTTGAAGAACGAATTCTTCCTATCCCAGAATGCATCGCGGAACGGGAAATCCATCCAATCGTTATCAAACAAATTCTCACCAAATACTCTAGGCATCAACATAATCAACACTCCCTTCTATCTCAGCGCAGATCCTGCGTTGTGTGCAGTTCCGGCGGTAGAGGAATCTTTGTGATATCCCTATCGCTTGTTCTATTATGAGTATAACACGAAAATTAGCACTGTCAACACTTGAGTGCTAATTTTTTTGTAACTGTTCAGCACCTGACGATTCCTGTTGAAATCGTCAGGCGGAAGGGATGCGGGAGGCGAAAAAGGCACGGCAGTCGAATTTCGTCATTTTCACATATATCAAATGCGGTTTGATATGAAATTGGTATTGTTTTACCCTTGAGTCAGTCCGAGAGGGGTGCTAGAATCACTCCATCAACTGAACAGACCGCAAAGGCAAAGAGGTCGAGGGATGTTTTCCCTTGGCCTTTTTTGGCGCAGCGGCAGGAAAGACAGGCGTTCTGCGTCCCCGCCATCGGGGAAACAGGCAGGATGCAGGGAGCCGCAGCGGCGGGCCGGATGAAGAGCAATGGAGCTTGCACGGAAGGGCAGACTCTGTTGCTCTTGTTTGTTTTGAAAGAGAAGGAAGGGTGAGGGAGATGAAAAACTACGTAATTACCATCGCCAGAGGCTTTGGCAGCGGCGGCAAGGAGATTGGCGTAAAGCTTGGCAAAGAGCTGGGGATCCCTTGTTATGAGCAGCAGATTCTGCGGCTGGCCTCGGAATCCAGCGGGATCAATGAGGCACTGTTCAACCTGGCCGATGAGAGGGTCGACGGTTTCGAGAAACTCAGGGGACTTCCGTTCAATTATGTGGTCGAGCCCTCGGATAAGAGGTTTACCTCCAACAACAATCTGTTCAACATTCAGAGCGCCATCATCCGAAAGCTTGCGGAGGAGAAATCCTTCATCGTCATCGGGAAATGTGCGGATTACGTGCTGAAGGATTTCGACAATGTGGCCAGCTTCTACATCGAAGCGCCCCGGGCCGACTGCGTGGAGAGCATCGTGCGCAAGATGGGCGTCACCGAGGAGGAGGCCCACCGGCTCATTTCCAAGACGGATAAGTACCGGGCGGATTACTACAAATATTATACAAAGGGCAATTACTGGACCAATCCGGTGAACTACGACATGACGCTGAACAGCGCCCGGGTCGGCCGGGATTACTGCGTAGAGGTGATTGCCTCCTATGTGAGAGGCAAATTCGATCTGGCCTGAGGGCCCTGCCGGTCGGCAGATGAGAACGGTTTGGCCGTCATCCCGAAATTTCCACCAGACGTCTGGGGATGACGACGGAACATAAAGGATTCAGCAAAGCAGAAACACAGGAGCAGAAACACGGCAGAACCAGGAGGATGATTATGAAAAGAAAATTGCAGAAAATGACGGCAGTCTTATCTACGGCAGCTCTGGGCATGGCCGTCCTGGCAGGGTGCGGCAGCACAGACAGCACCGGTTCATCGGATACAGCGGCGGCAGATACGGCTGCTGCGGACACAGCAGAGGCGGACGGCGATTATGCCGGGACCATTTACATTGCCGGCATTGCGCCGCTGACGGGCAGCCTTGCCAGCTGGGGCAAGGGAGCCATCAACGGCTACAATCTGGCCATTACGCAGGTCAATGAGGCCGGCGGTGTTACGATCGACGGAAAGTCCTACAAGCTGGAGTCCGCGGTATTCGCCGATGATAAATCGGATGCCACCGAAGCGGTGAGTGCATACAACAACTGCGTCAGCTACGACATCAGCGCGGTGATCGGCTCCTGCTCCTCCAGCTGTACGCTGTCCTTTGTCGAGGCGGCACAGGAGGCAGGCATGCTGGTCATCACGCCTTACTCCACCAACGCCACCATCTGCAAGACCGGTGATTACATCTTCCGTGAGTGCTTCTCCGATGCCAACCAGGGACCGACGCTGGCAAAGCTTGCGACCGATGAGTTCTCCGCAACCAACATCGCAGTCATCGCGGCGGAGGATTCCGACTACTGCGCAGGACTGGCTGAGGCGATGGAGGAGGCACTGGACGGCATGGACGGTGTGACCTATGAGCATTATGGCTGTGTCACCACCGATACCGACTACACGGCGCAGATCTCCAAGGCCATCGAGCAGGGCGCAGAGGTTCTGATCTATCCCAACAACTACGATACGGTTCCGAACTTTGTACAGCAGGCAAGGGATGCCGGCTTCGACGGACCGATCCTCGGCGGTGATGCCTGGGACGGCACCGATGTAAGCGGCTACGAGAGCAAGTTCGACAATACCTATTATCTTGCACACCTGGATCTGTCGGCCGATACCGAGCTCGTGAAGGATTATGTGGCAGCGTACAAGGCAGCCTACGGCGAGGATGGCCTGAACGCGGTTTCCTCTCTGTACTTTGATTCCGTCAAGATGCTGGTGCAGGCGATGGAAGAGGCGAACTCCTACGATCCCGCAGTTGTGAAGGATGCACTGCTGGGAATCTCCTATGAGAGCATGGGCGGAACCATCACCTACGATGAGAACGGCGATGCCGTGAAGCCCTTCACCATTGAGACCTTCGTAGACGGCGCTCTGACCTACTACGGAAGCTTCTGAGTTCAGAGCTGCATCAGATACAGCTGGGCAGTACGGAAACGGCAACGGTTTCGCTCGATGCAGCAGCATCACGGCGCGGTCGGCCGGAACGACACGGTCGTTTCGGCCGCCTGCCGAATTGCGACATGGATGAAAACAGATCAGATTTTCAGTCATGAATGCGTCCGCAAGCGGCCGGTTCCTGTTGAAATCGACAGGTGCTGAACGGTTACCATGTGGTAATTCGGCAGGGGTTAAACGGATGCCAAACACAATAAATACAGGTATCTATTTAGCCCCCATCTCGAATTTGCTTCGCAAATTCGGGATGGGGCTGGACAGAGGTCCTTCGGACCTTGGCCGCCTGCCAATTTCAACCGTGAATATGCCTGCA
>CAVKMX010000028.1:0-20779 GCA_963657295.1 Clostridium sp. CAG:302
AAATGCCATCGGGCATTTTCGAGTATCAAATTCGAGATGGGTGCTGAATAGTTACTGTAAAATATGATACTTGCAGATAACAGCAGGGCGGCCGCCGGTGCGGTCTGCGGCCATGAATCCGTATCCCGCAGGTACCGTTATCGCCTCAGGTTCGAATTCTCCGTACTCCCGACCCGGAACTGCGACGGCGTCATCCCGGTATAATTCTTAAAGGCGCGGGCAAAATAATTGGCGTCCGCATACCCCACCATGGCAGCCGCGTCCTGAATGCTGACGGCCGTGCCTTCCAACAGCTCCTTGGCCCTTTCCATGCGGACCGTCGTCAGATAATTGTTGATGGTGATTCCCTTTTCCTTTTTGAAGGTTGTCATCAGCGACGAGCCGCTGACGCAGAATTCCTGCTCCAGGGTACGGATCTGAATGTTCTCCCGGTAATGGATCTGCAGGAACCTGGCCGCCTTCACGGTGAGATCATCCTGCTGTTCCCTCATCTCCGCCGTGATCCTTCGGATGATCTCCCGCAGCCTCTCCGCCAGCTCGTCCAGATCCGTGAATTCCAGAAGATAGCCGCTCCGGCGAAGGCAGGACGAATAGAGCCTCAGATCCATCTGGTAATCCCCGCCGGCGATCCGGGATGCGCGGGACAGCTGTCCAAGGCAGCCGTCCACGATGTCCTCCGCCGTATCCGGATTTCGGATTTCTCCCCATGGAGTCTGCCGGATACCGTCCTCCAGCAGCCGGCCTCCCTCGATGAATCTGTGCTCCTCAAAGCTGCGCCGCGCCATTTCCGCCAACGGGGACGGATTGTGCGGGACAGACTGTTCCTCTGACCGCTGCCTTGCGTCTGTCCAGGTGTAGATCCGATCCGGCACCCGATACAGCAGGCGGCATTTCAGTGCATGCAGGCTCTGCTCGACCGCCCTCCGGAAGGAATCCGGTGCTCCGTCCCGGCAGAACACCTCCGAAACCCCGATGAAGGGTCTTTCCCCGTTCCCGCCCTTCTCCGGATCGCGGATTCGATTCTCCCCCGTTTCTGCAGCAAGCTCCCGCACCAGGGGCAGAATGTCCCCCGGCACCCGGTCCCTGTTCTCCCATCGAAGGAGATAAACGGCATACACCGAGCCTCCGCAGTCGCTGATCCGAAAGAGTCTTCCCTTCTCCGGCGTGCTCCGCTGCCGCATTTCAAGACGGGCTGCCGCAGGCTTCTGCTCCCCCGTCCTGTCCAGCCTCTGCGCCGCGAGCGCTGCAAAGCAGGTCCCCTCCGGCATCTGCTGAGCCTCCTCCAATGTCACCTCCTGTCTCCTTTTCCCCTCCTTTTCCAGAAGAGGGAGGAGCCTCGACAGGGTCTCATCCAGGAGCTCCGGATTCAGCGGCTTCAGGACATAATCGAACACGCCGCTGGCAATTCCCCTCCGCGCGTATTCAAAGTCGGAGTAGGCCGTGACAAGGATCACGTAAATCCCGCTGTACCGCTCCTGCACAAACGCCGCCAGCTCCAGTCCGTCCATCACCGGCATCCGTATGTCTGCGAAGATCACATCCGGCTCCAGCGCCGGAATCATCCCGCAGGCACTTCTCCCGTCGCCTGCCTCTCCGACCACCTCCATCCCGTAGCGGTTCCAGTCAATGCGATTGATAAAGCTCCGGCGGATGAATCGTTCATCATCCACGATCATCACACGGTACGTCATTCCTGCTGCCTCTTTCCCTTTGCTGTCCGCGCTGCAAAAGGCCGGCGGTGCCTACGCCGGTCCTGCCTTCTCTTCTTCCGTCCGATAGGGAATCCGCATGGAGATGCCGGTTCCCTCTCCCGGCCTGCTGTCGATCCGGATCCGGTATCGCTCCTCATACAGCAGCTTCATGCGGAAATGCACGTTCAGCAGTCCCTTGTGCCCCGTCCTTTCGATCTCCCTCAGACCGTTCTCCGGCGGAACCTCCATGCCCTCCCGAAGCCGCGCAAGGGCTTCCTTCGGGATGCCCCTTCCGTTGTCTCTTACGTTCAGTTCAATTTCATCCTCCTGATGCAGCACCTCGATCCGGATTCTTCCGTCCGACACCGTATCCGCAAGGCCGTGCACGATCGCGTTCTCCACCAGCGGCTGCAGGCAGAAGCGGACAATGCCGGCATGCCGGCAATCCGCATCCACCGCAATCTCCGTATGAAAGCGATCTCCCATCCGCAGCTCCATGACCTGCGTGTAGTTGCGGATCTGCCGGATTTCCTCCCCGATCGTGCTGGTTCCGTCCGCTGCCGTGTTGTAATGCAGGATCTCGCTCATGCAGCCGCACAGCTCGATGATTTCATCGTCCATGCCCTCCGACGCCATCCCCATCATGGTCTCCAGCGTGTTGTAAATGAAATGCGGATTGATCTGCTGCTGCAGCGTCTGAATCTGCGCGTCCTTGAGCAGGGCCTGCTTGGTCTCCACCTGACGGACCAGTGTCTGAATCTGGGCCGCCATCTGATTGAAGCGCACAATCGCATGTCCGATCTCGTCATGTTCCTCGTCCACGACACGCACTCCCAGATTGCCCTCCTGCAGATCCCTCATGCCCTTCTGCAGACGCGAGAGGCCGCTGTTCAGGATCCGCATATTCTGCTCCATGATGGTGAGGCAGATCGCCAGGGACAATACCATGCCCAGCAGGAACCCCCCGCCGATCAGCAGACCGCTCCGGTACAGGCTGTCCTTGGAGAGGCGAATGGCAACGGTCCAGCCGCAGTTGTCCACCTGCTCCGCGAACAGGAAGCCGTTCCGCTCAGACAGCATATGCACGGTATCTCCTTCCAGAAAGGATTCCGGCACCGCAAAGCCTTCCCCCGTACCAAAGAGCACCTCGTTCGACGAGGAGAGAATTTCCACCCCCTCCACATCTGTGTAATTCAGAAGGAGCCGCTGCTCCAGCTCGGCCAGATTCAGATCCAGCCGCAGATATCCGATCGTCGTGTTCTCGTACAGATCCTGTACCTTGTAGATCAGGGAATGGACATAGGAAAGAGGGGAATCCTCCTGAGCCTTGACATTGGTGAGCAGAATTCTCGATTCTCCCGATTCGCTCAGCTTCTGATACCAGGCACTTTCATGGAAATTCTCGATGACCGTCGGCTCCTGGCTGTCATAGATGGAATATGCGTTCTCTGGCTTATTCTCCTTGTAGAAAATGACCTCGACATCCGGCTGTGCATGATAGATGATCTGCTCCGCCGTCCGAAGCGTTGCCATGCCGCTCACGCTGTCACTCTGTGATTTCAGTGCATTGTTGATGTCCGCATTGAAGAGCAGGGAGGCAGCCAGCGTGTCGACGTCTTCAAAATACTGCCGCACCACACTCACATTTCCTGAGAGCAGATTTCTGCCTGTTGACCGGGCATTGCTGACGTTGATCCGCCAGAGCATTCCGATACAGCCGAGGAACAGACACTGCGTCAGGCCGATGATGAGAAGGAGCATGTTCAGGCTGATCCGCCTGATGAGGGAATTGCTCCCCGGAAAAATGCCGCGCCGTCTCATTCCATGCCTCCTAGTGTGTCAGACACCTGCGCATAGAAGGCAGCCTCTGCGTCCTCCAGGGTCTTCTCCCCCATCAGGTAGGACATCACCTCGTTGTTCAGATAATTCATGGAAATGGTATACCGGTTGGTTCCCGGAAAGGATGAGATTGTCTCCGTGGAAAAGAAGCACTCCGTGTGCTCCGGCATGGACAGGGAGTTCCGGAAAATACTGCGGATCTCCGGCGTGTCGCACGCCGGCAGATAGGACAGACCGGCCAGAATCCGCGCACCCTCCTCCCCGGAGGCAAATTCGATGAACCGCCATGCCAGATCCTTACGGTCCGATTTCTCCGCAATGCAAAGACCGGCAAGGGACCCGATGGCTCTTCCCTCTTCCCCCTCCCAATGCGGAAGCGGCGCCACATCATAGGCAAAATCCAGATCCTCCTCCAGAATTCTGCGGTTCAGCATGGAAAGGCACCACTCTCCGTTGTACATCATGGCGGCCTCCCCGCTGAGAAACCGGGAAATATAATCCTTGCCGCCCGCTGTCGTCAATGTGTCATACGGTGTCGCCGCCCTCTCCTCATAGGTCAGCGTATAATTCCACTCTGCGGTATACAGAAATTTCTCCAGATCCTCCGGATCCAGCGGATACTCCGCACCGGCCGTTCTGGCCGGTACCCTCCACCATGAGCTGTTGTAATTCATGGAGCCGTAGATGCCTTCCGAGGGACAGCTCAGCTTTGCCGCCGTCTCGGCATACTCCTCCCAGGTCCAGTCACCCGAAGGATAATCCACCCCCGCCGCATCGAAGATCTTCCTGTTGTAATAGACCACCCACGCACTGTTCCGATACGGAACGGAGTAGGTATGTCCGTCCTCATACGTATTGATCTGCTCCGTGAGAGAACGGATAGATTCCAAGGCCGCACTGCCGGCGATCCGTTCGTCCAGCGGCGCCAGCAATCCCTTGCTGACCATCTGCGCCGCCGCAGAGGGCACGGAGAATCCGCACACATCAACAGCGCAGTCCATGTCCGAAAGCTTTTCCAGACAGGACTGCGTATATTCATCCGTCGGTGCATAATGCACGTTCACGGTGATATCCGGATATCGTTCCATAAAGCCGCGGCTCAGCGCATCAAACGTCTGGACCTCATCCATCCAGACGTAGATCTCCAGACTGTCTCCTCCGGCCGTTTCCTTTCCCGAGGATGCATTGCCTTTTCTCCCTGCATACAAAACAGCCAGATACAGCACGGACAATCCGGCGAAAATGATCCAAAGTGCATTCCGCACCCTTCTCAGCCTCATGCCTGCTCCGTCCCCCTATAGCCGGACCAATGCCAGTCAGAGTACTGCAGCACGCGATGCTCCCCGCCTGCAGCGTGCTCCCCGCATCCCTTCTGATAGGCTCTCGGGCTGCTCCCGGTTATTTTGCAGAAATTCCGGTAAAACAGCGGATAATCCGTATATCCCAGCTGCTCGCAGACGGCCGTAATCGGCAGTCCCTGCTGGATCAGTCCGCAGGCCTTCTGAATCCGATAACGGGTCAGCCAGGCATGCACGCTGCAGCCCGTTTCCTTCTTGAACTGCCGCATCAGATGTGCTGGGCTGACATGGCAGGCCGCTGCCGTATCGTCCACCGTCACATTCTCAGCCGCGTGCTGCTCCAGGTATGTCTGCGCCGTCCGGATCAGCTCTGAACTGTGTGAGCTGTGTGAGGAGAAGGCTCCCGCGTCCATCGCAGGAGCCGCACCGTCTGCATACCCCGCATAATCCGTAAAAGAAAGCACTCCCTTCTCGTCCATACAAATGTCCCCCTTCCCCCTGCACCCTGATTCTATCGGCATTTGTTATGATCAAAAAGGACAATCCTACGAGAATGGTAGCACTTTGCATAAAATTTGTATCTGTTCAGCACCTGCCACATTTCAACGTGAATTGACTGCTTGCAGGCATATTCACGGTTGAAATTGGCAGGAGGCTTACCTGCCGTCCCCGGGACCCGGCACCTCCTCCGGCAGCCGCGGGGTTCGTCCGGAGCGCTCCATCATTTCCTCATACAGGCCGCTGGCGGCCTCCGGCGAATATCCGTAGACGAGGTACACGTCCAGGACATAGGGAGAATAGGACAGCCGGTTCAGGCTCTTCGTGAAGGCCATGGCCGCAATCTCTCCCAGTACCATCACGCCGGAGCGATTGTGGAGCGGTCCCGGCCACAGGTCGATTTTGAACGTGCGCGTCCAGATTTCCTTCCGGTACTTCTCCTCCACGAAATGGAAGAGCTCATGTCCCAGCAGCAGCCGCTCAATGTCAGGCTCCCCCAGCGCCTCCCGCACGCCCGGCTCCCCGAGCAGGGCCTCTCCCTTCCGCACGCCGTCCCGGTAGATGTGCACCGTTCCCGGTGCCCGGAATTCCGCAAAGAGAACACGGGATGCGTTCTGCGGTACCTCCGGATAATCCGCCTGCACGCCGAGTCCCTCTGCCAGCACCTTCGGGTCCCTGCTGCCGTATTCCGCGGCCAGCTTCGTCGCGTATTCCTGCCCGCAGGCGATGGCCTGCGCGGTCAGCTCTTTTCGCTGCTCCTCACGGAATTTCCCGTTCATAGGCTCCCGTGAAAAGGCATAACTCCCCCACTCCTCCTCCGGAATCCCGCACAGATCCTGAACCATCATGCCGATCGGCCGGACAATTTCCTTCGGCGGCTCGCCGTAGCGTGTCCTCTGTTTGCCGAACAGTCCGTCCGCAATGGGTGTGAGCAGTTCCTTCAGCCGTTCCTTTGTCATGCCGCCTCCCTTCTGCAGAAGATACCTCGAAAAAAGGCTCCGCAGCTGCGGAGCCTTTCCCAACGTCTTCTTAAATGTAACTCACCGAACATCATTGATGGAAGCCACGATCAGAATCTCCTCATCCGGCTCGCGGTCCATGATATCCAGATCCATCAGCAGCATCACCTGATCCAGATCCACCGCCGAATAATCGCAGACACGGGGACCGACGCAGACAAAATAATCCGGCCGCAGCACGGTATCGGTCTTGAACACGGCAAGATCCTTCCACATGCTCTCCACCGCCTCCTTGTACTCTCCGGCCTTCACCTTCACGGCCTCGGCATCGGAGCACTGTACCTTGATGAAGCCCTTGGTATCCACAATGCGAACCGGCTTCTTATCTCCGCACTTGCCGGTGTAGACATAGAACTTGTCGGTCTTCTCCGCCAGATGGACGTCCTCGACCTTTGCGCCGAAGTCCTCCTTTGCGAGCTGCTCCGCCTCCGCCTCATCGCACTCCTTCAGAAGATCCGTTGTCTTCACCTCTGTGGAGCCGGTGGCAATGGCCGTCACCTTGCCGGTCTGGTTGTCAATCTCGATGTGCACCTCCACGGTGTCCGGCGATGCTCCGGAGCCGATGGCAGCATCCGTTGCCTCCTTCTTGAGCTCCTTGATGTCCTCCTGGGTCGGATTCGGGATCACGCGCTCCACGACATCGCGCACCATCGACAGGGCAACGCCGATGGAGGAAATGACCTCTGCATTCTCCGGAATGGAGTACTGCAGCCCCATCTTCTTCGCACAGTAGGGCACCAGGGAGGCCGCACCGCCGCCGCAGCCGACGAGCTTCATGGCATCGTGATCCAGCTGGTATTTCTCTGCCAGCGCGTTGATGCAGGCATTGACCTTTTCGAAATCCTTGTCCAGGATCTGGGTTGCCAGCTCCTCCACCGTGATGCCGAGCTTGTCGGCAACCGGCTGCATGCACTTGCGTGCCGCGCTGGCGTTGCCGTGTGCAAAATACTTCTCATCGATCAGGCCCAGCACATTGGCGGCATCCGTGTTGGTGAAGCAGATGCGCTTTCCGCTGGCCAGCTTCACCGCCACATAATCCGAGGGATCTCCCGGCTTGGGGCTGAGCATCTCGATGGTCAGAGGGCCTGCATCGATCTCCTCCTCCGGTGTGAAGCAGGCATACTCACAGCCCGCAATGTGGGCGGAGCGGGGACCGACGTCCTCCACCGCATGGTCGTTGATGCGGACCATCGAGCCGCCTGCGCAGCCGAGGATCCGGACGTCCAGTGAATTGATGTAGGTGTCATGGCCGCCGATCTGTGCATAATCCACGCCGGGACGACCGTTCTTGATGACGCCGATGTTGGTGGTGGTGCCTCCTACCTCAAAATAAATGGCATTGGATGCACGCAGATACATGAGGGACCCCATCACAGAGGCCGCAGGGCCCGACAGAGCCGTCAGGATGGGACGCTTGCGCATCTCGCTGATCTCCATGACGCCGCCGTCGCCTCTCATGATCATGAGAGGCACCGTTACCCCGGCCTCCCGAACCGAGCTCTCGGTCGCATTGGCGGTTGCCATCATCTTCGGCAGAATGGAGGCATTGATCGCCGCGGTCCTCGTGCGGCGGGTCAGGCCGTACAGCTTGGTGATGTCGGAGGCCATCGAAACAGGAAGGCCCTGCTCCTCTGCCCGGTCATGAATCCGGAGCTCCTCCTCCATGTTGTCGACGCCGAATGCCATGGAAGCGACGATGACCTGGGCTCCCTGTCCCACCAGACTCTTAATGGCGGCGTTGATGCTCTCATCGGTCAGCTGCTTTTTCTTGATGAACTCGTTGTAAACCGTAATCTTGCGGCCCACCTTCTCGTCCAGCACGATGTCCTTGAGCCTCAGCTGGCCCTTGGCAAGAAGCCCCTCCAGGCCGCCGCCGGCAACGCCGATGACGCCCACGTTCGCAACGTCGCCCTCAATGAAGGCATTGGTCGCCTGTGTTGTGGAATGCGCCACGAACACGACATCCTCCGGTGCAATGCCGTTCTCCTTCATGCAGTTCTGGAAGGACTGCACTACGCCGGCAGCTACGCCGGCCTTGTCATCATGGGTGGTCTTCACCTCATTCTTGCCGATGATTTCATGGGTCAGGTTGTCCATTGCGACGCACTTGGTATAGGTTCCTCCTACGTCGATTCCCATGCGCACAGCACGATGCTCTGCCATTCTTTTTTCCTCCTACTTCTCTTGTGAGTATATCAAGCAACCCTGCAAAGATTTCATTCCGGTGACTGCAGCATCTGCTGCAGAAGCAACGATCTGCCGCCCCTTCTGCAAAGATGCCGCCGCGGGGTACTCCCGCAGCGGCACCGCCTTTATGCGTAAGAGCAGCGGTTTTGCGAATGGTCTCTGAACCGTTATATTACATGAACCATTCCGCGCCGAGTCCGCCGACCGTGATGAAGGTCACAATGTACAGCAGAATGCCGACAATGTACGCGCACGGGATCGAGAGCTTCAGGTAATCCTTGGATTCCACCTTGGTGTAGGCAAGACCCCAGGCCACCCAGGACTGGGTGATACATGAGCCGATGTTCACGGTGATGGTCGGGATGGCGAAAATGCAGTACAGGAACGGAATGGAGAAGCTTGCCACGCCGCGCACCACGCCGAGGGTGGCAGCACCGCATCCTACCAGCGTCATAGGGCCGCGGAACAGGCCAAGGCCCAGGAGTACTGCGAACAGGATGCACAGGAGCAGCTCGCTCTTGGGCATAACCGGTCCGAGGATGACCTTGAAGAACGGGGATGCATAGGATGCAACCGCATTGAACATCGGCAGCGTCAGCAGGAAGCCTACCAGAGGAGCCGTATCCACAACGCCGTCATAGTAAAGCTTGTTGACCAGCTGGCAGTTCTCCTTGAAGGTTCCCTTGAGCTTGCCGCACAGGAACAGGGCCAGGAAGCCCGCGATGACAAAGCCGCCGATGACGGAGAAATCCAGCCAGATCTTCAGAATAACGGGAACGACCGGCAGGATCAAAGTGTACAGAGGAGCATCCTTCTGCTCGGAGGCGCCGCGGGTCTGGGCAGCCCATGCGTGGCTGGTCTTGCTCTTCTTGAGGAAGACGCCTGCCAGAACGGTCGTGACAACAACGGAGATGATCAGTGCAAAATATCCCCACTTTGCAGCATACCATCCGAGCGTGAACTCCGGCAGCTCATCGGTTCCGATGAAGAAGGCGCGGTACTGAGCAAAGTTGACGGGATTCAGATAAATGCCGGCTGCAACGGACTCCATGAAGCTGAACATGGCGATGGCCTTCGGAATGCCGAGGGACATCAGGATGGGCAGCACGATGACGCCGATGGCGATGACAGGGCCTGCGCCGGTCATGGCCGTGAAAATAAGTGCCGTCACAACGTTCAGAAGGGCCAGTGTGACAATCGGCTTGTCGCCGCCGAGCTCCACCGTCTTCCGGATCAGCGTCGAGGCAATGCCGGTCTCCATCAGCACGCGGCCGAACCAGGCGCCCCAACATACGTTGACGAGCGTGGTGCCCCACCCCTCAGGTGCGGACTGATAGATCTTGTTCAGAATTTCAATGACCTTTACCGGCTCGCCGTTGCTGTAAAAGGCAGTTCCGGAAAGGAAATCCGGCGATGCAAAGGCTGCGCCCAGGAAGGACAGCAATGTCCAGACAATAGTAATAACAAGGAAGCCGATCATCAGGTTATGACCCTTTACGCAGTAATATGCGAGGCCAAAGAACGTGAGGAGCAGCAAAATACCAACGAGATATTCCATGGTGTTTCTCCCTTCTCTCCAGTTTCTCTTCTCAAAAAATGTAAGGTAGTCTACTTGTGTTTCTTCGTCTTCTCACTCACCGTAAGGCAGTAAAAATGATTCTCTGCAGGTTTGCCTCCCTCCTTTTTCAGATATTCCGATCGACATCCTGCCGCCGCAGGGCCTGGCTTCCGGCGTACCTTTCAAAGGGCAATGTTCGTAATATATTACCAGTGAACATCATCCCCTCCGCGCCGGCACCGCAGGTTTCCCCGACAGGCGCCAAAATCCGGAAATTGATGGAAAATCTTATGAAAAACATTAAAATACTACGCAGCGTTGCTCCTACACCCGGACAGTAATTTAACACACCTCTTTCCATACTGCAACATTTTCACCATTTCTCCGGCCTTCCCTATTCTTTTTTCGTCATTTTGTTTCTCCGGCATTTCCGCTCTGTAATATATCAAGTGAGTATTGCTTTTTGAATTCTCTGCGATATACTGACTTTATACAAGGTGCACAGCATATAAAATGTCCCGAATCTGTTCTTTTCTATGATCCTGACAATCATGCTCTGCGCATCGTCTGAACGGCTGCCGTCCGTCTCGCTCTGGATCTGTGTCGGCGGCTGATCTTAGAATCCAAACAGCTGGAAGGAGATATCTGATATGAAAATTGCAGTTCTCGGTTCCGGTGCCATGGGTGGTCTCTACAGTTCCTATCTGAGCCGCGGCAATGAAGTGACTGTAATCGACGTCAACCAGGCATTGGTAGACAAGGTGAATGCAGAGGGACTGGAAGTGATCGAGCCCGACGGCTCCTCCAATGTATTCCATCCGCACGCCGTCCTCTCTACGGAAGGCATGGAACCGGTGGACCTGGTCGTTGTGTTCGTAAAGGCCATGTTCAGTGAGGGCGCCCTCAGCAACAACAAAGGGATCATCGGTCCCGACACCTATCTCATGACCCTGCAGAACGGCAGCGGCCATGAGGATACTCTCGGCAAATTCGTTTCACAGGACCACATCATCATCGGAACGACCCAGCACAACGCCAGCGTGGCTGGCCTTGGCATCACCCGGCACGGCGGCAGCGGCATGACACATCTTGGCTGCGTCACCGGAAGTGCGGCACGTCTTCAGAAGTTCGCCGATGCCTTCACCGCCTGCGGTCTGGAGGCCGATGTCTCCGACGGTGTGCAGAAGATGATCTGGAACAAGATGTTCACAAACGTCTCGGCCAGTGCGCTGACGGGTGCGCTGCAGGTCCCGCTCGGATTTATTTCTTCCAATGCGTATGCCTGGGAGCTGTGCTGCAGACTCATCCGTGAAGCCGTTGATGTCGCCGCGGCTCTCGGCATGGAGTTTGATTATGACGAAAAGGTTGCAGAGGTGAAGGGTGTCTGTGACCGTTCACCGGAGGGTCTCACCAGCATCTATGCGGACCTTCGGGACGGCCGCCGGAGCGAGGTCGATACCATCAGCGGCAGCATCGTGCGGGCCGGTCAGAAGGCGGGGGTTCCCACTCCCAGTCATGCTTTCCTTGTCGGAATGATTCACGCAATGGAAGGAAAGTCCCGGAAATGAATTTCGTGACCGGCGCGTTCCGGTCTGAAAGAGATACATTCAACTTATTTTCTCAAAGGAGGATTTTATAATGTCTGAACAGCCCCTTACCTACGATTGGGTTGCCGGTAAGCCCAAGACCGTGCCGCTTGATCAGCTGCCGCCCAAGGTATACCAGAAGGGCAATCTGCGTATTGTCGATCTAACAAAGGTACTCGATCCCAGCACGGAGTCCCGCCGCTGCAACCTGTGGCGCTTCAACACCGGCGGAGATGTTCCGGATTTCCACACCAATGTGGACATCGGAAGCCATCTGGGAACCCATTGCGAGTGTCCGTACCATCATGACAATGACTGGCCGAGCGTTGCCGAGCTGCCGCTGGATCAGTTCATGGGCCGCGGCATCTATGTAACGCTGGATCTTCCCGAGGATCATCAGATTACCGCCGCTGATCTGGAGGCTGCGCTCGGCGATCGCGTCAAGCCCGGCGACACCGTCATTCTTGACAGTCCTCACAAGATTCCTCCCTTCACCAGCCTGACCGGCGGTCCCACGGACCATCGTCTCCAGGTAGGCGGCGAGATGGCACAGTGGCTGGCAGATCGAAAGGTTCAGTGCGTCGGCTTCGGCGACGGCGTGGCCATCGAGGGTGATGTCCGCAACGTGAAGCCCTTCCATGATATCCTGATGGCGCAGAACTGCACCTTCCTGGAGGTTCTGCAGAATCTCGATCAGCTCCAGAGCGATACCTTCTTCATCAGCTATGCGCCGATCCCGATCATCGGACTGGACTCCTGCCCGGTTCGCGTCTATGCGATCGAGGGGCTGCCCGGATTCACGGAATAAATTCACGGAATAAGAAGATCCGGAACGCTCTCATCTGTGTTTTGCTTACGTCAGCTGCTGTGCATCATCCCTGCGCAGCAGCTGATCCTGTATATGGCCGGCATCCGGCGATTTCCGGCTGCCGTGCTGACGGCATGCCGCAGGTTTCCCCTGCCGTTCTGTGAGCCCGAAGCTCCTCCCGGCAGCCTGTCCGCAGCATGCATGAGGAAGATAGCAATGAGTGAAGATATGAAGAATATGTTCCGCCCTGCAGGACGGATTGCACTGATCACCGGCGGAACCAGCGGTCTCGGACATGCCATTGCCGAGGCCTTCCTGCAGAATGGCGTCGACGTTGCCGTATGCAGCCGCCATCCCGACAGCGCGCCGGAGCTCGCCGAGCTCGCCGCCAAAGAGGGCCGCCGTTACCTGCCCGTTCGCTGCGACATCACAAAGGAGGCAGAGGTCGATGCCCTCGGAGAGGCTGTGGAGCAGGGGCTCGGTCCCGCCACGATGCTCGTCAATAGTGCCGGCATGAACATCTTGAAGCCTGCCGAGGACTACGATCAGGAGGCCTTTGAAAAGGTCATGGCGCTCAATGTAACCGGGACGCACCTTGTCAGCAAGATGGCCGCCAGGCGCTGGATGATCCCTGCGCACAAAGGCCGCATTGTGAATCTCTCTTCGGCCAAGGCCTTCCTCGGAACCGACCGGGATTATGCCGCCTATTGCGCCAGTAAGGGCGCCGTCAACATGTATACCTCCCAGCTGGGCTGCGAGTGGGCCAAATTCGGCATCACCGTGAATGCCATTGCCCCCACCTTCGTCATCACGCCGATCAATGCGGACCGCCTGGCCAACGAGGAATTCCGTAATTCTCTGATCCGGCGCATTCCGATCGGGCGCCTTGGTACCGGCCGTGACATGGCCGCCGCCGCCCTCTTCCTGTGCAGTGAGGGAGCGGAGTTTATCACCGGGGTTACGCTGAAGGTGGACGGAGGCGTCACCTCCATGCAATGACCGATGCAAGGATCGGCGTAATGACTGATGTAATGATCGGTGTAATGACCGATGTAATGATCGGTGTAATGACCGATGTAATGATCGGTGTAATGACTGATGTAATGATCGGTGTAATGACTGATGCAAAGATCTGTGCAATGACAGACAGAGCAATGTCAGAAAGGAAAGGAGCCGTATGATATCAGGAAACATAAAGGAAGCCGGCAATCCGGCCATTCTTCCGGAGCCGCTGCAGCGTGCCGTCCGTTATCTGAAGGAAAATGATCTGACCGTGCATGAAACCGGCAGATTCCCCCTGGACGGCGACAGGATGATTCTCCAGGTGATTGACCAGAACACCGCGCCCCGCGCCGCGCTGCGTCCCGAGGTGCACCGCAGATACATCGATGTGCAGTTTCTGGCCGCCGGCGGTCCCGAGCGGATCGGCTGGTACCCGGATCTGGGAGACAATGAGATCGAGGAAAATCTGCTGGATACCCCCCGCGATATCTGCTTCTACCGCAATAATCCGGCAGCGCGCGAGGGAGTGATTGAAATGCAGCCCGGCAGCTATGCCATGTTCTTCCCCTGGGATGTGCACATCCCGGCCATTCAGGTCGGCGAAGAGCCTGCTGCCATCCGGAAGATTGTCATCAAGGTCGCGCTGGACACCTGTCTCTGAGCCGCGCCCGGCATGACCGAACCGTACTGCTGCTCCGCTGCGGCGGGTCCGCCGGACTGCAGCGGCACCATGAATGAGGATTTGCATGTGAATCTGGATCGTCATCTGACAAAACTTGCCCTCTCCGATCCTGCTGCCCGAAGGGCTGCACTGGAGGAGGTGCTGACGGACGAAGGGCTCCCCTTTTCGCTTCAGGAGCCGGCCGCCGGTGCGGCCGGCGGACCCGTCCGCAATTATCTGCTGACCGATGCCTCCGGGGCGCTGTGTCCTCTTCTGCTCGCGCATTACGATGCCTATCCCGGAAGCACCGGCGCCAACGACAACGCGGCCGCCCTCTGCATCCTGATCGACCTTGCCGCAGAGCTGAAGAAGCGCGGAATTCCTGCAGATTTTGCCTTTCTGGACGGAGAGGAGGCCGGTCACACCGGTGCCAGGCTCCTGCAGCAGAACCGTCCCGGCCGGAACTCCGTGGTCATCAACCTCGATATGTGCGGCTATGGAGACACCATCACCGTCTATGCGCGCGGCAGCCAGCACAGGCCCGGCGCCCGCCCCTTCTGCAGGAAAAAGCTGCTCGCCGCCCACGCAGGCCTTCTGGTCCCCTATCTGCCCGAGGGAGATGACGTCTGCTTCTCCACGCGGCAGCAGCCGGTTTTAAGCGTTGCGGTTATGCCGAAATGGGATGTCCAGTATCTGAAGGCAATGGCCGCGCAGGGGAGCGGTCTTCTCGGACGGACGCCGGAATTCCGCATGATGACCGGACAGATGGAGGTCGCCGGCACCATGCACGGCGGCTTCCGCGATGCGGTCAGATGGGTCCGGCCGGAGGCCATGCAGCAGGTCTATGACTATCTTCTGGACGGCCTCTCCGGCGCAGCCGGCTGCTGAAAACGCTGTGGTGCCGCGGTCATCCGTTCCGGTCCCGGTCCAGGGTGAAAAAGCCCGGGTGCTGCTCTATCTTCTCCAGCAGGTTGCCCCGGAAGCTGTCCAGATGCTCGTAGACCTTCTGATCCGGGCTGCAGCCCTCCGGCATGCCCATCAGGAGGTAGTCGCAGAATTCATGGTGCTGTTTCTGTACCACCGCGTAGCGACACTTCCCGTCCATGGCATCGAGATAACGCACCCTGTCGTAATGTGCAACGAGCCCGCGGATCGCCATCCACGTATGGCACATGCCCGAGAAGAAATACATCATCTGGTGGAACTCATCGTCCAGCCGTATGAACGTCTCGACGCCCTTGGGGAAGTTGTGCTCCATGTCCAGCTCCTCCATCTTCCGCAGACACTGCAGCATCTCCTGGATCTGCTCCCGGCTGATTTTCCCGGCGCTTTCCCGCAGAATCTGGCTCTCGAACAGGAGTCTGGCCTGGTACCCCTCCTTGACCAGGATGGGATCAATGCGGCTGACCTTTGTCGCCTTCTGCGGAAAAATATCGACCAGCCACTGCTCATGCAGCTTTGTGATCGCTTCATGGATCGGCGTCCGGCTCATCTGCAGCATTTCGGCGATCATCGGCTCGCTCAGCACCTCACCGGGCTCCAGCCGCAGATTCATGATGTTCATCCGAAGAATGCGGCAGGCATAGCTTCTGTTGTTGTCCTCTTCTGTGCGCGGCGGTACCAGCAGGTTCATGGCGGCTCCTTTCTGCATCTGTCTGCATCCGTCCCTCTTACTAATATATTAGTGATTGACAAATCCTGCAATGCTCCCCTTTTCTTTTTGGATGATTTGTTCAATCATATCGAGAAAAACTGGCAAAAAAGACCAGTTGCATTTCCATTACAGCTGTGCCATGCTAAGTATATGGACGCAATCAGTGATATATCAGTGTTGCGAATACAGCAGGTTCCGCAGGTCCTTCACCCACACCCATTCCATCCGATTCCCTGCGGAGAAGGAGAAAATGATGAGCATTCGCGTACCTTACGAAACTGTTAAGCCGACCGTGCGGCAGGCCTTCCTCAATCTCGGTCTGACCGAGGAGCAGGCTGAGCAATGCGCCGAGATCCACACGGAGAGCAGCCTCGAGGGCATTGAAAGCCATGGGCTCAACCGCGTCCCCCGTTTTGCAGAATACGTGCAGAAGGGATGGGTGGACATCAAGGCGCGCCCGGAGCTGGTCGGTGCCAGGGGCGCCGTCGAGAATTATGACGGTCACCTCGGAATCGGCGTGCTGAACGCAACGTTCTGCATGGACCGCGCCGTTGCGCTGGCAAAGGAGCACGGCATCGGCTGCGTTGCATTAAAGAATACAACGCATTGGATGCGCGGCGGTTCCTATGCGTGGCAGGCAGCCAAGGCAGGCTTCATCGGCATCAGCTGGACGAACACCGAGAGCTGCATGCCCATGTGGGGCTCCAAGGTGCCGGGCGTCGGCAACAACCCCTTCTGCATTGCCATTCCGCGCAAGAAGGGCCCCATCGTCCTTGATATGGCAATGAGCCAGTATGCCTACGGCAAGCTGGGGGTCTATCGCCTCGCCGGCAGGCAGCTGCCCTATCCCGGCGGCTTTGACAGGGACGGCAATCTGACCAGCGATCCCGGTGCCATCGAAGCCAGCGGGCGGATTCTTCCCACCGGCTACTGGAAGGGCTCCGGCATGGCCATTGCACTGGATCTCGCCGCCGCCGCTATGGCAAACGGCCGCACCGGCGCCGATCTCGATCGGGAGGGCCGCGGCAGCTGCACCGGCTGCTCTCAGGTTTTCATCGCCTACGATCCCTACCTCTTCGGCGACGAGGAGGAGATCCAGGCTAAATTCGATGACCGCGTGGCGGCCGCCGATGCCACGGCTCCCGAAAAGGAAGGCGGACATGTGACCTGTCCCGGTGAGCGGACCGCAGCAACCCGGGCCCGCAATCTGGCAGAGGGCATCACGGTCGACGAGCAGGTCTGGCAGCAGATCCTTGACCTTGCCGCCGGCAAGATGGACACAAAGGATATCGCAAGCACCTGCATCCTTGACAACATGAAGGCCGAGGATGCCAAACAGTAGAAGGAGGATTTTATTATGTTTTTCTCACCATTGGCCATTGCCGAGAAGTACAACTACCTTGATGACAAGTTCCGCGCCGCCTATCGCTGGCTCGCCGAGAGTGATCTGGAGCATCTCGCCGCCGGAAGCTATCCCGTATGTGACGGTGTGACTGCCAATGTACAGGAGTATACCACCTTTCCCGCCAGTGAAGGGAGCTTTGAGACGCACGATGCCTATTTTGACATTCAGTACGTCATCTCCGGCAAGGAGCAGTTCGGCTACTGCAAGCGCGAGGGACTCGTGCTGAAAAAGGATGTTCCCGAAAATGACGTCAAATTCTATGAGGAGCCTGCTCTGAGCGGCACCGTGCTGCTCCTTCCCGGCGATCTGATCGTCGTTGCCCCCGAGGATGCCCACAAGCCCCGCGTTGCCGCAGACGGTCCGGAATTCGTCCGGAAGGTGGTTGTCAAGGTAAGAGTTTAGACATCGTCCCCCGTGCCTGCCGGAGAGCCCGGATACCATGCCGGCAGGCACGGGCTGTTATTCAGCACAGAAAGGTTATCTGCATCCTATGAAGGCAATCAAACTCGCGGAGCCCTGGAAGGTTTCCTGCGTAGAACTGGACAAGCCGGTCCCCAAAGCCGGTGAGGCATTGATCAAGGTCGTCACCGCCGGCATCTGCGGCAGCGACATCGGCGCCTTCCGCGGCACCAACGGACTGGTCTCCTACCCCCGGGTCATCGGGCATGAGCTGGCCGGCATTGTGGAGTCCATCCCCGAGGACAATAAGAACGGCATCCGGGTCGGCGACCGCGTCGTCGTGGACCCCTACCTTTATTGCGGACACTGCTATCCCTGCCGCATCCGGCGCACCAACTGCTGCACAGACCTGAAGGTGCTCGGCGTCCACGTGGACGGCGGCATGGCGGAGTACTATTGTCACCCTGCCGACATGCTGATCAGGATTCCGGATGGAATGAGCTGGGAGCAGGCCGCCATGGCAGAGCCATTGACCATCAGTCTCCACGGCATTCATCGCGGCGGCCTTACGGCCGGCGAATATTGTGCGATCATCGGCGCAGGCCCGATCGGTCTCGTAGCCGGTATGGTGGCGCAGGCCTACGGCGCGCACGCCATCCTGCTGGATCTCGTCCAGGAGCGCCTTGATTTCGCCCGGACCCTCGGCATCGAGTATGTCGTCAACTCCGGCACCGAGAATCCGGCAGAGCGCATTGCCGAGATCACCGGCGGAGAGATGGCACATCAGGTCATGGAGTGCTCCGGCGCCAATCCCGCCATCCGCCAGACGCTGGATCTCGTATCCCATGCCGGCCGCATTACCCTGACGGGCTGGCCCAAAAAGGAAACCAGCCTCCCGACGGATATCATCACCAAAAAGGAAATCGATATCCGCGGTGCACGCACCAGTGCCGGTGAATTCGAGGAGGCTCTCGAGCTGATCCGTTCCCGCCGCGTCGATATGATGAAGATCCTCACCAAAACCGTCACCATGGACGAGGCTCCGGATACCATCGTGGATATTGAGAAGAATCCCGGTCATTATATGAAGGTCGTTGTCCGCGTGAGCGGCGATTGATTCCGACCGGAGGAGAATGGGAGGAAGAACGGAAAAGAGTATGAAAGCTGTTCAGATTCTGAAGCCGAATGATCTTCGCATCATCGATATGGACCGGCCGGTGCTGGATGAGAAGAACAATGTTCTGGTCCGGATGACCTCTGCCGGCATCTGCGGCAGCGACATCGGCATCTATCACGGGACCAATGCCGCCGCCACCTACCCCCGCGTCATCGGCCACGAGATGGTCGGCGTCATTGAAGAGATCGGTCCGAATGTGACAAAGGCCGCGGTCGGCGACCGCGTCATCATCGATCAGGTCACCGCCTGCGGCACCTGCTACGCATGCCGGAAGGGCCGTCCCAATGTGTGTCAGAACCTCCGCGTCCGCGGCGTGCACCTTGACGGCGGCTATCGTGAATACATGGCGGTTCCGGAGAGCGATGTCTATCGGCTCCCCGATTCCCTGAGCGATCGGGATGCCATCATGATTGAACCTACGACCATCGCCGTGCAGGCCTGCAGCCGCGCCCGGCTGGAATTCGAGGACACCCTCATGATCATCGGTGCCGGTGCTCTCGGCAGCAGCATGCTGCGCATCGCCCGCCTCTACAGTCCGCGAAAGATCATCATGGTGGACATTGAGGAGGACAAGCTCGCGGAGAGCCTGCAGAACGGTGCCACGGACATCATCCATTCCGGGAAGGAGGATGTCATCGAGCGCTCCCGGGAGCTCACGGACGGCTACGGTCCCACCGTCGTCATCGACTGTGCCTGCTTCCGCGGTAGCTTCCTGACCGCCTGCAAATGTGCAGGGAACGCCGGCCGCGTGATCACCATGGGATTCTCCGTTGCGCCGGATGAAATCAACCAGTTCGTCATCACCAGCAAGGAGCTGGATGTCCGGGGCAGCCGCCTGCAGAATCACAAGTTCCAGACCGTCATTGACCTGATTGAGAAGGGCAAGGTGGATCTAAACGGCACAGTGAGCCACACCTTTAAGCTCACCGACGCACAGGCCGCCTTTGACTTTGCGGACACGCACGATCCGTCCATCCGCAAGATCGCTCTTACCTTTGACTGATTTCCGATGCAGTGCGTCACAGAACCAATCCGGCGCGGGAAACGCCAGTACCATCGTTTCCCGCGCCGGATTGGCCGTTCTACCACTTCACTTCTCTTAAAAATCCGCGGAGCGCCGTACACAGCTCCTCAATATACCCTCCGTAGCAATGGTCGGCACCGGCGATGGTCCGCAGCTGTGCATTCTCATATTGGGCTGCCGCCTTCACGGAGCAGTCATACGGAACGGCGCTGTCGGCATCTCCGTGAATGAGGCAGACCGGTCCGTGGTACCTGGCAATCTCGTCCTCCACATGGATGGTCTGCGCAACACGGGCATAGTCTCCGCGGAGCTTCCTCCCATCCCAGCAGTCCAGATATTCCGGAATCACCTGCGGATCAAACGGAAAGCCAAGGAGGCTCCCCTTCCTCGCCGTCTCCGGGATCATCAGCGCCGGCGACATCGGGATCAGGGCCCTGCAGGCATCCGGGCACATCCCCGCCAGCAGCGTCACCAGCAGGCCGCCCTGAGAATGACCGCAAAGGTAAAGCTCCGTCACAAAATCAAGATGCTGCGCATAATCGATCACCCGCAGTCCGTTGCTCACCCACTTGTACAGCGTATGATCCTCGAAGGCGCCGTCGCTCCCGCCGTGGCCGTAGAGCTCAACGCGCAGAACCGCGATGTTCTCCTGCACCGCCGTCTCCATCACCGCTATAATGTGCTCCTCCTCCATATGCCCCGTAAAGCCATGGAACAGGAGCATCAGCGGCACCTTTTCCTCTGTCTCCGGACGATCCAGCCTGGCGTGAAGCCGCACTCCGTCGTCCGTGATATAGAATTCCTTCTCGTTCATCGGTTCGTCTTCCTCTTTTCTCTGCAGATGCACAGTACCGGCATCATTATAAGAGAAAAGACGTCCGATTAGAAGTGAGGGCTCCGAATGCAAGGAGAAATGCCCGTTACTGTACAGACGCCCGCCGGTGACGGGTCCTGGCGGAGCTGTCCGTCCTGG
>CAVKMX010000029.1:0-20760 GCA_963657295.1 Clostridium sp. CAG:302
GTTGATTATATGGGAGTGTGTCCCTGCTGTCAAGCGTTTTTCTGCCGCCCGCAGTGAGAACGTCCCCGGGACGGACAGCTCCGCCAGGACCCGTCACCGGCGGGCGAATGAACTGCAGCTGCGTTTCCCGGCGCGCCGATCCGTGTCTGTCCCGCGGCTCATCTTATTCCGCGGATACGAGCTCCAGGGTCTCCTGTGCGATGGCGAGCTCCTCATTGGTGGGATACACGATCACCTTCACCTTGGACTCCGGCTTCGAAATCTCAGCGACAACGCCTCTGGCAGAGGCATTCTTCTCATCATCGAACTCGATGCCCAGATACGTCAGATAGCTGTAGATCAGCTTTCTGGACTCGACGTCGTTCTCACCGATGCCGGCTGTGAAGCAGATGACATCCACGCCGTTCATGGCAGCGGTGTATGCACCGATATACTTTGCCACACGATAGGCCCAGGCATCCAGTGCCAGTGCGGCCTTCTTGTCGCCCTCATGTCTTGCATTCCACAGATCGCGGAAATCCGAGGAAAGATTGCCGGACAGCGCATAGACGCCGGATTCCTTATTCAGAATCTGGTCCACCTCGTATGCCGTGATCTGCTCCTTGCCGGCAATGTAATCCACAACGGCAGGATCCAGATCGCCGGAGCGGGTTCCCATGATCAGGCCCTCCAGAGGCGTGAGTCCCATCGAGGTGTCCACGCATTTGCCGTACTCCACTGCAGACACGGAGGCACCGTTCCCCAGATGGCAGACGATGGTCTTGAGCTCCTCCGGCTTTTTGCCGAGATACGCGGCCACTGCCTTGGAAACATAGGAGTGGGATGTGCCGTGGAAGCCGTAGCGGCGAATCTTATACGCATCGTAATATTTCCACGGAATGGCATACATGTAGGCCTTGGCCGGCATGGTCTGATGGAAGGCCGTGTCGAATACCGCCACCATGGGGGTGTCCGGCATCAGGGCCTGGCAGGCCAGAACGCCGGTCAGATTCGCCGGATTGTGCAGGGGAGCCAGATCCGAAACCTCACGGATGGCCTGAATGACCTCATCGTTGATGATCACGGACTTCGTAAACTTCTCGCCGCCGTGCACAATGCGATGGCCGACCGCGCCGATCTCCTTCAGGGACCGGATGACGCCGGTTCCCACATCGGTCAGAGCATCCAGCACCAGGCTGATGGCCTTCTTGTGATCCTCGATCTGTGTCTGCTGTTTGATCTTTCCGCTCTTTACGCGAAGATTCTCGTAGGTGATCGCGCCGTCAATGCCGATCCGCTCGCACAGACCCTTGGCGATGCACTCGCTGGTCTGTGTATCGATCACCTGGAACTTCAGAGAAGAGCTTCCGCAGTTAATGACCAGAATATTCATACTATCCTTCTTTCTGTCCTTCTTCCGTACCCGCGGACGGATTCCTGCCGAAACCGTCCGGCCGCGCCTCGTATCTCTGCCGCAATTACTGCGCCTGTACCGCCGTCAGAGCCACAACACCCACGATATCCTGCCAGAAGCAGCCTCTGGAGAGGTCATTCACGGGTCTGGCAATGCCCTGCAGCATCGGGCCGTAGGCATCAGCCTTCGCCAGGCGCTGTACCAGCTTGTAGGCATTGTTGCCGCAGTCCAGGTTCGGGAACACCAGAATATTGGCGTGTCCGGCCACCTCGCTGCCCGGTGCCTTGGAGGCTGCAACAGAGGGAACAATGGCCGCGTCCACCTGCAGCTCGCCGTCGCACACCAGCTCCGGATACTGCTCATGGGCGATGCGGACCGCATCCACTACCTTATCCACCAGCGCATGCTTGGCAGAGCCCTTGGTGGAGTGTGAAATGAAGGCAACCTTCGGATCGTCGGCCACCAGCTGCCGATAGCTCTTGCTGGAGGCATTCGCAATGTCCGCCAGCTGATCGGAGGTGGGATCCTGGTTCAGACCGGAATCTGCGAAAATAAAGGTGCCGTTATGACCGTACTCGCAGTTCGGAACATCCATAATAAAGAAGCCGGAGACCATCTTCGCATCCGGTGCCGTGCGCAGGATCTGCAGTGCGGGACGAAGCGTATTGGCCGTGGAATGGCAGGCGCCGGACACAAGGCCGTCTGCCTCGCCGTTCTTTACCATGATCACGCCGTAGGTCGTATAATCCGTCAGCAGAGTTTCCTTGGCCTTTTCCAGTGTCATTCCCTTGTTCTTGCGGATCTCATAGAGGAGGTTGGCATATTTCTCCAGCTTCTCCGGGCTGTTCTGCGGGTCCACAATCACGGCATCCGCCACGTGTACGCCGTAGGATTTCGCATCGGCATGGATCTGCTCCGGATTGCCCAGCAGGATCAGTCTGGCGATCTTCTGGCTGAGAATCTCTGCGGCCGCACGAATGGTGCGTTCGTCCTCCGCCTCCGGCAATACGATGGTTTTCACATTCGCTTTCGCGCGTTCCTTAATTCCGTCAATGAATGACATGGCTTCTCTCTCCTCCTTGCAAACGGTTGCACCTTCTCTTTCCTGTGAAAGCGCTTCCATTATATCGTCACAAAATAGGGCATTCAAGAGGAAACTGTGTCAACTTTTTAACGTCAAAACTTTAACAGCCGCCGCACCTTCGCCTTGATCCGCTGCAGCGCATTGTCCGTGGATTTCGGGTCCTTTCCCAGCTTCTCCGCGATGGCAATGTAGTCCCAATCCGCCAGATACAGCTCCAGCACCTCCCGTTCCATGGGGCTGAGCACCTCATGGATGTCCTTCTCCAGCTCGCGTCCGCTTTCCTCCAGAATGTACCGGTTCTCCGGGTCCTCCTCCTCCGAGGCCAGCATGGTCAGGCAGCTCTCCCCCGTGCGGTATGCATCCGGCCGTTCCCCGCCGTCCGTCTCCTTCCGGGACATCAGGACGGCATCGTAGGAGACGGCCTCGTTCAGCGGCTGATGCTTTTTCCTTCCCGCCGCCTCGATGGCTGCGTACAGCTGCCGCGTGATGCACAGGCCGGCAAAGGTGGCGAAGGAGGTTCCCTTCTGCGCGTCGTAATCGCGCAGGGCCTTGAACAGCCCCAGCATCCCCTCCTGGATCAGATCCTCCCGGTCTCCGCCGTCGGGCAGATAGAGCTTCGACGCCTTGCTGCGGACCAGGCCCTTATATTTCTCCATGAGAAAATCAGTCGCAGCGGAATCTCCGCCGCGACTGATGACAATCAGCTCTTCATCTGCAGTATCTTCAAAATGCCGCACTATACACTCCTCTGGCGCAGGATCTCATAGGACAGCACCCCCATCGCAACCGATGCGTTCAGGGAATTGATCTGTCCCCTCTGCGGAATGGACGCGATGATGTCGCACTTCTCCTTGACCAGCCGGGAGACTCCGTCCCCCTCATTGCCGATGACCAGTCCGATGGAGCCCACCAGGTTCTGCCTCGTCATCGGCTCGCCGTCCATGTCTGCGCAGACGAACCACATTCCCCTGCCCTTGAGCTCCTCAATGGTGGCACTCAGATTGGTCACCTTGGCGACCGGCGTATAATTCAAGGCCCCCGCCGAGGCCTTGGCCACCGTCGCCGTCAGGCCGACCGCGCGGTCCTTCGGAATGATGACGCCGTGGGCGCCGACAATGTTCGCCGTCCGGATGATGGCTCCCAGATTGTGCGGATCCTCAATGTTGTCCAGCAGGATGAAGAAGGGATCCTCCTTCCTCTCCTCCGCCAGTGCGAACATATCCTCGATCTCGGCATAGTGATACGCCGCGATCACGGCGATCACGCCCTGGTGGCTTCCGGTCTCCGACATCTGATCCAGCCGTTCCCGGGAGACATATTTGATCGGCGTCCCTGCCTTTGCGGCTGCGCGCTTGATGGTGTTGACCGCACCGTCCTGACACCCGTCCAGCACATACAGCCGGTCCACCGTCCGACCGCTCCGAAACGCCTCGGTGACCGCATTTCTTCCCTCCGCGCGGCTCTCGTTCTCTCCGATCACGATGTTGTCGTCCAGCTTGTAGTTCACATAGGAATCCGCATCCTTCTTCGCATCCTTTTTCGCATTCTGCCCGCGGCTTCCCCTGCGGCGGCTCCCCTGCTTTTTCACTTCCTGTCCGTCGGTGCCCGCCTTTTCCGTCTTCTTCTGTCCCTTCTTGATCCCGGCTTCCCTGTCTGCCTGCTGCTGCTCCGCATATTTACGGTTCGAAAGCCTGTGCCCGTTTCTGTCCATCCCGTATTCTTCCTTTTTCCTTTATTTCTTCCAATCCATTCCGGCCCTCTGCATTCCCTCCTGCAGGAGCTCCAGGAAGCGTCCGGTCCTGTCCTGCAGGTACAGATATCCGCACAGCGTCTCCAGTGCGGTTGCCTTGAGATACTCGTCCATGCTGGCATTCCTGGCATGATGTCCCGGATTGGCGTTCAGCCCCCTGTGGTAAACCCGTTCCTCCTCCGGGGTGAGGAGCTCCCGGATGGCATCGCCGATCCTGGCCTGCGCCCTGGCCGACACCAGTCTCCCCGTTGCATCATGGAGCTTCTGCGCCTGCCGGTTTCCCTTTGAGACCACAATGGTCCGGACGATTGCCGAATAAATGCCGTCTCCCAGAAAGGCCAGGGCAAGCGGGGAATAGGTTCGGATATCCGCCGCCTTCTGCGGGAACACCGTCAGAATCTCCCGGCGGAAATTCTGCCCCGGCAGCTGCCCCTCTTCCGGAATCTCCCGCGCACTCTCCGGCGCGCCGGCCTGACTCAGATTTTCTTCCATTTCACCCCTTCGCGAGTGTCTTCGAGCACAATGCCCTTTGCCTTCAGTTCGTCACGGATTGCATCGGCTCCGGCATAATCCTTTGCCTTCTTCGCCGCTGTGCGCCGGGCGATCATTTCCTCGATCCAGGCCGTCTCATCCTCCGTGGCACTGCTCTTCTTTTCTGTAATCAGCCCCAGCACATCGCAGAGCTCTCCCAGCTCCTTCTTGAGGCTCTTCATCAGTTCCGCCGAGGAGCTCTCGGAAACGCCGGTATTGATCACCTTCACCAGATCGAAAATGCCGGCCAGCGCATCGGCCGTGTTGAAATCATCATCCATGGCCTTTTCGAACTCGGCCCGGCAGCCTTCTGCCTCCTCCAGCACCTTCCGCTCCGCGTCCGTCACGGCTGCTCCGTTCCCGGCCTTTTCGGCATTGGCCAGCCGGAAATTCAGATTCTCCATGCAGTTCACGATGCGCTCATACGAGGCTCTTGCCGACTCCATCAGCTCCGCCGAGAAATTCAGCGGGCTCCGGTAATGGGCGCTCAGCATCAGATACCGCAGAATCTGCGGATCATATTGAGCATCAATGTCCCGCACGGTTTTGAAATTGCCGAGTGACTTGGACATCTTATGGTTGTCGATGTTCAGGAAGGCATTGTGCATCCAATAGTGGACAAACGGCTTTCCGTTTGCACACTCCGACTGCGCAATTTCATTCTCATGATGCGGGAAGATGAGGTCCTCCCCGCCTGCATGGATGTCAATGGTCTCCCCCAGATACTTGCGCGACATCACCGAGCATTCGATGTGCCACCCGGGGCGTCCCTGGCACCAGGGGGATTCCCAGAAGGGCTCGCCCTCCTTCTTGGGCTTCCAGAGAACGAAATCCAGCGGATCCCTTTTCTGATCCTCTCCGGACACGGCAATTCCCCGCATGTTGAACTGAAGGTCGTTCAGATTCTTGTGGGAGAGCTTTCCGTAGCTCCGATCCTGCCGCACGGAGAAATAAACCGTTCCGTCCTCGACCGCATACGCATAACCCTTGTCGATCAGCGTCTGGATCATGTCGATCATTCCCTGAATTTCCTGCGTGGCCTGCGGATGCGTCGTGGCCGGCCGCACATTCAGGTCTGCCATGTCCTTTTTGCATTCCCTGATATAGCGCTCCGAGATGACGGCGGAGTCCACGCCCTCCTCGTTTGCCTTTTTGATGATCTTATCGTCTACATCCGTGAAGTTGGAGACGTAATTCACCTGATAGCCCTTGTATTCAAAATAACGGCGAACGGTATCGAACACGATCATGGGCCGCGCGTTGCCGATGTGGATCAGGTTGTATACCGTGGGGCCGCAGACATACATGCTGACCTTTCCTTCCTCGATCGGCTTGAATTCCTCCAGTCTCTTGGTCTCGGTATTGTAGATTTCAATTGCCATGTTTCCCTGCCTCCCGTTTCCTTTGCTGTGCCTTCAGTTCACGGATCTCATCCTGCAGCGCGATCAGCTGATTGGTAAGCGCCGTCTGACCGCGGTTGAGACACTCGATGTCGATCCGCACCGGATCCGGAAAATTGACCTGATCCAGATCGTCGCATCCGCTTCCCAGCTTCGAATTCCCGGAGAAGGTCTTGACCACCCGCCCGGGAATGCCCACAACCGTGGAATTGGCCGGCACCTCCTGCAGAACAACGCTTCCTGCCGCGATGCGGCAATTGTCTCCGATCCGGAAGGACCCCAGAACCTTGGCACCGGCGCCGACCAGCACATTGTTGCCCAGCGTCGGATGGCGCTTGCCCTGCTCCTTGCCGGTACCTCCCAGCGTTACGCCCTGGTACAGCGTACAGTTGTCACCGATGACGGTCGTCTCACCGATGACAACGCCGGTTCCGTGATCGATGAACAGGCCCTTTCCGATCTGCGCACCGGGATGAATCTCGATGCGCGTCTTCCGTGCACTTCTCTGGGAGATCCAGCGGGCCCGGAAAAAATGTCCCTTCAGGTACTGCCGGTGCGCTCTCCGGTACGCCAGAATCGCCCAGAAGCTCGGGTACAGGAAAACCTCCCAGATGCTGTGCAGCGCCGGGTCCCTGTCCTTTATGATCGCTATTTCTTCTCTTATTGTCTGTATCATCCCCATAGAGGGTCTTCCTTACCTGCAATTCCGACAGCCGCTCCGATGTCACTGCTGACAGCCGGGGCAGCCCCCGCAGCCGCCCATTCCCTCGGTGTTCAGTGCGATCTGCTGTGCAATCAGGTCCCTCGGGGAGGTCAGAAGGCACACTGCCTCGGCGGCAATACCCTCCCCCCGTCCGGTGAAGCCAAGGTGCTCCTCGGTGGTTGCCTTGACGCTGACCTGCTCCGTCTCCAGCTGCAGGGCAGCCGCGATGTTCCTGCGCATCGCATCGATATACGGCCGCATCTTCGGGGCCTGCGCGATGATGGTGGCATCGATGTTCTCGATGAGAAATCCCCGCTCCGCAAGGAGCTCCCCGACTCTCACCAGGAGCTTTACAGAGTCCGCTCCCTCCCAGGCCGGGTCAGAGTCCGGAAACCATTGCCCGATATCTCCCAGAGCTGCCGCACCCAGCAGCGCATCCATAACGGCATGGAGCAGCACATCCGCATCCGAATGCCCCAGAAGGCCCTTTTCATACGGAATCTCCACACCGCCGATGATGCATCTGCGGCCCTCCGTCAATCTGTGCACATCATAACCTGTACCAACCCGCATGTCGTATCTCCGTCTCCTAATGGTGGAACAGACGAATGCCCGTAAAGCACATCACCATGTCATGACGATCCGCCGCCGCAATCACGTTGTCATCGCGGACGGATCCGCCCGGCTCCGCCACATATTTCACGCCGCTCTTAAAGGCACGCTCGATGTTGTCGCCGAAGGGGAAGAACGCATCCGACCCCAGCACCACATCCGTGTTCTGCGACAGCCACGCCTTCTTCTCCTCTGCGGTGAACACCGGCGGCTTCTCGGTGAAGACTCTCTGCCAGCTCCCCTCCTCCAGAAGGTCCTCGTATTCATCCCCGATGTAGAGATCAATGGCGTTGTCCTTGTCCACGCGCTTCACATCCTCCCGGAAGGGAAGAGAGAGAACCTTCGGCGACTGGCGAAGCCACCAGTTGTCGGCCTTCTGACCGGCCAGTCTGGTGCAGTGAATGCGGGACTGCTGCCCTGCCCCGATGCCGATGGCCTGTCCGCCCTTGACGTAGCAGACGGAATTCGACTGCGTATACTTGAGCGTGATCATGGCGATGGCCAGGTCATCCATCACGGCATCCGGAAGCTCCTTATTCTTCGTCACAATGTTCCGGAAGAGCTCCCGGTCAATGGTCAGATCGTTGCGTCCCTGCTCAAAGGTGATGCCGAAGACCTGCTTGTGCTCCACCGGGGCGGGACGGTATTCCGGATCCATCTCCAGGATGCAGTAATTGCCTTTTTTCTTGCTCCTGAGAATCTCCAGTGCCTCCTCATCGTACCCGGGAGCAATGACGCCGTCGGAAACCTCCCGGTGGATCAGTCTCGCCGTCGCCGCATCGCACGGATCGGAGAGGGAGATAAAATCCCCGAAGGAGCTCATTCTGTCTGCGCCTCTTGCCCTCGCGTAGGCGCTGGCCAGGGGAGTGAGCTCTCCCATGTCCGCCACCCAGTAGATGGCTGCCTCGATGTCCGACAGCGGCAGGCCGATCGCTGCTCCTGCAGGAGAGACATGCTTGAAGGATGCCGCGGCCGGCTTCCCGGTCGCTCTCTTCAGCTCAGAGACCAGCTGCCAGCCGTTCAAGGCATCCAGGAGATTGATGTATCCCGGGCGGCCGTTTCGCACCGTAACCGGAAGCTCACCGCCGTTCTCCATGTACACTCTGGCCGGCTTCTGATTGGGATTGCATCCGTATTTCAGTTCCATCGAATTCATGAGGTCATCCTTTCTGACTGTCTGACTGCGCTTCACGCCTGCTCCTTCCGGTGCATCAGACGTTCCGGTTGATGATTCTGGTTTCTGTCTCCCCCGATGCAAGGTCGATGAACCGCGTGAACAGCGATACCTTGTTGTCCTCGTTCAGAGCCGCCCAGATGCGGTTCGTGAACGCATCGATGCTGCCCGTAAAATCCGCATCGAACTCACAGGAAAGCGGCTCTCCGGCAAAGGAGGGCAAAGGACTCCCGTCATTCTCATAGGTGGAAAGGAAGCGTCCCCTTCCTGCCTTCGGGTTCTCGTAGGCAAAGGTATAACGGAGCGAGGTCTCCGGATCCCCGGCATCAGTCTTCAGAATGGACATGGCATAATTGCAGCACCCCTGCTCAATGTGCAGCACGGCCGAGATCCGCGGCGTGTAGTTGGGTCCGTCCGGCTCGAATTCCCGGCTCCGCAGGGACTGCTCAAAGGTCAGCTGATGATCCATGCCCTCATAAATGGTGTCCGTCTGATCTCCGTTGCTGACAATCGTCTTGTTCCCAAGAACCCGCACCGGCGCATAAATGATGAGGCTCGGATCCTCCATTCTGGCAGGATCAAAGGCCTGCGTGCGGATCCCGTCTCCCTCTGTTACAAACACGCGGTTCCGGCTGTTCTCGCTGCGGCCCATGATGAAATAGGCGATCACGGCCTTTCGTCCGTCCATGGACTTCCCAACCAGAATCCCCCGTCCGGGATAACTGCGTTCTCTCAATCTCTCTTCCAGATTCGTCATGCTGTCCGCCCTTCCTGTGCCTGCATCTGCATCCCTGCCTATGCGCTGCCTGTCCTCTTCGTAAACGATTCCGCGCCGTCTCCGCGCATCAGTCATTTCATTCTACTCTGAAGCGGAATCTGCCGCAACGTCAATTCCCAGCGGCTCTCGATGCGGAGCCTCTCTCCCGTAAAGGGCTGGCGGCAGTCCACCGATACCGCATGTAAGAGTGCATGGCCATCGCCGTAGGCCATGGATTTGACGTGATCACCGTTCTCCTCTGCCCCCGGGCCGTACAGCGTATCCCCCACAAGGGGGTGCCCCGCCTCCGCCAGATGGACACGGATCTGATGCGTGCGCCCCGTATCAATGCGGCAGCGCAGGAGAGAGCGCCCGGCTGCAGGATCCTCTCCCACGACCTCGTAGTGTGTGACGGCGCGAAGACCGGTTCCCCTTCGGCAGGTGCGCATCTTCATCAGAACTCCCGGCACCTTCTCCATATCCTCGTCCAGCGTCCCGCTCCTGCATCCTTCCGGGAACAGCCCCTCGCAGACTGCCTCATAGGTGCGGACGAAGCCGCCCTCCTGCCGCTGCCTCTGGAGCCTTGCCGCCGCCGCACGGTTTCGGGCGAACACAAGGACGCCCGAGGTTTCCTTATCCAGCCGTCCGATGATCCGAAGCCCTGAGGTCGCATCCTGCAGATATGCGGTCAGATAATTGGCAATCGTATCCGTGTAATGGCCCGGGCAGGGGTGCACCACCTCTCCCGCCAGCTTGTCCACGGCGATGAGATCCTCGTCCATATACAGGAGCCGCACCGTTCCCGGGACGGGGATCAGCTTCGTTGCATCGGCATCCTCCGGCAGCCGGATCTGCAGCGTCTGCCCCGGCTGCATCCGCTCCGTCACACGGATGGGCCTTCCGTCGCAGGTGATCCCGCGGTCAAGGAATTTCGCCCCGCTGATTTCATGCCCGGTTACGCGGACGCACTCCTTCAGCACCAGATTAACCAGGCCGCCTGCGGTCCGTTCCAGATCCTCCTCCCGCAGCACATAGCGCAATGTCTTCTCCACAGTCTCTTCCGTCCGCTCCTGCGGCAGCTCTTCACCGAAGAGCTGCGGTCCCCGCCACAATCTGCATGACCATATCCTCCAGCGCATGTCCCCTCTCACTGAAGGTCAGGTCCGCATATTTCTCATAAAGCGGCAGCCTCTCCCGGTAGAGATCCTCGATGGTCTGCCCCTCCCGCAGCGTCACGCCGCGGTTCCTGGCATCATGGAGGCGCTCGCTGAGCATATCATAATCAATCTCCAGATAAATGATTCTGCCGAGCCTTTGCAGATGCTCCATGGCCTTTTCCTCGTAGATGATGCTGCCGCCCGGCGCAATGACGGTGTGCCGGCACTCCAGGGACAGCGCCGTCTCCTCCTCCAGCGCAAGGAACCCGTCAACCCCCAGCCTGTCCATGAGCTGGCGCAGCTTTTTCCCGGTCTTCTTCTGCATCACAAGGTCTATGTCGATGAAATCGTAGCCCAGTGCCTTGGCCAGGATGATGCCGACCGTGCTCTTGCCCGAGGTCGGCATACCGATGAGGATAAGATTGTCGCCGCATTCTCTTTGCATCCTGTTTCCGTTCTCCAATTCTATCCTTCCCGCCGCAGCACATCTGCGGCCACGAGGGTGCGTTTCCCTGTCAGCTCTCCATGCACGGAGCACTCTTTCCGCTGTCTTCCTGGGCTGCCGACAGCCCGTGGAACTCCAGGCCGGCCTGCAGGTCGCGTTCCATGGTCTGCTGCAGCTCTTCCATTCCGCTGAATTTCCGTTCCTTCCGCCGATAAGACAGGAGCGAGGTGGTGATCACTCGCCCGTAGAGATCTCCCGTATACCCGTACAGATGCGTTTCCACCGTCACCGCACCGGCGCAGGACACCGTCGGCTTGCAGCCGATGTTGGTCATGCCGGGATATTCTCTGCCGTCCACGCGCACCGTCGAATAATAGACGCCCCGGGGCGGCAGCAGCTTGTCGGATTCGGGAATCTGGTTCACGGTGGGAATTCCGATGGTTCTGCCCACTGCATTGCCGTGGAGAACGGTCCCCAGAACCTGATAGGGTTCGCCGAGGCAGTCCGCCGCTTCCTCCATGCGTCCCTCCCGCACCAGATTCCGGATCAGGGTCGAGCTGATGTCCTGTCCCTTATATTCCACCTTGCCGATCTCTTTTGTGACAAAGCCGCACTTCGGCGCCATCCTCCGCAGCAGGGCAAAGTCCCCGCGTCCCTGGTCCCCGTAGGAGAGGTCCGGTCCCGCCGCCACCAGTCCTGCGTGGAGCCTTCCCTGCAGAATCTCCGTCACAAAGCGTTCCGGCTCCATGGAGGCCATATCCCGGCCGAAGGGCAGCTCGATCAGCAGCTCCACGCCCGCGCGGTCAAAGGCCCTTCGCTTCTCCTCTCTTGTCGTGAGGACTCCGCCGTCCAGCCTCCCGAAGAACACCTCCGGCAGCGGATCAAAGGTCACAACGCAGGGAACCCGTCCGTCATCCTGCAGAATTTCTTCCAGTATTCTGCGGTGTCCGCGGTGCAGCCCGTCGAACTTGCCGATGGTGACCGCTGTTTTTACCGTCGTATGAAATTGAGATAAATCCGTTATGATCTGCATGGATGCCTGTCGTTTCCCCTGGAGTCTGTGTCATGGAACATCTTCGTCGGAAGAATCCTGCGCCGGTCCTCCTCATAGTGGTAGAGGGCGTAAAAATTCCCCTTCTCATCATAGATCCGTATCCGTTCTTCGTGCGGCAGGACCCCTTCTGCCGTGTTGTCTCCCGAAAGCGCATTGCCGTTCCGCAGATATTTCATGTCTCTTTCCAGAACGTGCAGTGCCGGTGCCCCAGCGAAAAAGGAATCCACCGGGATCAGTCTTTTTTCCACGGCAGAGAATCCCTCCCTTCGGATGCTCTCCTCCAGCTCGGAAAGCCGCACGGCCCGGTCCAGCGTAAAATCTCCGACCCTGGTCCGCAGAAGGTGGTCCATCGCCCCTCCGACGCCAAGCTCCGCACCGATGTCCTCGCAGAGCGTGCGGATATAGGTTCCCTTGGAGCAGACGACCCGCAGCATGACATAGGGCAGAGCAATGCTCTGCACCTCCAGTTCACGGATGAAAATCTCTCTTGGCTGCCGCTCTACGGTCTGTCCCTCTCTTGCAAGCTCATAGAGGCGTTTCCCGTTGGACCATACCGCAGAATACATCGGCGGGATCTGGCGGATCCTGCCGGTGAACCGCTCCGCCGCCGCCAGAATTCTCCTCCTTGCCTGCGCCTCGGCCTCCTCCCGCGTCAGACTGCCGTCCTGCTCCGGCTCCTCCCCGTCCGCCGCTGTGCTCCGGCAAAGCCGCCGCAGGAGCTCCTCCTCCGGGATCTGCGAGAGAATCCTTCCCGTCATGTCCTGGGTGTCGGTTGTAATGCCCAGCCGCAGCCTGGCCACGTATTCCTTGTCCCTGTCCGCGATGAGCTCCGCCACCTTTGTGGCATTTCCAAGGCACACCGGCAGAACACCCTCCGCCATGGGATCCAGTGTCCCGGTGTGTCCGATGCGGCGCATATGCACGATGCCGCGGAGCCTGGCCACCGCATCACTCGATGTATAATTCTGCTCCTTGTTGATCACCAGCATGCCGCAGAAATGATTCTCCACCCGTGCCGCCATTCTGTCCTCTCTGTGTCGTACCTGTCACTGCCATCCCCGCAGGGAAATTCTCCGATGTGCCCCTCTGCCGTCAGTTCTCCAGCACACCGTTTGCCTTCAGCTGCTCCTCGATCAGGGGCGAGAGGCTGTTCACAATGTCGTGATAGGTGCCGTTGCTGGTAAAGCCCGCTGCCCGGTCATGGCCGCCGCCGCCGTAAAGCGCGGCCAGCTTCGCAACATCGACCTCGCCGGTGGAGCGCAGACTCACCTTGTACGACATGGGCTCGATGGCATACATGAAGATGGCACAGCACACGCCCTCGGTGTGTACCAGCTCCGAGGCAATTCCCTCCATATCCTTGCTGGTTGCCCGGTAGAACCGCATGGTCTGCCGGTCAATCCTGCTGACGATGCAGCGGCCGTCCAGAAACCGCACGCTCTCCAGGAGGGCACGGCCGAAGATCTGCTGCTGAACGTATGTTTTCTCGTAGAACACCTCGCGGACAATCGCCGAGAAGTCAAAGCCGTAGGTGATCAGCCTTCCCGCAATCTCCATGGTCCTGCGGCTGGTGTTGGCATAGGCGAAGACACCGGTATCCGTCACCATTCCGACGTACAGATTCTGTGCCACCTCCGCATCAACCCTCTCCTCTTCCATCGTAAGATAGGCCAGCTCGCAGGTGCTGCTGGCATCCGGAACGATGAGGTTGACATCTCCGCAGCCTTTGCTGGTCTTGTGATGGTCAATGTTGATCCGCTTCCGCGCCTTCATGAAAAGATCCAGCGCATCTCCCAGACGTTCCTTCTCGCAGTCAAGGCAGAGGAACGCATCGTAATGCCCGACCTCCGTTTTGCAGCTGTGCCGGATCTTCTCCGCGCCCTTGATGCAGTGTCCCAGACTTTCCGGAAAATCATCCAGAAAAACATCGACCCGGACCTGCGGCAGTGCCTTTTCCAGATACAGCGCCAGCCCCATGCAGGAGCCGACACAGTCTCCGTCCGGATTGATATGACCGCTGATGCCGATGGTCCGGCACCCCCTCACCTCTTCCAGAATGTTCATTCCTCTGCACCCTCTCTCTCATCCGCATAGGCGCTGGTATCGTTGATGTCGATCCCGCGGGCCCGGCGTTCCCGCTCCGCCGCCTCATCCTGCGCCTTGATTTCGTCGATGCGATGTCCCATTTCCACGCCGTAGGCAATGGAATCATCCTGAATGAAATGCAGCTCCGGCGTATTGCGCAGATTGACCCGATGCGCCAGCTCTGCGCGGATGAAGCCGGAGGCTCTCTGCAGCCCCTTCATGGTCTGCAGCTTCTCCTCTTCACTTCCCAGAACAGAAATCCAGACCTTGCAGTTCTTCAGATCCGGTGCCACCTCCGCCTCGATGACGGAGGTCATGGGCGAAATCCGCGGATCCTTGACATCCCGGATGATGCCTGCAAGGCTCTTGCGGACTTCATCGTTGATTCTTCTGTTCTTCACACTGTTCTTTCTCAATGCAAGCCTCCTCCGACGGACGGCAAGGCCGCAGCGCGCTGCCGAATGCAGTGCTCTGCGGCCTTGCGGAATCTGCATCAGCAGACACATATCGTCCCGTAATGCTCTCTGGCTTTATGCCTTTTCCTTCGCTTTTCTGGCCGCTTCCTTCTCCTTGCGGGCAATCACTTCTTCTCTGGGCACCTCGACCATCTTGTATGCCTCAATCTGATCTCCCACATTCATGGCGTCAAAATCGGCGAAGACCAGGCCGCAGTCGTAGCCGGCCTTGACTTCCTTCACATCATCCTTGAAGCGCTTGAGAGAAGCCAGGCCGCCCTCGAAAATCTTCTCTCCGTCTCTTGTGATGCGGACGGTGCAGCCCTTTTCAATCAGGCCGTCCAGTACCATCGAGCCGGCGATGTTGCCGATCTTTCCGGATTTGAACAGCTGACGGACCTCGGCATGACCGATGACCTTCTCCTCGTATACCGGAGCCAGCATGCCGTTGAGCGCCGCATTGACGTCATCAATGGCCTGGTAAATGACCTTGTACAGGTGAATGGACACGCCGTTGTGCTCGGCGATGGACTTCGCCGTGGAATCCGGATGTACGTTGAAGCCGATGATGGCTGCGTTGGATGCCGCCGCCAGATCCACATCGGATTCCGTGATGTTGCCCGCCGCACTGTGGATGATGCGCACCTTGACCTCGTCGTTGGAGAGCTTCTGCAGGGAGCCGCAGAGTGCCTCCACCGAGCCCTGCACGTCCGCCTTGACAATGAGCTCGAGCTCCTTCATCTTGCCCTCGCGCATCTGATCGAACAGATCCTCCACGTTCATGGACATGACGTTCTCTTCTACCAGCTCCTCCTTATGCTGCGCCTTATAGGTCTGCGCATAGGACTTGGCCTCATCGTTGTTCGGATGTGCCACGATTACCTCGCCGGCACCCGGCACATCGGAAAGACCCAGCACCACCACGGGATCCGAAGGGCCGGCCTCTTTTACGTTCTTGCCCTTGTCGTTGATCATCGCGCGGACCTTACCGAACGCAGGTCCGGCAGAAATGAAGTCGCCCACATGGAGCGTTCCCTTCTGCACCAGTACGTTTGCCACCGGTCCGCGGCCGCGGTCCAGCTTGGCCTCCAGGACGAGACCCCTCGCCAGACGGTCCGGATTCGCCTTGAGCTCCATGACATCTGCCTGCAGCAGAATGGTATCCAGCAGCTCATCGATTCCCTCGCCGGTCTTGGCAGAGACCGGAACGAACTCTGTCTGTCCGCCCCACTCGGACGGGATCAGCTCATATTTGGACAGCTGCTCCTTCACCTTGTCCGGATTGGCATCTGCCTTATCGATCTTATTCACCGCAACGATGATCTCAACGCCGGCTGCCTTTGCGTGATTGATGGCCTCCACCGTCTGCGGCATCACTCCGTCATCCGCTGCAACAACCAGCACGGCGATATCCGTGGACTGGGCGCCGCGCAGACGCATGGCCGTGAAGGCCTCATGGCCGGGGGTATCCAGGAAGGTGATGGAGCGGTTCTGAACCGAAACCGTGTACGCACCGATGGCCTGCGTGATGCCGCCGGCCTCCTTCTCCGTCACCCTCGAATGGCGGATGAAATCCAGAATAGAGGTTTTGCCGTGGTCGACATGACCCATGACGCAGACCACGGGAGCTCTGGATGTCAGATTCTCCTCCGACTCCTCCTCTTCCCTGAGCAGCTCCTGGATGACATCGACCTTCTCCTCTTTTTCGCAGAGGATTTCGTAATCGGCGGCAATGTTCTCCGCCTCCTCATAGGTCACTTCCGAGTTCACGGTCATCATCTTGCCCGCCAGGAACAGCTTCTTGATGAGCTCTGCGGCCTTGAGGTGCATGGCCTCTGCAAGATCCCCGATGGTGAGCTTCTCCGGAATGGTGATCACCTTGATCTGCTCTTCCGGTGCCTCCAGCTTCTCCACGACCGGCTTGATAAAGCGGCCGGAACGGTTCCGGTTCTCTCTCTTCTCGTTCTGCTCAAAGGCAACGTCCTTCTTGTTGTGCCGATCTCTGCCGCCGCCTGCCGAATTCCTTCTCTTATTGCCTGCACTGGAGGCAAAATCCGATGCACCGCCGCCGTTGCTGCCGGCGCCGCCGAAGCCTCTGCCGGGTGCTCCCGGACGGCCGTTCTGTCCGGGGCGGCCGTTCCCCGCAAAGGCACCGGGTCTGCCCTGCCCTCTGCCACGGTCATTCTGTCCGCCGGCATAGGAAGGCCTGCTCCCGTTCCGGTCTCCGGCTCCTGCGGGGCGCCGGTTCTGTCCGGCATTCTGCCCGTAGCCGCTCCTTTGTCCGGTTCTCCCGGTTCCCTGGGCGTTCCGATTCTGACCGCTGCGGCCGTTCCCGCCGGCTGCAGAGGAGCCGTAGCCGTCATAGTGCTTGTGAATGATGATGGTCGGCATGCCGTCGCTGATGGACGGAATACGATCCTTCTGCTCCGGAGCCTTTTCCTGTCTCTCCGGCGTCTTCCCGGTCCGGCGCTCTGCCGCAGGTCTTTGTCCCGCTGCGGCCTTCTCCGGCTCTGCGGCGGCAGTCTCTGCCTGTCCTGCGCTTCCCTGCTGCACCGGCTGCGTCTTCGGTGCTGCCTTGACGGCCGCTTCTCCATGGGTCTCCGTTGCAGGCGCTGCCTTTACCTCTGCCGTCACGCGCGTGTTCTCTGCGCTCACGGCTGCGCCGCTCTGCACATTCCGGATTTCCTTTGCCTCCGGTGCTTCCTGTACCGGCTGCTGCGGATTCTCCGCGGCCGGTGCCGCCTTGGTGCGGGCCGGGGCCGCCTTCATCTCTGCCGGCTTCCGGTAGTCCGTGCTCATCTGAGACGGAGCCGTCTTTGGCTTGATCGGACGATATGCACCCTGCTGCGCCGTGCCCTGGGACGCCCGCGGCGCCCTGCTGCCGGCCTCTGCCTGCCGGCCTCTTCCCTGGCCGCCTGCAGAATACCCGCCGGCACTGTGCTGCTTGCCTGCATTGCCGCCGGTGACAATGATGATTTTCTTCTTCTTGACCGGCGATGCTACCTTCCGGACGACCTTCCTGCCGTCTGCCGTTTCCGCCGTCCCTTCCCCGGCAGGGGTCCTGGCGGCATCCTTTCTGCCGAAGTGCTTCTCCACCAGCTTCACGGCTTCCTCGTTCAAGCTGTCGGCCGTCCTGACATCAATGCCGTGTCCCATCAGGAAAGAGGCAAGTTCGCCTTTCTCTACACCATAGTTCTTTATCACTTCGCTGATTCTCATTCTCGCCATCATTCCCTCATTTCTTTCTCCTGCAGACCCAGCAGCTTCTGCATGGCTTCCGCAAATCCCGCATCGGTTATGGCAGCGCAGGACCGGAGGCCCTTCCCCATTGCCGCTCCCAGCTCTTCCTTTGTTCCGTATTCACACACCGTCACATGGTAGGTGCTGCATTTATCCGTCACCGTTTTGCGGCTGTTCTTCTCCGCATCTGCGGCCAGAAGAACCAGTTCTGCCTTCCCGGTCCGGACAGCCTCTTCCGTGAGAAAGGTCCCGCTCTTCACCCGTCCCGCCTTTTCGGCAAGGCCGAGCAGACGGTATACCTTCTGATGCACCGCACTCTGATCGGCATTTCCCGTTTCTCTCTTCATCCGGTACCCTCCGTCAGATATTCCCGCAGCTCCTGCGTGATGCGTTCCGCCGTTTCCCCGGATATCTCTGTATGAAAGACCCGCGTCAGGGCCTTCCTCTTCAGGGCCTTCTCAAGACACTCCGGCGTGCGGCACAGGTAGGCGCCGCGTCCGTTGGCCCTTCCGGACGGATCCAGCAGGAGTCCGCCCTCCGGCGGTCTGACCACTCGGATCAGCATTTTCTTATCTCTGCATGCACCACAGCCAATGCAGGTGCGCATCGGAATCTTTTTCGGCATGTATGCCGGCCTTTCTGCCGCTGTCTGCGGCGTCCGTTTATGGATGGGCTGGTGCTGCCGGCCGCATCAAAGCGCCTCTTCTCCGGCAGGAAGCTCCTCCGCTGCCGCCTCTCCGGCATCCTGCAGCGGCTCCTCTGCCTCAAAGGTCTCCTCCGGAGCGTCCGTGAGCTCTTCCTCTGTCATCTCCTCATCGCTCTCTTCCGGAAGCTCCTCATAGGATTCGTAGGCATCCACGTCCAGCGGATTGCCGTTCTCATCGACGGGGTTGCCGTTCTCGTCCACGTACTCGAACTCCTCCTCATCGCTGTCCATGTAGTCCTCATAGCGGAAGCCGGGCGCATTCTTGGCCTGCGTCTCGTCCTTAATGTCAATCTTATATCCCGTCAGTCTGGCCGCCAGACGTGCATTCTGACCTTCCCGTCCGATGGCAAGGGAAAGCTGGTAATCCGGCACCACGACCTTGGCGCTGTGCTCCTCCGGATCGGCGAAAACAGCCACAATCTTCGCAGGGGAAAGTGCATTCTGGATCAGGTTGCCCGGATTGTCATCCCAGTTCACGATATCAATTTTCTCGCCGCCGAGCTCTTCCACAATATTGTTGACGCGCGTTCCGTTCAGGCCGACACAGGCGCCGACCGGATCCACATTCGGGTTGTTGCTCCATACGGCAATCTTGGTGCGGCTTCCGGCCTCTCTGGCAATGCTCTCAATCGTCACCGTGCCGTCACGGATCTCCGCAACCTCCTCCGCGAACAGCCCCTTTACAAGGTCCGGATGCGTGCGGGATACAAGAATTCTGGTGCCGCCCTTTGCCGTTTTGCGCACATCCACCACATATACGCGGATGCGGTCGCCTGCGCGAAGGTTCTCCGTGGGCACCTGCTCCTTCTCGTTCAGCATGCCCTCTGCCTTCATATTGCCTTCCATCGTCCCAAGGTTCACGGTCCAGCTGCGTCCCACCTGCCGCTGCACTACACCGGTGACCACCGTCTTGAGCTTTCCTTCAAAATAGTTGTAGACCGCGTTGCGCTCTTCCTCGCGGATCTTCTGAAGGATCACGTTCTTGGCAATCTGCGTCGCGATCCGTCCGAAGGACTTGCTGTTGAAGTCCACGCGCACCACCTCGCCGATCTCACCCGGGATGTGCAGCTCCTTCGCCTTGTCTGCCGTAATCTGGTACTGATCGTCCTCCACCTCGTCGTCGGAGGCCACAATGGTTTTCTCTGCCCAGACGTGATACTCAAAGGTGTCCCGGTCCATCTCGACCTTGACGTTGTCTGTCTTGCCGAAATTGCTCTTGCAGGCAATGACCAGCGCAGATTCAATGGCATCGAACAGGGTGTCGGCGCTGATGTTCTTCTCCTTCTCCAGCACCTCCATTGCAACTTTCAGTTCTTCATTCATGATGACCTCCTAATACCGCAGCGCTTCCTGCAGTCTCTGCCGCAGGCGCCGCAGCGTGCCGTCTCCGGCGCACACTCTTATCCGGGACCCCCGGTATTCTTCCGTTTGAAAAGGACAACGCGCCGCCTTTCCCCAGAGAAAGGCGCATCCGTCAGAATGCAACCTTCAAACGGAGCTTTGCCACATCCTTGCGCGGCAGGACCAGATCCTCCTGCGGATTCCCCTTTGCGTCCTCTCTGCCGATGGTGATGCTCTCCTTGTCGAAGGCCTTCAGCACGCCTTCGAACTTCTTATTCTTATCCGCATAGGGGACAAAGGTCGTGCCCTCCACCTCCATGCCGATGCTGGCTGCCAGATGCCGGTCCTTGCTCAGTGTCCTTCCGAGTCCCGGGCTGGAGACCTCCAGCGTATACGCCTCCGGAATCGGATCCGTATCGTCCAGTGCGTCCGAAAGCTCCCGGCTCACATCCACGCAGTCGTCAATGGTGACGCCTCCGTCCTTGTCGATGTATGCGCGCAGATAGTACTCCTGTCCTTCCTTTACGTACTCCACATCGTACACGCGAAGATTCCGGGAAGACACGATGGGCTCCAGGAGCTGCTCCACCATTTCCTCAATTTCCTTCCGTTTCGCCATGTTTCCCTTCCTGTGCCGCAGCAGGTCCGCGGTACTTCACGAAAAAGAGTGGACCGGAAAGGCCCACTCTCAATGTCAACTCTATTTAAACATCCATATGTTACCGCGTTTCCCGGCCCTTTGCAAGGACTTTTTGCCCGCGCGGCTGTGCGGAAGGCCTGCCGCAGTTAGTGTACCGATGCCCGCCGGCGACGGGTCCCGGCGGAGCTGTCCGTCCTGGGGACGTTCTCACTCCGTGCGAGGACCTAGCGGTG